>VBEK01000151.1 GCA_005889135.1 Chloroflexota bacterium
CCGATCAGCTTCTCGAAGGCGTGCTCGAACGCCGCCTCGACGCGCTCCTGCCGGTCGCTGACGTCGGGCGCCCAGGCCTCGTCCTCGGACAGACGCATGGACTCGTTGAGCACCACCTCGAAGTCGAGCCAGTCGTCGCCGAACTCGGGCACGAAGACCGACTCGACGAGGTCCGCCAGGCGGTGCTCCTCGAGCAGCGCCGGGGTGACCTTGCCGCGCGCGTCGGGCCAGCCCTTCCAGCCCATCACGTTGTGGATCCAGTAGTCGAAGACGGTGACCGCGTACTGCAGCGCGGCGGGGGAGCTCCAGATGCCGGTCGGCCAGGCCTTCTTGCCGGTCCGAACCTTGTTGTAGAGCGAGATGACCTGCTCTTCGTCGAGGTATTCGATTTCCATAGGGGCCCCCCCACTATATGAGAGGAGCCAAGAGACCCTCGACGGCGCCTCGACGCCGAATGCGGCCCGTCTGCGTCGTTGCCGGCTCCGCTCCTCGCGCACGCATCGACGGATGCGCTTGCTCCGGTGCTCGCCGGCGCCTAGCATCCGGGCCACCTCGGCGCCGATTCGCTCGCCGAGGGCTCTGGCTCCTCTCATAGGAATAAGCCCGAAAGCGCCCTGGGTATAGTCCTAGCAGACATGCCCCAGAACAAACCGTTCACCCCCGACCAGGTCGCCCGCTACGCCCGGCACCTGATCCTGCCCGAGGTCGGAGGCGCCGGCCAGCGCAAGCTGCTCGGCTCGAGCGTCCTGCTCCTCGGCGCCGGCGGGCTGGGCTCACCGGCGGCCATGTACCTGGCGGCGGCCGGCGTCGGCAAGATCGGCATCGTCGACTTCGACGTCGTCGACGCCTCCAACCTCCAGCGCCAGCTGCTCCACGGACACGACGACATCGGCCGGCCCAAGGTCGAATCGGCGGCGGAGACGCTGCGCGACCTGAACCCCGACGTCGAGGTCGTGGCCATCAACGAGCACCTCAACTCTGAGACGGCGATGCGCATCTTCGCGCCCTACGACGTGGTCGTCGACGGCACCGACAACTTCCCGACCCGCTACCTCGCCAACGACGCGGCGCACTTCCTGGCCAAGCCCCTCGTGCACGGCAGCATCTTCCGGTTCGAGGGCCGGCTGGCGTTGTTCGACTCGGCCAAGGGCACCGGCTGCTACCGCTGCCTGTTCCCCGAGCCGCCGCCGCCGGGCAGCGTGCAGAGCTGCGCCGAGGCGGGCGTGTTTGGCGTCCTGCCCGGGATCATCGGCAGCATGATGGCCTTCGAGACGATCAAGTACCTGCTGGACATCGGGCGTCCGATGGTAGGCCGCTACCTGCTGTTCGAGGGCGAGGACATGAGCTTCCGCGAGCTCAAGCTGCGCCAGAACAAGGCCTGCCCGCTGTGCGGAGAGAACCCTACGGTGGACGGCCTGATCGACTACGAGGCGTGGTGCGGCACGCCGGCGATGGAGCCTTCGGAGGCGCGCGCAAGCTAATCTCGGGACTGGGTTGATGATCCAGCTCGATTCGTTCGACGCGATCCGGCTCGACGGCGCGCGCCGCCTCGTCCGCGACCTGGGCTCGGTGCTGGTGGCGTACTCGGGCGGCGTCGACTCGACGCTGCTGCTGCGCCTGGCCATGGACGAGCTGCAGGAGGGCGCCGTCGCGGTGCTCGCGAGCTCGGCCGCGTACCCGGAGTCAGAGCAGTCGGCCGCACGCGAGCTCGCGCGCACGATGGGCGCGCGCCTGGTCGAGGTCACCACCGGGGAGGTCGAGCTCGAGGCCTACGCGCGCAACCATCCGGACCGCTGCTTCCACTGCAAGGAGGAGCTGTTCGACACCCTCGAGCCGGTGCGCACGGAGCTCGGTCTTGCGCACCTGGCGTACGGCGCCACCGCCGACGACGCCGGCGACCACCGGCCGGGGCACGCGTCCGCGGTGCGTCGCGGTGTTCGCTTCCCTCTGCTCGAGGCGGGGATGGCGAAGGCCGAGATCCGGGCCGCGGCGCGCGCGCTGGGTCTGCCCAACTGGAACAAGCCATCCTTCGCCTGCCTTTCGTCTCGCATCCCGCACGGGACGCCGGTCACGGTCGGGGCGCTGCGCCAGATCGAGGCCGCGGAGGCGGCGGTGAAGGCTATGGGATTCGCGCAGGTCCGCGTTCGGCACCACGGGGACGTGGCTCGGATCGAGGTCGACGCGGCGGATATCCAGCGCCTGGTCGCCGAGCGCGAGCGCATCGCCGAGGCGGTGCGCGAGGCCGGCTACAAGTTCGTCTCCGTCGACCTCGAGGGTTACTCGACCGGCAGCCTCAACCGCGCCTGGAAACCAACATCGCCCAGGTCGTCCTAGCGCTCGACGAAGGCACGACCGGGGCGACCGCGATCGCGGTCGGCACCGATGCGGTGGCCGGCGAGATCCAGGGACGCGGCTACAGGGAGATCACGCAGCACTACCCGCGACCAGGCTGGGTCGAGCACGATGCGAACGAGATCTGGTCGGCCGTTCAGGCAAGCACAGAGCAGGCGCTTCAGGCAGCCGGCGTCACGGACCACGACGTGGCCGCGATCGGGATCACCAACCAGCGCGAGACCCTCGTGCTGTGGGACCGCAAGACGCTCGAGCCGATCGCGCCCGCGATCGTCTGGCAGGACCGGCGCACGGCGGACGACTGCAGGCGCCTGCGCGAGGCTGGCCACGAGGACCGTGTGCGCGAAGTTACCGGCCTTGTCCTCGACCCCTACTTCACCGCCACCAAGCTGGCGTGGGCGCTGAAGCACATCGAGGGAGCCGCGGACGCCGCCGCCGGCACCGTCGACTCGTGGCTCATCGCCAGGCTCTCCGCGGGACGCGCCCACGTGACGGACGCCTCCAACGCGTCGCGCACGCTGCTGTTTGACATCGGGCGCGGCGCCTGGAGCGAGGAGATGGCCGAGCTGTTCGGCGTCTCGCTCGCGAACCTTCCCGAGGTGGTCGACTCGAGCGGCGAGATCGCTGCGCGGGTCACCGGGGTCGCCGGCGACCAGCAGGCCGCCCTGTTCGGCCAGGCGTGCACGAGCGAAGGCATGGCCAAGAACACGTACGGGACAGGTTCATTCGTCCTCATGCAGACAGGCACGCGTCGCGCCGTATCCCGGTCGGGCATGCTGACCACCGTCGCGTGGCGCCGTCGGGGCGAGCTGAGCTACGCGCTCGAGGGCGCCATCTTCGTCACCGGCGCCGCGCTGCAGTGGCTGCGTGACGGGCTCGGCCTCATCGCCGCGACGAGCGAGGCGGGACCTCTCGCGTCCTCGGTACCAAATGCTGGGGGAGTCTTCATGGTTCCGGCGTTCGTCGGCCTGGGGGCGCCTCATTGGGACCCGTACGCGCGGGGAACCATCGTCGGGCTCACGCGCGGCACCACCCGGGCGCACCTGGTGCGCGCCGCGGTCGAGGCGATGGCCTACCAGACTCGCGACGTCGTCGAAGCGATGGAGGCGGACACCGGCGAGCGGCTCAAAGAGCTGCGCGTCGACGGCGGTGCCGCGGTGATGGACGTCCTCTGCCAGCTCCAGGCCGATCTGCTCGGCATCCCGGTTCGGCGGCCACGGCACACCGAGACCACCGCCCTCGGCGCCGCCTTTCTCGCCGGCCTTGGCGCCGGGCTGTGGAGCGACGGGGATCTGGCCGGCCTCTGGAAGCTCGATCGCGAGTTCGAGCCCCGGATGTCGCGCGACCAGGCGGACGCGATGCAGGCGAGCTGGCGACGCGCGGTCGAGCGCAGTCGCCACTGGGAGCTACCCGATAATCAATAGTCCTTGAGCACCCAAGAGACATCGCGCCCGAAGCGCCACCAGAACATGTACGCGCACCACCTGTGGATGCAGCAGCGGTTCTACGCGGGCCTGCTGCTCATCGTGGGCCTGGGCAGCGTGGCGATCGCCATCTACCAGGGCCAAATCCTGAACACGGGCTACTTCGCCTTCATCTTCTACGTGCCCCTCGGTCTCCTCATGGCCGTGGGCTTTCTCTTCTACCGGTGGCGCAGCAAGGTCGAAGTCCGTGAGGAGGGCGTCAAGATCTCCAACACGCTGCAGAGCGTGACCATCGACTACGACACGATCCGGTGGGTCAAGGCGCTCCCGCTGCGCCAGCACTACGAGAACCAGAACGGGCGAACACGGCGCATCGTGCCTTTCATGAAGCGCCACATCGACAAGCCGGCGGTTTTCCTGAAGCTCCGGGGCGACGAGACTCAGCTCGGGGCGATCAAGAAGCGACTTGGCATCTTCAAGGGCGGTTTGATGAACGACGACGTCATCGCCATCCCCGTCCCGGACGCCGACGTGGTGGTCTGGGAGATCAGCTCGCACCTTCCCGAGCGAATCGGGCAGAACCAGGGCGGAGCCAGGCGACGCAAGCGCCGACGGTGATCTCCGCCGGCGGACAACAACAGCTCGAGCCCACCTACTTCGACCGTGTCGACCTCGTGGCGCTGCTGGCGCTCACGGCGGTCGCTTTCGTGCTCAGGTTCTTCAGCCCGATCCTTCCCGACTTCTTCGCCCACCCGTTGCAGGGGCCGCCGGTAACGGACTGCGTCGCCAGCACGCCGGTCGATGCGCGGGGGGATCCGGGGACGTTGTGCGGCCTCGCCTACCCCTTCAACCGTGGCTACCCGGACACCAACGGTCAGCTTTCTCCACCCAACGGCCAGGTGTTCGACGAGGTGTACTTCCCTGTCGACGCGCGCAACGACGTCAAGGGCATCGAGACTTGCCGGCCGACGACCGCCGCATGCTTCTACAACTACTTCGACCCCGAGCCTCCGCTCGGCAAGACCCTGATCGCGGCCGGGGAGTGGGCGTACGGATGGTTCCGCGCCGCCTTCCAGGGTGCGAAAGGGGACTACATCGACCTCGGCTTCAACACATTCGGTTGGCGGATCGCGGCGTGCATCTTCGGGACGCTGTGCATCCCGATGATGTATCTCCTCGCGAGGCGCATGTGGTCGAACCGGCTTTTCGCGATCGCCGCAGCGACGCTGGTGTGCTTCGACGGCATGTTCTTCATCCAGTCGAGGATCGGGATGATCGACATCTTTCCGATCTTCTTCATCCTCTGCGCCTACTACCTGTTCTTCGTCCACATGCAGAGCCGCACAGTCGAGGCGGCGATGCTCTCGCTCCTCGCGCTGGGCATCGTGCTGGGGATCGGCATCTCGGCCAAGTGGATCGTGCTTGCGGCGTGGGCGAGCATCGTCTTCTTCCTGCTCTTGCGCCTGGTCCTCAGCTCGCTCGACGTCCAGTGGGGGCCACCAATGACGCCCCGGGTCCCGCCGCTCGCGTACGTGGCGGCCGGCGTCATCGCCTTGGTCGCCATCCCGCTCGTGATCTATGTGCTGTCCTGGTACCCGTTCTTCGCCCGGGGGCAGTTCCACAACCTCGGAGACCTGTGGAACTACCAGCTCGAGTCGTATCGCTACCACTCCGGCCTGACGGCCACGCATCCATACGGGTCGCCGGCCTGGTCGTGGCCCTTCCTCGCGCGCCCGGTCCTCTACTACGCCGAGTACACCGGCCTCGGCGTCGACCAGTTCACGGGCCAGGCCCTGATGGCGCGGATGTCCAACCTCGGCAACCCCTGGATCTGGTGGACGAGCCTTCCCTGCGTCGCGGCGATGCCCTACTTCGTGATCCGCCACCGCAGCTTCGCCGCCGCGGTGATCCTGCTCGGCTTCATCACCCAGTACGCGCCGTGGTTCCCGATCACGCGCGTCCTGTTCATGTACCACATGTTCGGCGGGCTCATCTTCATGGTCCTGGCCCTGGCTTTTGTGCTGGCATACCTCGGGGCTAAGCTGCGGTCCCCCGGCGGGGCGAGGCTTGTGGCCGCGCACCTCGCCATCGCGGTTCTGTTCTTCGGCTACTTCTATCCCGAGTGGACGGCGGTTCCGCTCTCGGTCTCCGCGTTCTACCACGGCGCCGGCACGCCGCCGTGGGGCCCAAAGCTCTGGCTCATACACTGCGACCCGAAGCTGCCGCCGGCGCAGCCGCAGCTGTTCTGTTGGAACTAGGAGCTCTCCTCTACCTCCTCGCCGCGGCGGCGGCGGGGTTCGGCATCACCTACTGGTCAGGCGTCGGGTTCACGCTGGAAGAGCGGGTCGTCTTCGGGGTGGTGCTGGGAGGCGCCGCGGTGTCCGTCGCGACCTTCGTGCCGGCGCTGGTGGCGCGCGACGTGACGCTCGTCACCGCGCTGCTTGGCCTCGCCGCCACGCTGGCACTCGGGGCGGCCGGCGCCGTGCTCGCGCGGAGCCGAGTGACCGCGGACTGGATGGAGGCGAAGCGGGGTTGGAGGTCGCGCTGGCCGCTCCTGGCGGTGCTGCTCGTGTGCGGCGCGTGGACGGTGCACTTGCTGCACCAGGCGTATGTCTACACGCCGAACGGTCTTTACGCCGGCTACGTGAACATCTGGGGCGACTGGGCGGCGCACCTCAGCTTCGCGGGGTCGTTCGCCTACGGCCACAACTTCCCGCCCGAGTTTCCCATCGACCCTGGCCACCACCTCGGCTACCCGTTCATGGTCGACTTCCTCGCCGCGGACCTCGTCCCGCTGGGACTCTCCCTGACCGAGGCTCTGACCGCGACCAGCGCGGTGCTCGGGCTGGCGTTTCCCGGCGTGCTCTACCTGGCGGCCGTGCGCTTTCTCGGCGAGCGCGCCGGGGCCGCGATCGCCGTCTTCCTTTTCGTGCTCAGCGGCGGGCTGGGCTTCGTCTACCTGAGCGGCGACCTCCAGCGCTTCGGCCTCGAGGCGCTTGCGCACTTGCCGCGGGAGTACACCCTCAATCGCGACGTGAACCTGCAGTGGCTGAACCCCGTGCTTGGGTATCTCGTGCCCCAGCGCTCGACGCTCTTCGGGTTCAGCCTCGCGCTGATCCTCCTGGTCGTCCTCTGGATCGCGGTTCGCGAGCGCCTCGCATGGCGTCCGTTTCTCTTCGCCGGCCTGGTCGCGGCGACGCTGCCGGTCTTCCATGTCCACGCCTGGGGCACTGTGGTCGCGCTGCCGGCGTTCTGGGCGCTCTTCAACCGCCGACCTCAGTGGATCGCTTTCTTCGCGCCCGCGCTCGTCGTCGGCATTCCGATCCTGGCCTGGATGTGGCCGCCGGACAACACCAGCATGTGCGGCAACCTGGCGTTGCTCGGAGGTTTCTGCATCCAGCCGGGCTGGCTGTCGGGGGGCTACCCATGGGATTGGATCTGGTTCTGGATCTGGAACACGTCGCTGCTGCTCCCGCTGCTCATCGCCGGCTACGTCTTGCAGCGCCGGTTCCCGACCGAGTTCCCGAAGTGGTTTGCGCCGATGTGGCTCTGGTTCGCGGTGCCGAACGTGATCGTCCTGCAGCCATGGATATGGGACAACACGAAGTTCTTCGTCTTCTGGGCACTCCTCGGCGCCATCCTCGGTGGAGGCGTCCTGGCGCACCTGGTGCGGCGCGGACCCGGTACCGCAATCGTCGCCGTCGCCGTCATGGCTCTTATGGGGCTGTCAGGAGCGCTCGATCTGGCCCGGGCGTCGGACTTCAGCGTCAGCAGTGTCCAGTTCACCGACGCGGGCGGGCTGAAGGTCGCCGAGTGGGTGCGCACCCACACGAGCCCGGACGCGATCTTCGCCGTCGCCGACGAGCACAACAGCCCGGTCTCGACGCTGGCCGGCAGGCGCGTGCTCGTGGGCTACCCGGGCTGGCTGTGGACATACGGCCTTGCCGACTACGTGCAGAAGGAGGCGGACGACAAGAAGATCCTCGCCGGCGATCCCGCCGCGCTCGACCTGGCGCGCAAATACGGGGTCGACTACGTGATGATCGGGCCGCAGGAGGTGCCGCGCGGCGGGAGCCGCGCCTACTGGGACGACCACGCGACTCTCGTCTACGACGACGGCGAGTACGCGGTCTATCGTGTCGACAATGCCTGACCCAATCCTGGATCGGGAGCGCCTCGCGGAAGCACTGCGCCTCATCGCCCGCGAGGCGGAGGACTTCCTGGCCAATGTCGACGAGGCGCTGGTGCGGCCGTCAGGGGCGCCGGAGTTCGACGGCGGGATGCCTAAGCGCGGCGTCGGATCGCTGAAGGCGCTCGCCGAGCTGGTCGCCGCGGCCGATGTGGGCGCGACGCGTTCCACCGGGCCGCGCTTCTTTCACTTCGTCATGGGCGGCGTGACGCCGGCCGCGCTCGGCGCCGACTGGCTGACCTCAACCCTCAACCAGAGCGCCTACAACTGGGTCAGCTCTCCGCTGGCCTCGCGCATCGAGCAGGTCACGCTCGGCTGGCTCAAAGAGCTGTTCGGAATTCCGGCCGGGTGGAGCGCGGTCATGACGTCGGCCGCGACCACGGCCAACCTCGTCGGTCTTGACTCGGCGCGGCGCTGGTGGGGGCTGGAGCATGGCGTCGACGTCGACGAGCGCGGTCTGGCGGGCCTCCCGGAGGTCCCCGTGTTCGGCAGCGGCTACCTACACGCGAGCGCGGTCAAGGCGCTCGGCGTCCTCGGCCTCGGCCGGACGCGGCCGCAGACCTTCGCGCGCGACGACGGGGCGATGGACGCCGCCGCCCTGGAGAGGGCGCTTCGCGGCCTCGGCGGCGCGCCGGCGCTCGTCGTGGCGACGGCGGGGGACGTGAACACAGGCGGCTTCGACCCCATTCGAGAGATCGCCGCCCTGACCCGCCGCCACCGCGCCTGGCTCCATGTCGACGGCGCCTTCGGCCTCTACGCGGCGGTTACGCCCGCGACGCGGCGCCTCGTCGACGGCATCGCGGAAGCCGACTCGGTTGCCGTCGACGGGCACAAGTGGCTGAACGCGCCATACGACACTGGTTTCGCTTTTGTGCGCGACGCGGGCATCCACGCCGGCGGCTTCTCCGCGAGCGCCGCCTACCTCGGTACGGAGGTGCTGGCCCGGCCCGTCTTCGGCAACCTCGCCCCGGAGATGTCGCGGCGGGCGCGCGCGATCCCGGTCTGGGCGACGCTGCGCGCTTATGGGCTGGACGGCTATCGCGACATGATCGAGCGTCACCTCGGGCTGGCGCAGCGTGTGGCGCGGCAGGTGGACGACGCGCCCGACCTCGAGCGGCTGGCGGACGTACCGCTCAACGTCGTCTGCTTTCGCTACCGGCCCGACGGCGTGGACGAGTCCGAGCTCGACGAGCTGAACCGCAAGCTGGGAGCGATGGTGCTCGAGGACGGGCGCGTCTATTTCGGCACGACCGAGCACCGGGGCAAGCTCTGCTTCCGGCCCGCGATCGTCAACTGGCGGACAACCGAGAAAGATGTCGACCTGATCGTCGAGGTCGTGCGCGAGCTCGGCTCGCGCTTGGTCATCAGGGCGCCGGGACGCTGACCTGCTGCGCCCGCTCCTGCGGCGTCGCGGGCGCCGGCGGCTGGGATTGCTTGCTCGCCTCCAGCGCATCCTCGAGGCGGCGCGCCAGGCGCTTCATCTCGCGGTCGCCGCGGTCGAGGCGGTTGACGATCTGGAGAAGGATCTCGTCCTGGTGCATGAGGTGGTTCATGAGCGCTTTGAGCTCCTCCTCGTCCTTGACGTTGAGCTCGTAGTCCTGCTGGGCGCGCAGCCGGTCGCGGTCGGCCTGGCGGTTGAGCGCCATCAGCACCACCGAGACCCAGATCGCGGCCTCGAGGCTGAGGATCATGTTCAGGAAGCGGAAGGGGTAGGAGTCCCACGGCCGGATCAGGTTCAGGGCGTTCAGGGCGATCCAGAGGACGATGATGCCGAGCTGGGCGAGGACGAAGGGCCAGCTGCCGATCAGGCGGGCGAAGTCCGCGGCGACGCGGTCGGCGAAGGTGAGGCGGCGCTCGACGTCGCGGTTCAGGTCGCGGACCGGCGGGTGATCGTGCTGATGCTTGATCAGGTCCCGCGCGATGTCTTCGATTTCTCGGGCGATCGACATTGTTTTCGGGGTCTTCCTTCTGGGGCTGCTGCGATGAAGTTCGGCTGTAGCTGAATAGCTTGGCGCAAAAGGCCCATCCTCGGCTACAGAAAGTAAGGAAATCCTGCTGTCAGATCCCTTTTTCGCCGCGCCAGCGGGCGATCCAGCCTGCGTGCTCGTCCTCGTGGTCGCTGCGCAGGTCCGCCCCGCCGTACCGGGTGGGATCGAGGGCCGGAGGTGTGGCAGCCGTGATCGCGTCCAGCAGCTTGCGCCGGGAGGTCTCGAGCTCCCACCGCGCCTGCGCGGCGGACATCGATCGTCTCAGCTCGTAGCCGGTCGCATTGTGGACATCGTTCTGCTCGTCGGTCATCTTCCACGCAGACTCGAATCCGGCGGAGATCCGCTCGACGTCATCGGCGCGGATGTCGTCCCACAAGGCGATGTGGGCGAGATGGTCCTTGACCGCCCAGCCGTCGAGCGAGGGCTCCGACATCTGCTCGTCGGTGAGCGATTCGATCGCTTGGAGGAGCTTCGCGCGAGATTCTCGATAGCGGCGCAAGAGGTCTTCGCGGTCTTCAGCCATGGTTGGTTCCGACAATGGTCTCACGTAAGGCAATCCTCGCTAAGCGGCTTTGACGGCGCGCCACATGGCGAAGAGCGGCATGCGTTGCCAGCGGACGTTTGCGGGGTCGCTCGCGACGATCTCGGGCGGCGCTCCAGGCTCGCGCAGCGCGGTGATCACCAGGCCGTTCCTCTCGAGTGCCCGTGAGTACGCCTCCAATGGGTACGCCCAACCCTTGAAGTGCATGTGCCTGCCGTCGCGGTCCACCGGCGCGTCGATTGGGCGGCGGTGCTCGAGGTAGTTCTCGTCCACGAGGAATGCTGAATCCGGTGCTTGGTCGACAAACTTGCCGGCGTCCTGAAAGGGATGGGTGACGGAAGCGCAGAACGAGCCGCCTACCTGCAGGACGCGTGCCCCTTCGTCGACTCCGGCGTCCATGTTGTCGAAGTCCATCAGGGAGTTGTAGTAGACGACGGTGTCGAAGGAGCGGTCGGGAAAGGGAAGGGCGGCGGCGTCACCGATGACGAAGGCGATGGCGGGTGCGGTTTGGCGCGCCAAATGGATCAAGGTTGGTGACGAGTCGAGCCCGACCACGTCGTGACCGCGGGCGGCGAGGTCGCGCGAGACCCGGCCTTCGCCGCACCCGACCTCGAGCGTTCTCGTGCCGGGTGGCGGTATGAGGTCGAAGAACGTGGTGGAGTAGCTCCAGTAGGAGTCAAAGTCCGGCGTCGTTGCCCAGGCGGCCCAGTTGTTGGCGTTCCGCTCCCAGTGCTCGCGCAACACGACCGGACATGATGCGGCCTCAGCGATAGTCGTGGGAGCGCTGCGCCGGTCGGGGCACGCCGGTGAGCGCTTCGATGTGGCTGGCCAGCACGGAGTGGACGCCGTCCTGACGCTGCATCACCCCGTCGATGATCAGAATCGGCTGGCGGTTGGCAACCTGGCGGTACTTCGCGTAGACCTCGGGCTTGATGGTCACGTTGACCTGGCCGAACTCGTCCTCGAGGGTGAAGAAGCGGATCTTGTTGGCGGTCGCGGGCGCCTGACGGGTGATGACCAGCCCGGCGACGCGCACGCGCTGGTTGTTGGGGATCCTGGGCACTTTGTTGGTCTCGACGGCACCGAGCTCGCGCAGGCGGTCGCGGCAGAAGTGGATCAGGTGGTGGCCGGTGGAGAGGTCGGAGATGCGGTACTCGAGCTGGTTGGCGTCGAAGTCGTCGATGCGCGGCAGCTCTGGCGCCGTGCCGTCGAGGCGCAGCTCGGACTGCCGGTCGATGCCCTTGCGCAGGCCGGCGCCGTGCCACCGCTCCTGCCAGCCCCAGAGGAGCGCTCGGCGCGGACTGCCGAGGGCGTCGAAGGCGCCGACCATGACGAGGTTGCGGACCGCGCGCGGGCTGATGGGGCCGCCGCGGAGGCGGCTGAGGAAGTCGTCGAAGGAAAGAAACGGGCCGCCGCTCTTGCGGTCGGCGACGATCGCCTGGCGCCCCTCTTCGCCGAGGTCGCGAACGTAGTTGAACCCGATGCGCATGGCGTGCTCGGTCTTAACAGGGAGGGTTGACAGGGCGGATACGCTGAAGTTGGTTGGAAGGAGGGGGAGGGGCCTGGAACCGAAGGGAGGGCCCCCAGCGTGGGGTGTTTCTGCCCGCGGAGGGCCGGGAATGCCGCGAGTGCCGGCAGATGCGGGCTTCAGAGGTTCGGGAATGCCGCGAGTGCCGGCAGATGCGGGCTTCAGAGGTTCGGGAATGCCGTCGCGAACGCCGGCACTCGCGGGTAATGAACCACCAACCAGCTCAGGCATGCACCGCACGTCGGAGCGGTTGATGTCCACCGGCAAAGCCCGAAGGCCATGCCGCTTTAGGTCCTCGACCAGCACGCTCGGGTGGTAGAACCCCATCGGCTGGTTGTTCAGCAGCCCGCAGGCGAACTCCACCGGGTGGTGCAGCTTCATCCACGCCGTCTCGTACGACGTGCGCGCGAACGCGGCCGCGTGCGATCGGCAGAAGCCGTAGACAGCAAATCCCTGCACCGCCGCGAAGAGCTGGTCCGCCACCGAGCGCGGCACGCCGTTGGCCAGGCAACCGGAGACAAACTCATCTTCCAGCGATGACATCTCCACCCGGTTCAGGTGCCGCGTCATCGCCCGCCGAAATCCATCCGCGCGCCCCGGCTTCATCCCCGCGACCTGCATGGCGATCTCGATGATCTGCTCCTGGTAAAGGATCACCCCGAGCGTGTCGCGCAGGATCGGCTCTAGCAGCGGGTGCGCATACGTCACTGACTCCCGCCCTTGTTTGCGCCGGATGTACGGATGCACGGCGTTGCCCTGGATCGGCCCCGGCCGGATGATCGCCACCTCGACGACGAGATCGTTGAAAGTTCGCGGTCGCGTCCGGGGCAGCGTCTGCATCTGCGCCCGCGACTCGATCTGGAAGACGCCGATGGTGTCCGCCTCGCCGCACATCTCGTACACCGCCGGGTCGTTCAGGGTCAGAGCGTCGAGGTCAGGCCGAGCGCCCGTGGTGTCGCGAATCAGGTCCAGCGCCTCGGCGACCACGGACAGCGTGCGCAGCCCGAGCATGTCCATCTTGATCAGGCCCAGGTCCTCGACGTCGTCCTTGTTGAACTGGACGACGCGCCGCCCCTCCATGGTCGCCGGCTCGACCGGGGCGATGTGGACCAGCGGCTCACCCGTGACCAGCATGCCGCCGTTGTGGATCGAGAGGTGGCGAGGAAACTCGATCACCTCGCGGCACAGCTCCAGGAACTGGCGCCAGCTCTGCGGCCGCATGTCTGGCGGCGGCACGGCCGAAGCCATCGAGTCTTCGACGTCCTCGGTGAACCACCTGTCCACGCCCTTGGCGAGCCGGTCGAGCAGCTCGGCCGAGAAACCCAATGCCTTGCCGACCTGGCGGATCGCCATCCGCGGCTGGAACGTGACGACGTTGCAGACCATCCCCGTCCGCTCCCAGCCGTACTTCTCGTAGATGTACTGGATCACCTGCTCGCGGTGCTCGGTCGAGAAGTCGATGTCGATGTCGGGCGTGCTCGTCATCTCCTCGTGCAGGAAGCGCTCGAACAGCAGGTTGTGCTCGATGGGGTCGACGCGCGTGATGCCCAGCACATAGGCCACGATCGAGTCCGCGGCAGAGCCGCGTCCCTGCCCTGGCACGCCGTGCTCACGCGCAAAGCGCATCAGGTCCCAGTTGATGAGGAAGAACTCGGCCAGCCCAGTCTTCTCGATCACCTCGAGCTCGTGCTGCAGGCGTCGTGTCACCGCGGACGTGATCGGCCGGTAGCGCTCGCGCAGACCTTCGAAGCAGAGCTTGTACAGAAACGAGAACGGGGTCTCGCCCGCGGGCACGGGATAGCCCGGAAATCGCACTTTGCGGAAGTCGAGTTCGACGTCGCACTCCTGCGCGATCTCCCACGGCGCGGCCAGCGCCTCCTCGTGGCCGCGGAACAGCGGACGCATCTCGGCGCCGCCCTTGAGGTGGTGCTCGGAGTTGGAGAAGAGGTGTTGACGGACCTCTTCGAGCGTCGCGCGGTGGCGGATGGCGACCAGCACGTCGTGCAGCTGTCGCCTGCCGGGGACGTGGTAGTGGACTTGATTCGTGGCAGCAACCGCCGCGCCGCACCGGTGGGCCATCGCCACCCGGCCCTCCAGGATCCAAGGGTCCTCAGGCCGCAGGTGGTGATGGAGCTCGCTGAAGACGGCCTCCCTGCCGAGCGCCTCCTGCAGGGCGCGCAGCCGCGACTCGTCGTCGGTCGCGCTGAGGTAGAAGAGGTCGCCACGGTGCTGGGCGACCCGTGCCAGCGTCGTCCGCGCCTCGCCTTTGGGCTGGTCGGCGTGGGCGATGCTCAGCAGACGGCAGAGGTTCGAGTACCCACGGAGGTTGCGGGCGATGAGGATCAGCTCCTCGCCGTCGACCTCGAGGGCGCTGCCGATGATGGGCTTGACGCCCAGCTTGCGACAGGCTTGGAGGTGGCGCACCGCGCCGTAAACGCCGCCACTGTCGGTGATCGCCAGCGCCGGCATCTCGAGCTCGGCCGCGCGCAGCGCCAGCTCGTAGGGGTGCGAGCCGCCGTCGAGGAACGAGTAGTTGGAGTGGGAGTGCAGCTCGACGTACGGCGACAACTTCAGTCGTAGACCCGGTCCACGAACCACGCGCGAGTCGTGAGGTCGTGGTAGAGCTCGCAGAGCAGGCTGTTGTTGAGGACCACCTTCCAGTACTCGCGCACGACTGGCCTGTCCCACCACGAGCCCTCGACCTTCCAGCGGGCGATTGGCTCGACCGAGCCCTGGAACGCGCCCGCGATGGCGATAGGGGCGCCGCCATGGTCGAGAGTGACGTCGATCGCCGTCGGCGGGCTGATGAGCCGTGTCATCTGGTCGCGCTCATGGCGCGACTTCCTCGCCCGACCGGGGCGCTACGTGAAATACCTCGCCCCAGATTCATGACGCGCCACTGACCACGATCTCGTCGCCGAAGCGCTCCTGCAGCCGCTCCAGCGCCGCCGTCACCTCTTCGCTCGACCCGTCCCCGCCGGCCCACAGCCGCAGCTGCCGGCGTCCTGCGCCTTCGAGCACGGGAAGGTCGATCCACATCTCCGCGATCGGCGCGCGCGGCTGCCACTCCTTGATCCAGGAGCCGACCAGGCCGAACAGCTCCGCCTGGCTGCTCAGCGGATGGCGGACGATCGACGCGCGCTGCTCCGGCTCCGAAGCCTCGAAGCCCATCCGCACGCGCACGTGCTTTGCCCCCGCGCCGCGCAGGCCGAGCTCTTCGGCGAGGTCTCCGCACAACGCGCGGGCGACGAAGAGCAGCGCCTCACGATCCTCCACCGGCTCGCCGAACTGGCGATGCGCGCTGGTGAACATCGGCGGCCGCCACGGCGTGAGCTCGTCGGGCTCGAAGCCGCGCGCGAGCAAGACCGCGCGACGTCCGTCGCGACCCAGCTGGCTTTCGAGCTCCCTGGGTCCGACCGTCGCGACCGCGCCGAGCGTGCGCAGGCCAAGCAGGTCGAGGCGTTCGAGCTGCTCGGCGTCGAGAGGCAGCTCGCGCGAGGGAAGAGGGGCGAGAAACTCCCGCGCGTCGCTGACCTGCACCAATCGGCCTGGTCGCGCCCGCGCCGCCGCGAGTCGCGCCGAGAACGGGCCTGGCGCGAGGCCGAGTCGGGGTTCTCGACCGATCGCCTTGAGCAATCGCCTGCGCATCTCCCGTATCGACTCGCCTGGGCTGACCACGCCCTCGAGGTCGAGCCACGCCACGCCTTCGTTGCGCACCTCGACCACAGGCGCGAGGTCGTAGAGCGCGGCGCAGATCAGCTCGCGGATGCGCGTCACCGCCTCTTCGTCAGGGAGGACGAAGGTCGCGTGCGGACACAGGTGCTCGGCCTGACGCAAAGCCATGCCTGGCGCGACACCGAAGGGCTGCGTCTCCTCGGAGGCGGCAACGACGTGCTCGTCCCAGCGCCCGACGATGACTGGTGACCCGTAGAGGTCGGGCCTCCGTGCGAGCTCGATATGTCCTGTCAGACCGCAGCAGACACGCGTGGGCGCACCTCCACTATGTGGATGGGCGACTCGGTGACACCAAGCGTGTAGTCGTCGACGGGACGTGGCCCGAGCGGATAGCGGACCTCGAGCTCGGTCTCGCCGAGCGGCGGCGCGACGCGGTTCTTCACACATCGTGCCGACGCGCGAAGGCCAACGAGCTGTCCGCGATCCCAGATCCAGTCGTTGCGCGCGAAGGCGACGCTGAAGCTCGACGCATGCGCGAGCGCGCGGTCGGGCGCGTCGACGACGTCGACGATCACCGCGCCCGAGCGATTCGCGCCCGACTCGAGCGGACCGAGCCAGTGCTCGGGCACGTCGCTCATCAACAGCACAAAGCCGGCGCCCGCGCGCGCGAGCGTGGTCGCGGCCTCGCCAGCGATCTCAGGAGCCGGCGCGCGGACGACGGTCAGCGCGCCGAGCTCACAGGAGAAGGGAGTGAGGGCTGAGAGGTCGAACCCGCCGCCATCGATCACCAGCGCGTGCGCGAAGTCGTGCGTCGCGCGTGCGAGCAGCGCGAGGGCAAGCGTGAGCTTGCCGCACGTGCCGCTGCCCGTGAGCAGCGAGATCCGGCCCTGCGGCACGCCGCCGATCCCAGTGAGCCCGTCGAGGGGAGTAGCGCTCCGCCACGGCCGCGGCGGCGGCAACTCGGCCGCCCTGGTCAGCGCCTGGCTGCCGAAGCGGACCCGAATTGAGTTGATCGCGGATTCGAGTGCGATTTCCTGCATCTTGGTGGGGCGCCTCGAAGCAGGACTAAGGGGAAGAGCGGAGGCACCTCCGACTATACCGAACACTTGTTCGCAGGTCAAGATCTCAGCCTGATCAGGTGGTAGGAGGCTCTTCCTTCTCTATGTCACGAGCTGGTCTCACCGACAAGCTCGCGAGAAAAAAAGGGCCGGGGCTCCACAGAACCCCGGCGCGTGACGGACTTACGAAACGATTGAAGAGAAGTGTCTTACCTCTTCTTCGAGGACTTCTTCGCGGCCTTCTTGGCCGGCTTCTTTGCGGCCTTCTTCTTCGCCATCATGCGATACCTCCTTCTCCAAAAGATATGGACCCGATAGGTTCCATTGGTTTGGTGGGTTCCATGTGGTGGTGTGACGTGGACTGGATCGCTCCTGCACGCACCTCTTCTGCAACCCAACGGGTTTCGCCGCGGAACCTCATTGATAAGGACTCCGAGACGTTGGCGAATGATCCAATTGGTCCGCTTTCTCGCGTCGGGTCCGTCGCCTCTGTGGTGGCAACCACGAGCAGCATCGCCATACAAGGTGTTGTGATACTCGATGAACCCCACTCACGTCAATGCCTGGTGGAAATTTTTTTGCGCGAGGGTTGTGGAAATTTCTGCGGAGGTCGCGGTCTTCGACGACCATCATCGACCTCTTCAACACTGCGACGATAGACATCGTGCGTGTCGTTCTCGGTCACGGAGCGTCAGGTAACGCCGCGTCGATGAAGCCTTACGTCGTTGGCTTCAAGCGACGTGGAATCGACGCGGTCGCGGTCGACCTTCCTCGCGGAGCCGCGGAGAAAGCGGTCCCCGTCTTCATCAAGACGTCGCGTCGAGGACGCGAGGTCGTCGGTGGTGGGCAATCCTTCGGTGGACGCGTCGCGAGCATGGCCGCGGTCGAGGCCGAGTTCGGAGGACTTGTGCTCTTCTCGTATCCGCTGCACCGTCCCGGCTTCCCGGACCAGCTCCGCACCGAGCACTGGCCTCGCATCAAGTGTCCGACCCTCTTCCTCAGCGGTGACCGCGACCCGTTTGCGAACATCGACCTCCTCAAAGAGAAGATCAAGCTCATCCGTCACGCGCAGCTCGAGGTCTTCAAGGGCCAGGGTCACGGACTGCTCGCGGTCCTCGACCAGGCACTCGACGTCGCCGCGGAATTTATCCACGAGAAGGTCCGGTGACCGCGAGCCAGCACATGGTGCAGTCCAACGGCCTGCGGTTTCGGGTCATCGCCGGCGGCCAGACCAGCGGCGACCTCTTCGTCTTGCTGCACGGTTTCCCGGAGGGCGCGGAGTCGTGGAGTAAGCAGGTCGACGTCCTGGCCGGTGCGGGCGCGCTCGCGGTCGCACCCGACATGCGGGGCTATGGGCTCACCGACGCTCCGGACCGAGTCGAGGACTACGCGATGCGGCACCTCGTCGACGATGTCGTTGGGCTGATCGCATCCTTCGGGAGGCGGTCTGCGCACGTCGCCGGCCACGACTGGGGCGCGATGGTGGCGTGGTTTTTCGCCATCGCGCACCCGGAGATGACGAAGTCGCTGACCGTGCTGTCGGTCGGCCACCCGGCGGCGCTCGCCGACGCCATGGAGGACGAGGACCAGCAGACCCGATCGCGGTACATCGACCTCTTCTTGATGGCAGGCAAGGCCGAGCGCGTGCTGGGAGAAGAGGACGGGCGCCGCCTGCGGGGCATGCTTGGGGGAGCGATCCCGCCTGCGGTCGTCAACCATTTCGTGCGCTCGCTCGAGCGACCGGGCCGGCTAACCGCGGGGCTCAACTACTACCGCGCCAACCTGTCGCCCGACCATGCGTGGACCAGCCTTCGCGTCGACACCCCCGTCGAGGCGCCGACCACGATGCTGTGGGGCGACCACGACCCGGCGCTCGGCCGCTCGCAGGCTGAATCGACGGCGAGTCACGTGAAGGGTGGCTTTCGTCTCGAGGTCCTGGAAGGCGCTGGACACTGGCTGCAGTTCGAGCGTCCGGACGAGGTGAGCCGCTCCCTGGTCGCCGCCCTTTCCAAGTAAGCTTTCGCCGATGCTGCGGCCGGGTGAGTCGGAGCGGCGCGGGAGCCTGCGCCGGCTCGACGACATTCTGGAGAGCCTCGAACAGCTCAACCTTCACGACAAGACCGAGCTCCCCGACCATGTCGCCGAGGCGCTGGTGATGCTTGGCATCGAGCAGCCGCACTCGATACCCATCCCCCAGCTGATCGAGCGGGTGTGGGCGATGCAGCAGCCCTACCTGATCACGATCGTGGTCGAGCGCCGCCGCCGCCGCCGGCGCAAGGTCGCGGCCGAATCGACCTCGCTGCCCGACCAGGCGCGCTGAACCCCGGCAGCTGGCTCGAGGTCTTCGCGCGCGCGGGCGAGGACGTCCGCCGCGCGGTGGCGCCGCTGTCGGGCACAGAACCCGGGCGGCGCGGCTACAGCCGCGGCGCCGGCGGCGACACGACGGTCGAGGTGGACCGTATCGCGGAGGCGGCGGTGTTCCATCACCTCGCGGGCCTGGCGGAACGCGGGGAGCGGTTCTCCGTCCTCTCCGAGGAGGCGGGTGAGCGCGACTTTGGCGCGCCCTACCCGCTGGTCCTGGTCGATCCCGTCGACGGCAGCCTGAACGCCAAGCAAGGCGTGCCGCTCTTCGGACTGATGCTTGCGGTGCTCGAGGGACCGACGCTCGCCGACGCGACGGCCGGACTGGTGCAGAACCTCAGCACCGGTCAGACGTGGACCGCCCTGCGCGGCGTTGGCGCGCGGAGTGACGGCGCGCCGCTGACCGTCCTCGCGCGGAGCCATCGTGAGCGGATAGAGGTGCTCGGCCTCGAGAGCACGCCACGCGCTCTCAAGCTTGCTCAGCCCCTCGTCGAGCGCTCGCACAAGATCCGCATACTGGGCTCGATGGCCATCTCTCTAGCGCTCACGAGCGCCGGGGCGCTGGACGTCTTCTGCGCCCCGATCCCGGTTCGGGTCTTCGACACCGCAGCGAGCCTGCTCCTGCTGCGCGAGTCAGGAGGCGTGGCCACCACGCTCGAGGGTGAGCCGCTTGACGGCTTGCGCTGCGACCTCTCGACGCGGGCGACGCTGCTGTGCGCGCCGACACCTGAGCTGCACGCCGAGGCACTGGCGACTCTCCGCGCCGCGAGATGACGCTCGATCCCGGCCGAACGGTCTTCGTCCTGCTGTGCTTCGAAGGCCCAGACGTCTACAGCCAGGCCGGGGGCCTGGGCGTGCGCGAGAAAGGGCTCTCACGGTCGCTCGCCCGCATGGGCTTCCCCACATACCTCTATTTCTGTGGGGACCCCGACCTGCCGAGCCAGGAGGAACAGGAGGACGGGCGGCTTCATCTTCGTCGCTGGTGCCAGTGGATCTCGGCCCAGCACCGCGGCGGGGTGTACGACGGGGAGGAGGGGAAGGTCCGGGACTGGAACTACAGCCTTCCGCCGAGCGTGATCGGTGAGGTGATCGAACCCGCCGCGGTCGAGGGTAAGCACGTCGTCATCCTCGGCGAGGAGTGGCACACCTCCTGGTCGATGAAGCTCGTCTCCGACTCGCTCTTCTACCGCGGCCTGCGCGACCGCGCCGTGATGCTGTGGAACGCCAACAACACATTCGGCTTCCACCGCATCGACTGGAACGCGCTCAACCTGACCACGACGGTGACCACCGTCAGCCGCTACATGAAGTTCCGGATGTGGGAGTGGGGGCAGAACCCCATCGTCATCCCCAACGGCATTCCCCGCGAGGCGATCGTCGACCCCGACCCGGCCGTGGTGGCGGCGCTCCGGGCCGCGGCGGGCGCCGACCATCTCTGGTTCAAGATCGGCCGGTTCGACCCGGACAAGCGCTGGCTGATGGCCATCACGGCGGCCGCGGAGTTGAAGCGGCGCGGGCGCGACGTCAAGCTGCTGATGCGCGGTGGTCGCGAGCCGCACGGCGCCGACGTGGTGAACCACGCGGAGCATCAAGGCCTGGTCGTGAGGCACGTCAAGTCGCCGGGCGACGTCGCGAGCCTGGCGTCGCTGCTGCGGGAGTCGCGGGAGGCGGACGTCATCAACCTCACCAGCTTCCTCAGCGACTCGATGGTCATCGCCATCTACTCGGCGTGCGACGCGGTGCTGGCGAACTCGGGCCACGAGCCGTTCGGACTGGTGGGACTCGAGGTCATGGGCGCGGGTGGCATCCCGGTCACCGGCTCGACGGGCGAGGACTATGCCGACTCGTACCGGAACGCCGTCGTGCTCGAGACCGATGACCCGCTGGAGATCGTCACCGAGCTCTCGGTCCTCAAGGAGCGCCCGAAGCTCGTCGCCGAGATGCGCAAGCGTGGACGGGCGACGGCGCGCGACTATCTGTGGGACAGGGTCATCGACGAGCTGATGCTCCGCATCGAGTTTGCCGCCGCCAGGCAGGCCGTAGCCCTTCCCGCAACACCGCCGCCCCCGCCGCGGCCGCCCGTGAGGCGCCAGGCGCGCAAGCCGGACGCTGCGATCATTGACGTGAACCCATGAAGCCAGTTCACCACGGTTGCGAAGGACGCATCGATCAATGAAGCCCCTGCACGTCGCCTTCGTCTGGCACATGCATCAGCCCTATTACAAGGACGACCTCACGAGCACCTATCTGCTGCCGTGGGTCCGCCTGCGCAGCGCCAAGGACTACTACAAGATGCCGGCCCTGCTCGACGCGTACCCGAGCGTGCGCGCCACCTTCAACCTCGTGCCCTCGCTCCTGGCGCAGATCGAGGACTATGGCAAGGAGGAGTCGGTCGACCTCTTCTTGAACCTGAGCACGCGCCCGGCCTCCGACCTTTCCGAGGAGGAGCGCGATTTTGCGTTGCGCTGGATGCGCGAATCTCCGCGCGCCCTTCGCGTCCAGCAATCGCCCCGCTACCTGGAGCTGGCCTCGCGCGCGCTCGACGCGCAGTTCACGACAGCGGACATCCGCGACCTCCAGGTCTGGTTCAACCTCGCCTGGTGCGACCCTGTGTGGGTCGAGTCCGACCCGCGGCTGGCGGAGCTCAAGCGCAAGGACCGCGACTTCCGCGAGGAGGACAAGGCGCTCCTGTTCGCGGCCCAGCTCGAGCGCATCCGGAGCGTGATACCCAAGTACCGCGAGCTGGCGGAGCGCGGACAGGCCGAGCTCACCTTCTCGCCCTATTACCACCCCATCCTGCCCCTGGTTTGCCACGTGGACTCGGCGCGGAGCGCCAACCCCCACATCCAGCTCCCGGAGCGCCACTTCTCGCACCGCGAGGACGCCGAGCGGCAGATCGAGCTGGGCATGGGCCTGTTCGAGCGCATGCTCGGCCGCCGGCCGAAGGGCATGTGGCCGTCGGAGATGGCCGTCGGCGAGAGCGTGATCGGGCTTGCCGAGAAGGCGAAGCTCGACTGGATGATCAGCGACGAAGAGGTGCTCGCGCGCTCGCTCGAGGGCCACTTCAACCGCGACGAGCATCTTTACCAGCCCAAGCGCATCGCGCGCGAGGGCGGAAGGGTCTCGATGGTCTTCCGCGACTCGCAGCTCTCGAATGTGATCGGTTTCGACTACCAGCGCACGCCGTCGATCGACGCGGCCGGTGACCTCATCGGCCGCCTGCGCCGCATCCGCGACGTCCAGGGCGACCGCGACTTCCTGGCCGTGATCGCGCTGGACGGTGAGAACGCCTGGGAGTTCTACCCGCGCGACGGCCACGACTTCCTCAACGCCCTGTACACCGAGCTCGAGTCGAGCTCGGACATCATCACCACCACCGTCTCCGACTTTCTGGCCGAGCACCCGGCGCAGCAGCAGCTGCACCACCTCCACACCGGGAGCTGGATCGGGGCGAGCCTCGACACCTGGATCGGCGACCCCGAGCACAACATCGCCTGGGACCTGCTGGCGGAGACGCGGGACTGGCTGGACTCGCAGTCGCAGCAGCGGCCCAAGGATTCCCAGCAGGCGGCCGTCGCGTGGCGCGAGATCCTGATCACCGAGGGCAGCGACTGGTTCTGGTGGTTCAGCCGCAAGCACGACTCGGGCATGGACCCGATCTGGGACAACCAGTTCCGGCTGCACCTGCGCAACGTCTACAAGCTGATGGGCGCCCGCGCGCCCGCGCGCCTTTTCCAACCGATCATCAAGCGCGGCCCCACGCCCGAGCGCGGCGTGCCCTCGACGCTCATCAGCCCGCAGTCGAGGCACGACCCCGCCTGGGCGCAGGCCGGCTACTACCTCGTCGGCTCGGGCTTCGGCGCCCTGCACAGGCCGGCCGGCGTGGTCGAGCGCATCTATTACGGCGCCGACGAGGAGAGGCTGTACTTCCGCATCGACTCGCCCCGCTCGGGACAGGAGCTCGAGTCGCAGCGGATCGAGTTCTGGCTGTACTGCGCGGGCCCGCCTGCGGTCGACGGCGCGGGCGACGTGGAGCTCCCGCTTCCGAACGGCTCGGTGGGGGAGCTGGGGTTCGAGCCCGCCGAGGTGGTTCGCATCACGCCGCGCGCCCAGGGAGGGGTGGTCACGGTGCTCAAGGTCGTCGAGCCGCTCACGAAGGCGGACACAGGATCGAGCTGGGAGGTGGAAGACCCGTTCGCCATCTCGGTCCCGTTCTCGCAGCTGGGCAAGGACGCCGGCGATGCGTTCGAGCTGGCGCTGATCGTCAGCCGCGAGGGCAAAGACATCGAGGTGGTCCCGCCGTCGGGCGCGTTGGGCGTCCGCGTCCCGGGCGTGGCCGCGATCGTCGAAGCGGAGGGGGCGCAGCCGCTCAAGGTGCTGGTGGCCACGTCGGAGCTGGCGCC
>VBEK01000114.1 GCA_005889135.1 Chloroflexota bacterium
CATCGACGAGAGGTGGGTCGTCATCGAGGGCTCGCCGGCCTTCTTCGCGGTGACCAAGAAGCTGCACACGCTACTGCACGGCGTGCGCCCGGACGGCGCCGAGCTGTCGGATGCCGAGCGGCGCGAGTACGAGCGCGCGCTGGCGCCGAACGCCGAGGCGCTTCTCGAGGAGGTGCGGCCCGGGGACGTGGCGATCCTGCACGACCCGCAGACCGCGGGCCTCGCGCCGACGTTGCGCGAGCACGGCGTCCGCGTGGTGTGGCGCTCGCACATCGGCGTCGACGAACCGAACGCCATCGTGCGCGAGGCGTGGTCGTTCCTTCGCCCTTTCGTCGCCGGCGCCGACGCCCTCATCTTCTCCCGGCAGGCGTACGTATGGGAAGGTCTCGAACGGGCGCGGGTCGCGATCATCCCGCCCTGCATTGACCCGTTTGCGCCGAAGAACCGCGACATGGACGGCGACGAGATCGACTCGATCCTGGAGCGGGCCGCGCTGCCAAACGCGCCACGAATGGTGCTGCAGGTCTCGCGCTGGGACCGGCTGAAGGATCCGGCGGGTGTGCTCCGGGGCTTCGCCGACCACATCGCCGGACGGGTCGAGGCCTGCCTCGTCCTCGCCGGGCCCGCGGTCACGTCGGTCGAGGACGACCCCGAGGAGCCGAAGGTGATCGAGGAGGTCACCTCGCGGTGGCGGTCCCTGCCCGCCCCGGTGCGGGATCGGATCGTGATCGCGCAGCTGCCTATGGAGGACGTCGAGCGGAACGCCCTCATGGTCAACGCCCTCCAGCGCAAGGCCGAGGTGGTCGTCCAGAAGAGCCTGGCCGAAGGATTCGGCCTGACCGTCGCGGAGGCGATGTGGAAGGGCAAGCCCGTCGTGGCGAGCCGGGTGGGAGGCATCGAAGACCAGATCGAGCACGGCCGGAGCGGCATCCTGGTCGACGACCCGGCCGACCTGAGCGAGTTC
The DNA here is from genome assembly GCA_005889135.1 of Chloroflexota bacterium. Lineage (GTDB taxonomy): Bacteria > Chloroflexota > Dormibacteria > Dormibacterales > Dormibacteraceae > 40CM-4-65-16. Next base: position 965 of record VBEK01000114.1, read on the forward strand.
GGGGACGCGGTCGTGGGCCTGCTGGACGACCCGGCGAGGGCGCAAGGTCTCGGCCGGGCGGCGAAGCGGCGGGTTGCCAGCCTCTTCATCCCGCCCTGCCACCTGGTCGCCCAGGGACGCCTGCTCGCCGGCCTGGCCCGGTGACAACGAGGCGGCGAAGCCGTACATTGATCTTCGTTCGGGTGGCCGAGGGGGGGCAGACCCAAACGTGGCGTTAGCGGGGGCCTGGTTGGTGGCGATCTGACCTCCCTCACGGTCACGTTTGCGGGCGCGGCCCGCGGGGGGAGTGCATTGGAGATCGAGAGATCACGTTTATCCCAGTCCTCTGCCGCAGAGCAGGAACCGTTACGAGAGGCTGGTCCGCCTGGCGAGGACGTCGCCTACTGGGAAGGGCTCGAGCACACCGATGAGTTCCGCCAGCTGGTGGCGGCGCGGATGCGATTCGTGCTGCCGGCGACGGTGTTCTTCCTCGTCTACTACTTCCTGCTCCCGCTTCTCAACGGCCTGGCTCCGGAGCTCATGCGCACGGACGTCGTGGGCCACGTCAACATCGCCTACCTCTTCGCGCTGTCGCAGTTCTTCGTCGCCTGGGTGCTCGCGTGGTTCTACATCCGGCGGGCCAACTCGCTGTTCGACCGCCTCGCCGCCACCGTGCGCGAGCGCGCGGCACGAGGCAGGAGGCCGGCGGAATGAACATCACGCTCGTCCTCTTCCTGATCGTGGTCGGCATCACGCTCGTCATCACCGGGTGGGCGGCGCGCAGGACGCGCACGACCGTCCAGTTCTGGGCCGCCGGCCGAGGCATCAAGGGGTGGCAGAACGGCCTCGCAATCGCCGGCGACTACATGAGCGCCGCGTCCTTCCTCGGTATCGCGGGCCTGATCGCGTTCAACGGCTACGACGGTTTCATGTACTCGGTCGGCTGGCTCGTCGCCTACCTGACCGTGCTTTTCCTGATCGCGGAGCCGATGCGCAACACCGGCAAGTACACCCTCGCCGACGTCCTCTCCTACCGCATGTCTCCGATCCCCGTGCGCTCGGCCGCGGCTTTCTCGACCGTGGCCGTCAGCGCGTCGTACATGATGGCCCAGATGATCGGCGCGGGCAGCCTCATCAAGATCCTGATCCCGTCCCTCGACACAACCCTCAAACCATGGTTCAACTGGACCATCCTCGGGACCAAGCTGGATCCGTCGATCACCCTCGTCGGCGTGCTGATGATGATCTACGTCATCGCCGGAGGCATGGTCGCGACGACGTGGGTGCAGATCGTCAAGGCGGTGATGCTGATGGGCGGCGCGATCCTCCTCAGCTTCCTCGTCCTGCTCCACTTCGGGTTCAACCTTGGCGGATTCTTCAACGCGATCGCCGGAGTCAAGGACTCGAAGACCGGGCTGAACTTCACCCAGCCCGGCATCCTCTACACATACGGCAAGACCCAGGTCTGGGGTGTCGACAAAGCACTGCTCGAGAACGTATCGCTCGGCATGGCGCTGATCCTCGGCACGGCCGGCCTCCCCCACATCCTGATGCGATTCTTCACCGTGCCCGACGCAAAAGCCGCGCGGCAGTCGGTGGCGTGGGCGATGGGCCTGATCGGCTCCTTCTACATCATGACCACGTTCCTCGGCTTTGGCGCCGCGACGCTGGTCGGCAAGAGCAACATCTGCGCCACCGTCGCGCCCAAGTGCACCCCGAACAGCAACCTCGCCGCACCGCGCCTGGCCGAGTATCTGGGCAACAGCTTCTTCGGCACCGGCGGCGGTGAGTTCCTTCTCGCCTTCATCGCCGCGGTCGCGTTCGCGACCATCCTTGCCGTCGTGGCCGGGCTGACGCTCGCGGCCTCAGGTGCGTTCAGCCACGACTTCTACGTCAACGTCATACGCACGCATCTGCTGCACGGACACGTGAGCGAGCGCGAGCAGGTGCTCGTGGCGCGCATCACCGCGGCCCTCGTCGGCCTGCTCTCGATCTGGCTTGCGGCGCGCGTCGGCGCCACCGCCAACGCGGCCGCGCTCGTGGCAGGCGTCGCCTTCGTCATCGCGTCGGCGGCCAACCTGCCGGCGATCCTCTTCACGCTCTTCTGGAAGCGCTTCAACACCTGGGGGGCGGTGGCCTCGCTGGTCGGCGGGTCGCTGGTCACGATCTGGCTTGTGGCCATCGGGCCGGGCTGGTCCGCGCCCAGACCGGGCTGGGCGCCGAACCGGTCGCTGCGGCGTGACCCCGTCTCGACTCGAGGGGAGCGGCCTGCGCCGCTCCCCTACATTTTTCTCGTGAGCCAGCGCGACCTCGTCGGCCTGATCGCGCTCGACGTCGCCTGCCTGCTTGCGGCGGCGATGATGCTGCGGGCGTGGCGGCGCCGGAGGACGAGACCGCCGCTGGTGGCCGCCATCTTCGTCGTCGTGCTGGCCGCCGTGGCCACCGTGCTCGTGCTCCTCGGCGTGACCTACAGCCTCGTGGTCGGGCCGACGTTCATCGTCGCCCTGCTCGTGATCATGTACACGGCCCGCTACGAGCGCAGAGTGACTCAGCGCTGATCAGCGTCTTTCGGGCGGACGAGCTGCCCAGGGATGTCATCTCGCGCGACTTCGTCGGCGAGCAGCACGGCGGCGTCGGCGCGTGCGTGCTGTTCGTCGACGCCAACCCCGGTGAGGGACCTCGCCTGCATCGCCATCCCTACGTCGAGATCCTGATAGTTCTGGAAGGCACGTCGACCTTCGACGACGGCGTCAGCAAGCGCGCGGTCCGCGCGGGAGAGCTCGCGGTCGTGGACGCCGGCCAGGCCCACGGCTTCGTCAACAACGGCCCGGGCGTGCTGCGCCAGATCGACATCCACCTCTCGCCCACCTTCATCACCGAGTGGCTCGCGTAAACCCACACGACCCTGGCGCCGACATCGGTCGCAAGCGCGGCGAGGATGCCGGCGACGCGGCGCGCGAGCCGATCCGCGTGGGCAAGCACGAGGTGCGGTTCGGCACCGCGAGCTGGACCGACCCGACGATGACCGTCCCGGGCGTGTTCTATCCCGAGGGCGTGCGCACGCCCGAGGAGAGGCTGAAGTTCTACGCCGGCCAGTTCTCGCTGGTCGAGGTCGACGCGACCTACTACGCGCTGCCCTACAAGAAGATGGCCGAGACCTGGGCGGAGCGGACGCCGAAGGACTTCGTCTTCGACATCAAGGCGCACGCGCTCATGACCGGCCAGCCGACGGAGGTGTCGCGCCTGCCGAAGGCGATCAGGGAGGAGCTTCCTGGCGAGCTGAAGGAGAAAAAGCGGATCTACCGCAAAGACCTGCCGAAGGAGCTGCTGGACGAGGTGTATCGGCACTTTCGGGAGGCGCTCGCGCCGCTGACCGAGGCGGAGAAGCTGGGCGCGGTGTTCGTCCAGTTTCCAAAGTGGGTCTTTCCGTCCAACGAGGCCCGGGAGCTGATCCTGGAGACGCGCGAGCGGCTGGGCCTGCCGATCGCCGTCGAGTTCCGGCACGGGAGCTGGTTCAACGAGAAGAACGCCGAGCGCACGGTGCGCTTCCTGCAGGACAACAAGATCCCCTACGTCGCGGTCGACGAGCCGCAGGGGTTCAAGAGCTCGGTGCCGCCCGTGGTCGTGCCCACGAGCGAGGAGCTGGCGGTGTTCCGCTTCCACGGCCGCAACGCCGAGAACTGGGAGAAGAAGGAGATCCCGCCGTCAGAGCGCTTTCGCTACCTCTACGACGAGGACGAGCTTGCGGACTGGACGCCGAAGATGGCGGCGGTGGCGAAGACGGCGAAGCAGACGCACGCGGTCTACAACAACTGCTACTCGAACTACGGGACCACGAACGCGCGCGAGGCGGCGAGGCTGCTGGCCGAGATGCAGGCCTAGGTCTCTGCCGCTGCTCCGCCCAACCCGCAGTTAGTCGCGACTATCGTGCCCTTTGGTCCGGGAGAAGCCACGTTAGTCGCGACTATCGTGCCCTTTGGTCCCGTAGAAGCCGCGTTAGTCGCGACTATCGCAGGACTTCGAGGTCGCCCTTCACCCCAACCCTCTCCCCCGAGGGGGAGAGGGAGACCTGCGTTTCGCGGTCACCTGTCCATGTGCTTGCGCATCCATGCCTCCAGGTCCGCCCCGTCGCGCCACACCTGCGCCACCCGGTCCCGCGCCTTCGGCGTTGCGATCCACGGCTCGGCCGGCCACCGCTTCCAATAGATGAGCCGCTTGTGCCGCAGCAGCTCGGCGCGCGGGTGGTCCTGCGGATACGGCGGGGGCACACGCTTGAGCTCCTGGCCCTCGACGTCGTAACCCTTCTTGCGCAGGCCGGCGACGATGCCGGTGAGCGCGCCGCCAGACTGCTCCGCGGCCACCGCCTCGCGAAACCGCTTGAGCTGCGCGTCGTCGACCATGTAGCGGCCGCCGGCGGCGACCAGGCCCTCGGCGTCCAGCGCCACGTAGCCGCCTCCTTCGCAGTCGGCGTAGATGTTCAGCTTGTACGGCGACTTGTCGGCGCTGAACCGGATGTCGCGGTTGGGCCGGGAGACTCGCCGCGGCGGGCCGAATTCTGCCTCCAGGTCGGCGAGGAGCGCCAGCATCGGGGCCTTGACGTCGTCCTCGTACTGGCGGCGGTGGGCGTCGAACCAGGCCTTGTTGTTGTTGGCGCGCAGGCCGAGGAAGAAACCCTTGAAGTCGCCCCTCCACCCCAAGAACTTGCCACCCGCCACGCGGGCAGATTATCCGCTCCCCCAACGAGGCACATTAATAAGGAAGAGAGCGGCCTGGCTCCTACCCAGACAGGTATGTAGAGATGTCAAGCACGCGCAGCGGGTAAGTCCAAACCGCTGCCACGTTGCCTAAGTAGAGATGCTCGCGCAGATCGTGGCCGCCGGCGGCGCCTTCGCCGGCCACGCCGGCGGTGAATCGGGAGGGATGCAGATCCAACTCTGGCAGATCATCAACCTGGTGGGCGCGCCGCTGCTCGCGGTGCTCTTCGCCGGGCCGGTGATCAGCGACCTGAAGGCCTGGCTTGGCTCCGATCGGAGCGGTCCCGGCTAGGGCTTGACCCGGATCGGGTCGCCGATCCCGATCCGCCCGCCGCTCAGCACGTCGGCCCGGATGCCGGCGCGGTGCACGAGCGGCTGCAGGATCGGCTTGCCGACCAGCTCCTGCAGGTACTCGCACGGTTCGCACAGCTTCACGCCGCGGGCGAGGACCTCGCCAATCCAGAACTCTTTGCCAACCAGCTCGTTGAGGCGGACTCCACGGGTGGTGACGTTGCGCCGCGTTTCGCCCGGCTGCAGCTCGATGCCGTGGTCGCGAGCCAGGTATTCGATGTTCTCCGCCTCGATCAGCGTCAGGTCGCGGCCCGGCTTGTCCTCGCCGTCCTGGCGGTGGTTCCGGTCCCCCGCGAGGCCGATCCCCGGCAGCGCTTCCACGGCCGCGACGGCCCGGACCGGTCCGCCGGTGCTGTCGGCGATGTGGATGTTCTCGATTCTGCCGCCTTCGCTCATCGCCGGAAATTCTGATCGAACTCGGGGAAGTAGCGCTGGATCACGGCCAGGTCGAACTCGCGCAGGATCGAGCCGGCCGGCTCGCGCTCGAGGAGGAACTCAAAGCTCCGGCGCACCAGGTCCTCGACCGGGCCCCCGCCGCCCCAGCGGTCGAGGTCGGCCTGGCTCACGCGCACGCTGTGCCTCGTCCGCTCGCTCCCCGCGTCCACCCCCACGCGGCAGCGCCAGCCGCCGCCGACCGGCTCGCAACGAACGTCGAGTGTTGCGCCCAACGTCAGGCCTCCGACATCCGAAAGTGATACCAATTACTTAACAATCGGGCCTCCCGGGTCAGGATAATCCGACGACAGTGGGGATCCGCGCGGCGCCTCAGGACCTGCCCGTACCAATCCTCGTCTATGACGGCGCCGGAGTGATGATCGACGCCAACCATGCGGCGGTCGAGCTGTTCGGCCGGCCCAGGGTCGAGCTCGTAGGGTCGGCCGCGGAAGACGCCGAGTGGCTGGTCACCGACGCCATCGACGGCCCCCTCAGCATCCACCCGGCGATCGCGGCGATCAAGACCAAGCTGCCCGTCAGGTCCGCGCTCGCCCGGGCCCGGCGCCACGACGGCGTCGACCTCTGGCTGCAGGTGGACGCCGTGCCGGACCTGGGCCCCGAAGGCGACGTGACCCGGGTGACCGCCACCATCGCCGACGTGACCCACCTCATCGCCCGCAGCCGGTGGAGTGGGAGGAGCGGCGGGGACCACATCGTCGACCAGGTGACGGACGTGCTCGCACAGGCTCGACTCAACCCCGAGGCGATCCTGACGAACGTCACCAGGGCGCTGAGCCGGCTTCGCCCGGGCATCTGGGTCGCAGCGGTGATGGGCAGAGACCCCGAGGCGATGCGCGTGATCGCCACCGACGACAGCGACCCGACCGCCGCCGCCTACGTACAGGCGATGCAGCAGTCGGGCGCGATGACGACGACGCCGATCACCACGCGGGTCATCGAGTCAGGTGAGCCGATGCTCCTGCCGAACGTGTCGGTCGAGGGCCTGCAGAGCCTTCTCAACGACGAGATCCGCCACTACATGGGCCAGAACCCGTGGAGCGGCCCGACCACCACACTCGGAGTGCTCGTGGTGCCGATGCACGCGCGCGGGGCCATCATCGGCACGCTCGGGTTCTTCGAGCGTCGCGGTTCGAACCCGCTCACGGAGAAGGATGTGAACTGGGCGCAGGCGATCGCCGACCGGACCGGATTGGCGGTCGAGAACGCCCAGCTCTACGAGGACGCAGTCCAGCGCCTCGACCGCCTGACCGCGCTGCAGGCCGTGAGCCTCGCGATCAGCGCCAGCCCCGACATCCGGCTCACGCTCAAGGTCATCCTCGACCACATCACGGCGCAGCTGAAGGTCGACGCTGCCGACGTGCTCCTCCTGGACGAGACCGACAACTCGCTCTCCCTCTCCGCCAGCACGGGCTTTCTTGCCACGGCGATGGCCGACTACAGGCTGCCGGCCGACGAGGGGATCCCCGCCAAGGAGATGCTCAGCCGCAGGATCGCCACCGTCACCGCCCTGAGCGCCTTCTCCCAGTTCCGCCGCCGCTCGATGTTCGCGCGCGAGGGCTTCCGCGCCTACGGCGCGGTGCCCCTGATCAGCCGGGGCAAGCTCCTCGGCGCGCTCGAGGTCTTCCACCGTTCACCTCTCAACCCCGACCAGGAGTGGCTCGCCTTCCTCGATGCGCTCGGCAGCGTGGCCGCGGTCGCGATCGACAGCGCCACGATGCAGGAGCGGCTGCGCCAGAACCGCGGCCCGGCCGACACGCGCCCGCGGGCGCCCGCGCCGGAGATGACCCGGATCGAGACCGACATCCTGCGCATGGCGGTGGAGGGACTGACGAACCGGGAGATCGCGGCCAGGGTCCACCTCAGCCAGAACACGGTCAAGTTCCACGTCCGCAAGATCCTGCAGAAGGCCGGTGCGACCAACCGAACCGAGCTCGCGAGCCACGCCATCAAGGAGGGTTGGCTCTAGGCGACGAGAACTACCCACACGAGTAGTGAATTCGCCCAACCGGGCATCTAACGCTAAGCAATCACTTCTTAAGCTCCCACCGGAAGGGTGTAATTGCTTTACAGCGGCGCGCAAGAAGGTGGTGGGACGGTAGCCGTTCAGGCCCTCGCCGGCGACGGTTTCATCGCGCGCCGGCTCGCCATCGGGGCGCTGCTGCTCTGGACGATCGCGCTTGCCGCCGCACCGCCGCTGCTCGGCCTGCTCGTCCTCATTGGGCTGCTGCGGTGAAGCTGCAGCAGGGAGACTCCCTCGGCGCCTACCGGGTGCTGGAGCGTATCGGCCGCGGCGGCATGGCCACGGTCTACCGCGCCTACCACCCGGCGCTGGACCGCTACGTCGCGATCAAGGTGCTGCCCGACTTCTTCGCCGACGACCCCGACTACCGAGAGCGCTTCCAGCAGGAAGCCCGCTCGGTCGCGAGGCTGAAGCATCCGAACATCCTCGAGGTCTTCGACTTCGGCAGCGAGGACGGCATCGCCTACCTGGTCCTGGAGCTGGTCGAGGGCGGGACGCTTGCCGACCGCCTCGGCAAGCCGATGGACCTGCGCGACGCGATCGACGTGCTCGAGCAGCTCGCGGGAGCGCTGGACCATGCGCACCAGCACGGGATCCTCCACCGCGACGTCAAGCCCTCGAACATCCTGATCCGCAAGGACGGCACGCCCGTGCTCGGCGACTTCGGCCTGGCCAAGATGGCAGACTCGATCCGCCGCCTGACCGGCTCCGGCACGGTCATGGGCACCCCGGAGTACATGTCGCCGGAGCAGGGGGCGGACGAGCCGGTCGGTCCCACCTCGGACATCTACTCGCTTGCGATCGTCGCGTACGAGATGCTGACCGGGCGCGTGCCCTTCCAGGGCGACACGCCGGTGGCGACGATGCTCTCCCACGTCACCAAGAACATGCCTCCTGTCTACGAGCTCCGCGGCGAGCTGTCGGCGCACGTCGAGCAGGTCCTCCGCCGGGGCATGGCCAAGCGGCCCGAGGAGCGCTTCCGCACGGCCGCCGAGTTCGTGGTGGCGCTCAAACCAGCGGTGTGGCCGGCTCGGCTCGCCGAAACCGTGGCCCAGCCCTCGACGTCACGCCGGGTCCTGGCCGCGCGGACGCCTGTGGTGCTGGTGGTCGACGACGGCGAGGCCAATCGCGAGCTGATCGAGGCGTGTCTGGCGGGCGTCGACTGCCGCGTGGCTACGGCGGCCGACGGGTTCAGCGCCCTGAAGGCGCTCCAGGCCTCGCTCCCCGACCTTGTCCTCCTCGACGTTCAGATGCCGGGAATGGACGGCTACGAGGTCTGCCGGCGGATCAAATCCAACCCGGCGTCGCGACTTCTGCCGGTGGTCATGATCACCTCGCTCGACGACACGAGCGACCGCGTGCGCGCCCTCGAGGCGGGGGCGGACGACTACATGACCAAGCCCGTGGACCGCGTGGAGCTGGTGGCGCGCGTCACCTCCGCGCTCCGGCTCAAGGGCGTGTACGACTCGCTCGACGGCGCCGAGCAGGTGAT
>VBEK01000115.1 GCA_005889135.1 Chloroflexota bacterium
AGCTGAGCGACGAGGTGATCGAGCAGTGCTGCGGGCTGGCGGAGACCGCGCCGCCGGACGGCGAGCTGTCGGTGTGGGCGCTTGGCGGCGCCGTCGGCGAGGTGTCGGACGACGCCATGGCATACACCGGACGCGGCGGGGCCTACAACGTCTCCGCCGAGCTCACCTGGAAGGAGGCTGCGGACGACGAATCCCGGATCGCGTGGGGTCGGGCCGCGATGGCGCAGCTGAAGCCTCACCTGGTGACTGGTCGCTACGTGAACGAAGTTTCGGACGTGGGCGAGGATGGCGCGCAGATCTACGGGAAAGCGAAGTACGCCCGGCTGGTCGAGCTCAAGCGCAAGTACGACCCTGACAACTTCTTCCGGCTCAACCAGAACATCCGGCCCTGACATGAGGCCGGCCGACTTCGTGACCCAGGGGCGAGACGACTCGGACGCTAGGAGAGAAACTCCCTTACCTCGCGGCTGAACTCGTCGGGCTTCTCGGCGTTGCTCAGGTGGCCGGCGCCGGGAATCACGACCAGGCGGGACTCGGGGATACGAGCGTGAAGGTCTTCGGCGACCGTCAGCGGCGACCGGACGTCCATGTCGCCCCACAGCAGAAGTGTCGGAGCCTCGATCTTGTCGAGCCCCTCTCGCAGGTCGGCATAGGCGAGCGCCCTGATCATCGCGTCCATCCCGTGGCGATGGAATCCCGCGATCACGTGGCCAACCTCTTCGACCAGGTCGGGAGGCGCGGCGTCGGTCAGGAATCCCCGAACCCACTTCTCCGCGACCTGATCGCGGGGTAGGTCGAGGTCCGGCAGGCTCTGCTCCAGGCGTCGCTGCACCACGTCAGGTGGAAAGGAGCCGCTCCAACCCGCGTACCCGTCCGCGACGACGAGCGCCGAAGGAATCTCGCGGTGGCGCCGGGCGAGCTCGAGGGCAAGCGCGCCCCCGAATGAGAGGCCGATCAGCGCAGGGCGTTCCAGCGACAGCGCGCGGACGAATTCGGCGAGTACGTCGGCGTAGTCGGTCAAGGTGAACCCTGCGGGCGGGTCGGTCGACTCGCCGCAGCCTGGACAGTCCCACGCGACGACCGCGAAATCAGCAGACAGCGCATCGAGCTGCCACCGCCAGATCCGGCTGTCGCCGAAGAATCCGTGCAGCAACAGGAGCGGCGAGCCTTGTCCTGACCGCCGGTAGCCGATGCGAAGGGTTCCGACGTTGACCGACCCGACCTGCGTCATACCCGCAAGTTACCGATTGCGCGAGGGAGTTTGGCTAGCTCTCCAGGAAGGCCAGCGTCGCAGCCGCCAGCAGCGGCGACGCCCAGATGTTGTAGTGCGTCAGGCCCGGCAGGATGGCAAGCGCGTGGCCGCCCTTCGGCCGGCCCTCGCCCATCCAGCCGCCGTCGCGCAGGCCGCCGTCGAGCAGCTTGAACACCTCGACGTAGTGGCTCGGCGGCGCCATGTCGGCGTCTGCGCAGACGATCAGGGTCGGCACCTGGAGACCGCGGACCACCTCGCGGTCGTCGAAGTCCTTGGCCATTGACTGGCCGATCTTCTCCAGCAGCCGCGGGAAGTCCTCCGGGCGTGGCGCGACGCGCTGGTAGTTCTGGTACATCGGCGTGTCCTTCATGAACTCTGCGGCCGCGGCGCCGACCTGAAGCTGCTGCGCGAGCATCTCGGGCGGGATCGCGTCGCGGGTGACGTTGGCCGAGATGAGGACGAGCCGCCGGACCTTGTCCGGGTACTTCGCCGCCGTGTGCAGCGCGACCCCGCCGCCCAACGAGTAGCCGACCACGTCGGGCTTGTCGAGGCCCAGGTGGTCGATCAGGGCGGCGATGTCGTCGGCCATCAGGCGGACGTCGATCGGGCGGTCGATGTCGGCGGTGCGGCCATGGCCCTGTAGGTCTGGGACGACGACCTGGTGGTGCTCTGCGAGCTGGGACAGGGCCGGGACGAACAGCTCGCCCGACCCGAGGCCGCCGTGGAGGAGGACCAGGGGTCGTCCCCCGCCGTGCGTCTCGTAGTAGAGGTTGATGCCGTTCACATTGGCGTAGCTCATGTCTCTACAGACCGCAGCCGCGGCCGGAACTCATCGGTCAGTACAGCGCGGAGGCGAGGCGGGCGCGTGATGCGGTCGCGAGCTGATCGTCGGGCCCGAGCTCGTCGAGGATGCCGACGACCACGCGGCGAATGTCGTCGCGGTCGCGTCGCGTCGGCCGCACGGCGGCGATGAGCAGGTCGAGCGCGCGGGCCCTGTCTCCGCCGTCGAGCGCGGCGAAGGCCGGGTCGAGCTCCCCGGCGGCGCCGTTCTGCTCGAGGCGAATTCGCGCGGCGAGCCCGTCGGCGGCGAAGCTTCCATGCACGCGGCCCAGGATGTCGAGCGCCTCGCCGGCCTCCCCTCGGCGGTGCAGGATCTTCGCCAGCGTCAGCGCCGCGTCGGCGCGATCCGGCTCGAGCTCCAGAGCCTGCCGGAGCGAAGCCTCGTCGCCGTTGGCTGCGAGCACCTCCGCCTTCGACGGCACGAGCCCATCCAGGAAACGGCTTACAGCGGCCGCCGGCTGGGCGCCGACGAACTCCGCCACGACGCGGCCGTCCCGGAACGCCTTGACGGCCGGGATGCCCTGGATCCCATAGCTGTTCGCCAGGGCCGGGTTGGCGTCGACGTCGAGCTTGACCAGATCGACCGCTCCATCTCGCCGCGCGACCTCGCGCTCCAGGACCGGGGTGAGCATGCGGCACGGGCCGCACCACGCCGCCCAGAAGTCGACCACAACGGGCACGGTGCGTGATCGCTCGAGTACCGCTGACTCGAACGTGGCCTCGGTGACGTCCACGACTTGAGATTACCCGCGCAGTCGCCGGCTCATTCCTGGCTTACGGGATCGCCATCGCCGTCTAAGCTCCGGTCTCGTGATCGTCAGCGTGTGCCCGGCGGCGACCAGCAAGGCGCCGCCGGACCGTTTCTGGGCGGTGCTCACCGACGTCGACAGGCTCGGGGAGTGGGTCGACGGGCGAGTGGTGTCGGCTTCGCCGCCGGGCGCCGCGCGCCCGGGCCAGGTGATCGACATGGTCACGCAGGAGCTGGGGAGGGAGTGGCCGGTGCGGATCGAGGTGGGTGAGATGGATCCGCGGCGGCGGTGGATCGACTTCCTGGTCCGGCTGCCGTTCGGGATCGAGAACCGCGAGCACCTGACCCTGACCGAGACGCCGGAAGGCGGGACGCTCGTCCGCTTCAATTGAGACTTCCACCTCCCGCCCGGGTGGCGGGGATGGCTCCTCGGGACACTTTTCGATCGGGAGTTCAGGCGCGGGCCTGAAGATTCGCTGCGACGGCTGGTCCGGGCCGCCGAGGGCTAGCTCTTCGCCTTCAGCTCGTTCATCGCCTTGTCGAGGTTGCGCTGCCGGGTCTCCGGCGTCTTGCCGTTGGCGATCGGGTTCACGAGCGCGACCTTGCCGCTGTAAGACAGGCTTTCAAAGTACTTCTTCGCTTTCGCGTCCTTCGCCAGCGCCTTAGCCAGCTCCGGCGGGACCTCGACGTCTCGCTTCTCGGTGTCGAGCGCGACGTCGACGTCGACGGTGTCGCCGGCCTTGACCCCGGCCTTGCTCCGCACCTCTTCGCTGATGCCGAGCATGTACGTCCCGCCCATCGGCGCGATCGCGCTCCGGTAGGTATACCCGTTGATGGTGACCTTGACCAGGGGCCGCCTGTTGGAGCCGAGGCCCAGGACGACCTTCTCCGGGACCTCGACTCCGGTGGCGGTCTTGCCGGCCAGCAAGACCTTTGCGCGAAAGCGCGTCATCGCTTGCTTGCCGCAGTCTTCGGCCCGAGCTGGTGCGAGGTCGGCGCGAGCTGGACGATGCGCAGGTGGTTGCCGAACGGGTCGCGGAGGCCGAAGTCGGTGCCGTAGTCGCGCTCGGTCAGCTCGTCGGCGATCTCGACGCCCTTCTTCTTGAGGTCTTCGTACGTCTTCTTGACGTCGCTCGTGGTGAAGCCGGCGGCAAAACCGCTGGCGCCCTTGCTGATGAGCTCGCGGACCTGCTCCGCGGTCTTCGGGTCCATAGCCGGCGCGCCCGGGACCTCGAGCAGGATGTCGTGCGACGGGTCGCCCGGCGCGCGAACGGTGAGCCAGCGCATCACGCCGAGGTCCATGTCGGCGCTGACCTCGAGGCCGAGCTTGCCGACGTAGAAGTCGAGAGCCTTCTGCTGGTCGAAGACGAAAACGTGCGAGATGTTGATCGTGTTGAGCATCGTTTGTTCCTCCTTGGAATTCATGACTCGATGCTATTGGCCGTTTTTCGACCTCGCTTCTCCGAAACTGCTGGGTCTCATCCACGACATCGTGAAGCAGGTCGGGGCGTTGATCGGAGCGCTGCTCGCGCGATAGTCGGTCGGGTTCACGCCGACGACGTCGCGGAAGGTCCGGCTGAAGGTGCCGAGGCTGGTGAACCCGACGTCCATGCAGACGTCGGTGATGCTGCGGCCCGACTCGCGCAGCAGGAACATGGCGCGCTCCACGCGCCGGCGCTGGAGGTAGCGGTGGGGCGTCTCGCCGAAAGTGGCGCGAAACGTGCGGATGAAGTGCGCCTCGGAGACGCTCGCGACCTGGGCCAGCGCGGGGATGTCGAGGGGCTGGGCGTAGGCGCGGTCGATCGCGTCGCGGGCGCGGAGCATGCGCCGGTTCAACTCCTCGACGGCCCGGCTCACAGAGGACCATTCTGCCGCTTGACAGCCCTCGAAGACCGGAGCACCATCGCAAGGCAGGTCGTCGGGTTCTGGAGAGGGCTCGAGATGAAGACGCGATCCTTGGCGATGGGAGCCGCGTTGGCTGCCTCTCTCATCGGTCTTTCGCCGGTGGGCGTGGCGGCAGCTCCACCGGAAGGTCTTGTGATCAATGCGCATCCGTGTGTCTTCGCGCCAGTAGAAACCGGCCCATGGGAGGCAGAAGGGGCCATCAGTGATCACGGCACCTTCGTGCGGACTGGTGCTGCGGTTTCGCCCCCCGACGCAGGGTTCCTCGACGTGCGCACGGCCCGCGAAGAGTTTCTCTTCACCGGCACGGAGGGGACCTTCACGGTGAACGCCCAGGAGTCTTCAGTCGGCGATCAGACGCGCGTCTGGGAGATTGGAGCTGGCACCGGCGCCTACGCGGCCACGAGCGGACACGGTACGGCGGCCTTCTTTATTACCGAGGAACCCAACGCCTGCACGGAAGGCTTCAGAAACTTCACCTTCGCCCTGACGGGCGTTGCCTCCAAGGTGGGTCACGCGAGCTAGCGCCGAACCAGCGCGATAGTCGCGACTAACAAGGGCTTCGGCGCCTCAAAACCTCGGATAGTCGCGACTAACAAGGGGTTCGGCGCTCCAAGACCGTGGATAGTCGCGACTAACGATAGGTTCGCCCCTCACCCCGACCCTCTCCCCCGAGGGAGAGGGAGACCTAAAGGCCCTTGACAATTGCCCAGGCGGTTTGGTTGAATACCCAATCAATGTTGACTGATCATTCAACCAGGGCCACCGACACCCGTTCCCGGATCCTCCAGGCCGCTTTCACCGTCCTCTCCCGCCAGGGCTACGAGAACGCCTCGATCAAGGAGATCGCCGAGCAGGCCGGCGTCGCCCAGGGGCTGGTCCACTACCACTTCAAGTCCAAGCAGCAGCTGGTCCTCGCCGTGCTCGCCGAGGTGTGCCGGGAGATGGAGTTCGGCGAGGAGCAGGGAGCCGCGGGCGCCCAGGCGGCGTACGAGAAGTTCAAGAGCATGCTCAAGGGCAAGCGCGCCACCCACGCGCTCTACATCCAGCTGATAGCGGTCGGCCTGCACGACAAGGAGCTCGGGGCCGGGGTGCTCGACTTCGTCCGCCAGGACCGAGCCCACATCGAGGACATCGCTCGCCAGGTGCTGGCCGAGCGCGAGGCGGACCCGAAGCCCGCGCGTGCGATCGCCTCGGTGGTCGAGGCCGCCGTGCTCGGGATCATGGTCCAGAACCTGATCGACCCGGACTTCAACGCCGAAGAGGCGGTGGATGCGCTGAACGCGATGTCGCTATCGGCCGTGTTCGCGGAGGAGAGGTAAAGGTGTTCGCACGCTGGGGTCGATTCGTCTACCGCTTCCGCTGGGCCACGATCGCCGCTTCTGGCGTCCTGCTCGCGATCTCGATCGCGTTCGTGCTCATGGGCGGCACTCTGACCAGCGGCGGTCCGCTGCGGAGCCACCTGGAGGCGTTCCAGGCCTCGCAGCTGACGAACGACGAGCTGAACACCAGGCAGACGTCGTCGATCGAGACCTCCAACTTCGACCTCATCTTCAAGAGCGAGACGATGTCGGTCGGGGACAGCGCCTACAAAGACGCTGTGGAGGCCGCGCTGGCCCCCATCCGCAACGACTCCCGCGTCGTCAACGTCACCACTCCGTACTCGGTCGCGCCCGCGATCGCGGCC
>VBEK01000116.1 GCA_005889135.1 Chloroflexota bacterium
GGGTCGTCGGCAGCAAGGCCGCCGCGTATTTAGATCGCGTCTCGTCTTTGAAAGGTGAGCAGTGACGCGAGTACGCACACCACGGTGATCGCGACCACAATGCCCAGCGACGTGGCGTCGATCGAACCAGTCTCGAGGGCCTTCTGGGGCGTGTAGGCCGTGAAGATCGAGAGATTCTTCAACTGCCTCCACTGATCGGAAAGGCCGCCGACCAACCACACCACGTAGGACGCGAGCGTGATCCCGAACGCGATGCCGGACGCCACACCGCGAGAGCTGAAGATCGACGAGAGAAGGCCCGAGTAGGCGGCGATGACAAGCAGAAAAGCGGACATTACGGCACCCAGCGCGAGCAGGCCGGTCGCGGAGACGGTCGCTCCGACCAGCACCGCGCTGAGCTGGACTCCCAGCACGCCTGCGACGACGACGCCCAACAGAGCGACCGCCAGCGCCGTCATCTTCGCAAGCAGCAGCCGCCATCGCGACGCCGGAATGGAGAGCCAGATCTCGGAGGTCCCGTCCTCGACTTCTTTGGCCACCAGCGATGCCCCAGCGAGCGTCGCGAAGACGGCGACGATGATCGGCCAGAAGAGGTTCAAGGACTCTGTCCCCAGGTAGCCGGTGAAGGTGGTGATGTCCGTGTAGCCGACCGCGGCGAGAAAGCCCTTGGGATACGAGGCCATGAGGTGGTTGAACTGCGCCGATTGCTCACGCACAACCGGAAAAAACAGCGAAACCATCAACGTGTAACCCGCACCACCAAGGGCGAACCAGAATGCTGTCCAGCGCAGATCCCAGAGCGCCTTGCGCAGCATGACGGTCACTGGCTTGCGGCGCCTACAAGATCGCGGGCAACGCCTGGGTCGTCCTCGCGGTAGTAGTGGATGAAGACGCTCTCCAGGTCTGCCGCCGGAAAAACAACATCAAGCACCGGCGCTGTGCCGAGCCGAGCCAGGAGCTCGCGTGGATTGTCCTGCACGACCAGCTCCACGTGCCGGCCGGCATCCTTGGTCGCCACCAGCCGGACACCAGGCAGGCCATCGAAAAAGTCGGTGTTCAGCGGGCGCTCGAGTATGACCTCCATCTTCCGAGCGCGCAATGCGCGCAGCTTCTCGATGTCTTCGATGGCGACCATGCGGCCTTCGCGGATGATGCCCACGCGGTCCGCCACTCGCTCGACCTCGGCCAGGTTGTGCGACGAAAGGAAGATCGTCTTGCCTCGAGAACGCTCGTCCTCGAGGTGGGTCAGAAACGCCTCCTGTCCCAGCGGGTCGAGACCGCCACTCGCCTCGTCGAGGATGAGCAGGGGTGCGTCGTGCATCAAGCCCTGGATGAGAAGCAGCTTTCGCCGATTACCCCGAGACAGGTGTCGGATCTTCGCCCTGAGGTCAAGGTCGAACTCTCTGGCGAACGCCCTGGCGCGGTCCATGGTCCCTCGAGCTCGAAAGCCAGCCATGAACTCGAGAAAGGCAGCTCCCGTCATCTTCTCGTAGAGCCGGGGGTCGGCCGAGACAAATCCGACCCGGGCCTTGACCGCGGGTGATTGCCGCCAGCAGTCGAGGCCGAAGATCGTCGCTTCGCCGGCGGTCGGGCGGAGCAGTCCGATCAGTGCGCGGATGGTGGTTGTCTTGCCGGCGCCGTTTGGCCCGAGAAATCCGAAGATCTCGCCCTCGCGGACGGCGAAATCGAGCTC
This sequence comes from Chloroflexota bacterium, assembly GCA_005889135.1. Taxonomy (GTDB): domain Bacteria; phylum Chloroflexota; class Dormibacteria; order Dormibacterales; family Dormibacteraceae; genus 40CM-4-65-16. Next base: position 1,694 of record VBEK01000116.1, read on the forward strand.
GAAGACGCCGCGGCCGCCGCGGTAAACCTTGCTGAGCCGGCGTGCGACGATTGCTCCGTTTTCAGTCACTTGTCTGGGTTACAGCATACGCCCATATAGGCTGACCTAGCATTCAAGATAGGACACCCTAACTTCGGAAGCACCTGGGAAAAGCCTCCAAGTCAACGTTTGGCGGCTCGCTTTCCGAGCAGCCCGGACGGTCCCAACGCCGCGAGATAGACATGACCGGCGATCAGCGCCGTGACGGCAAAGCTCGCGAGCACGTGCAGATCGCGTGCGCGCTGCACGACCTCGCCGGCGAATAACCACCACCAGTACATCGGCACACCGCTGACGACAAGGAGCACGAGGGCGCTCGCGACCAGCGCTGCCAGCAGCTTCTGTCCCGCATTGAACCGCCGCGGCGCGGACGCCGGCTCCTGGTAACTGGACAGGAACACGTCCCACGGCCGACGAAACCAGTCCCAATCGCCCCTGTCCCAGAAACTAAGCTCACGCTCGAGGCGGCGCAGCTCGCCCCAGCGAAGCGCCGGCATCACCAGCACCACCGCGACGAGGACGATCGCGGCGACCAGGTGGGACGTCCGCACCCAGAACCGCTGGCCGACGATCTGGCTCAACGACGGGACGTACATCACGACACCCGTGACGAGCAGCACCAGCACGGCCGCCGCGACCGACCAGTGCAGCGCTTTCTCAGTCGCGGATGCGGGCGTCCGCGTCATAGCCCCGAGCCTCCCAGTAGCCAACGCCGGCGGACTCCACGACGGTGATCCGGCGCAGCCACTTGACACCTTTGTAGCCGTAGTAGAAAGGCACGACCAGCCGCGCGGGCGCTCCGCGCTCCGAGCTGAGCGGCGTGTCCCGGATGCCGAGGGCGACGATCACGCCGGGTTTGCGCGCGACCTCCAGGTCGAGGTAGTCCACGTACGCGCCGTCCCCCGACTCGAGGCGCAGGGCGCGCCCGGCCGGCCGCACCGCGGCGAGGTCGACGAGGGCGGCGAGCGAGACCCCGCGCCAGCGCACGCTCGAAACGGACCACCCGCTGACGCAGTGGAAGTCGGCGGTCACGGTCTGCAGGCCGATCGATGTGAGCTCGTCCAGGCTCAGCGAGAGCGGCTTGTCGACGAGGCCGTCGACGGCCAGCCGCCAACCCGCGCGGTCCCAGGATGGGATCGACCCCGTGACGCTGTAGAAATGAAAACCGTCGCTGGGGCTCAGCTCGCCGAGCGGCCCCTCGAGCCAGGAGCGAAGCGCGCCCGGGAGGCGTCCGCCGAGCGCGATGAGCGCGACCCCGCCGGCGAGGCCGGCGAGGAACAGCCGGCGTCCTACCGGTTGGCTCAAGCCTCCAGGCGGCGCCGGCGGATATAGCGTCCGGCCGGCTTCTCGCCCACCCACCGCCCTGCCGACACCAGCACCTCGCCGCCCGCGACGACCGTCTCGATCCGCCCCCGGATCTCCATGCCTGCGAAGGGCGTGTAGTCGGTGGCCATGTGCAGGCCGTCGAGCCGGTGGCGCGCGCGCGGGTCGACCACGATCAGGTCCGCGTCCATGCCAGGCAACAATGAGCCTTTGCCCTGCATCCCAAACAGTCTCGCCGGCTCCGACGAGCACAGCCGGACGACATCCGGCATCGAGAGGCGCCCGCTCAACGCGGCCGAGATGAGCAGGGGCATCCGGGTCTCCACGCCGGGCAGCCCCGGGGGTATGCGCGTCGAGTCGGACGCGTAGACCTTCTTCTGCTCGCTGTCGAAGCAGCAGTGGTCGGAGTGCACACCGGTGAGCGACGTGCCCAGCGTCCGCCAGAGGCCGCGCGCGGCAGTGGCGGACCGCATCGGGGGGCTGCACACGAAGCGCTCACCGTGCGGGGTCGAATAGACCGACTCGTCGAGGAAGAGATAGTGCGGACACGTCTCGCCGTAGGCGCGGACACCGTCGGCGCGCGCCCTCGCGATCTCCTCCGCCACCTCGGGCAGCGTGACGTGGACGAGGTAGACGGCGGCGCCCGTCTCAGCGGCGAGGCGCAGGACGCTGCGCGCGGCGTCCAGCTCGGCGATGCCGGGCCTGGCCTGCGGGTGGTGACGAGCGTCCGCGATGCCGCGCTCTCGCAGCTCCCCCACCGCCCGCTCGACGATCGCCTCGGTCTCGGCGTGCACCATCACCAGCGAGCGCGCTTTGGCGGCCTCGCGCATCACGGCCATCACGTCGCCGAGCTCGAGCATCATGATCCCGCGGTAAGCGGTGAAGACCTTCACCGTGGGCGCGCCGAGCTTTGCCGCGCGCTCGATGCCGGCCAGCGCGTCGGCGTCTGCGTGCTGGGCGATTGCGGCATGGAAGCCGAAGTCGATCACTGCCTGGCCGCTCGCCTGCGAGATCCGGCGCTCGACAGCCTCCGCGGGGTCCTCACCGGGCTCGGGAAATGCAAACTCGAGCAGCGAGGTCGTGCCGCCGAAGGCGGCGGCCCGCGTGGCCGAGCCGAAGTCGTCGCGCGTCGTGAACTCGCCGAACTGGATGCCGATGTGCGTGTGCACGTCGACGCCACCCGGCAGCACAAGCAAGTCCGAGGCGTCGATCACCCTGGCCTTGAACCCGGCCGACTCGCGCGGGTCTAGCAGTCCGGCGACCCTGCTTCCGCGGATCAGCACGTCCGCGCGCAGCCGGCCCGACTCGAGCACGACGGTCCCGCCGCGGACCAGCGTGTCCATCAGCCGGCTTTGTAGGCGAGGACGAAGCCGCAGGCGAGCGAGAGCCACAGCAGCGGCGTCGGCTTCGCCGTCGACGCGGGGTGCAGGTCCGTCCAGCGCCCGACCGAGTAGGCGACGACGCCGACGCCCAGCATCAGCTCGACGACGCCGAAAGGCAAGAGGCGGGCGACCGCAAACGTGACCGCGAACGCGACCGTGGCCAGCAGTCCCGCGAGCACGGCTACCGGCCGGGGCACCTCCTCGAGCAGCGTCGCGGCCGTGCCCGCGACCGCGGCCGGCACGAGCACGAGCAGGAAGCCGAGGTGGACCACGGACGCCGGGATGAGCGCAGCGCCGGCGCCGATCGCGATCACCTCGTAGACGTGCGCGCGCGGCGAACGGATCCGCCGGGCCGCCCGCGACAGTCCGTAACCCGCCACGCCGACCGCGGCCGTCCCGATCCACGCGCCCTGGGACACGAGCAGCTGCTGCAGGATGTCGGTCCGGTCGGTCATCGGAATCGCGGTGCCGAGCGCGGTGCCGGCCTGGGGGACCGCAAAGAGGAGCGCGGCGAGCATCGCACCGACGCCGATCCCGAAGGTGACCACGTGGTCGCGCACGCGGGGCCGGTCGCCGAAGAGCCATGAGAACAAAAGCCACGACCCGGCTCCCAGGTAGACCATCAGGCCGCCGCCAGCTCGCTGACCGTCCGCCCCATGCTGATCGGGTCGGGGAACAGGATCGGCAGCTGCAGCCCCGCGTCGCGGTAGGTGGCGAGGCGCTTCCTGCACTCGTCGACCGGACCCACCAGCGCGTGCTGGGACACGAGTGAGTCCGGCAGGTCGGCGAACGTCGCCTCCAGCCCGCCGGCGCTTGCCTTCTCCCGAAGCCCGGTGAGGAACTCTGCGTCGAGGCCGGTCTCCGCGGCCAGGTTGGGAAAGTAGACGAGATAGGTCGCGAGGATGGGCCGCACACGCGCCGCCGCCTCGGCGACGTCGTCGGCGAGGGCGACGACCAGGCACTGGGCCAGCTCGCCTCTGTACTTGCCGCCGGCCGCGGCGTCGAGGCGGGCGATCGAGCGTCGCGTGTAGGACGCCGGCATGAACGCGTTGAGGACGACGCCGTCGGCGACCTGCCCCGCGCAGTCCAGCGCGCGCGGGCCCGTCACGCAGAGGTAGATCGGCACCGGCTGGGCCGGCCGGACCTCGGGCATCAGCCGGGACAGCCTGTGGTGGCGTCCCTCCAGGGTGACCGGCACGGGCTCGTGCCAGGTGGCGCGGATCGAAGCCACGTACTCGCGCAGCCGGCTGACGGGAAACTCGAACTCAAAGCCCTGCTGGGCGAGGGGGTCCGGAGAACCTGGCCCGATCCCGAGCACCACACGGCCCGGCGCCGCCTCGGCGAGCGCCGCCCACGTTATCGCCGTGAGCACCGCGCCCCTCGTGTACACGTTGATCGCGGCGCTCCCCAGCCGCACCCGTCTGGTCTCCATGGCGAGCGCCGTGAGCGCGGTCACCGAGTCGCGCGTGATCCGCGTCTCGGCGTGCCACAGCGAGTCGAACCCAGCCTCCTCGGCCGCGCGCCCGATCTCGACGAGCGAGCGCAGGTCCGGACCGCCGAGGAACCCGAGCCCGAGCTTCACGAGTCCTGGTAGGCCAGCCGGAAAAGCGTGCGCACCAGGACCTCGATCCCCGAGCCGATGTCCTCGAGCTCGGTGTGCTCGTCCGGCCGGTGGCTGTGGCCGCCCTGACTCGGAACGAACAGCATCGCCGCCGGGCAGACGGTGCCTATGACCTGGGCGTCGTGGCCCGCGTGCGAGGGCATCCGGCGCCAGCGCACCGACGATTCTGCGCAAGACGCTTCCAGCGCGGCGCAGACCTTGCCGTCGAACTCGATGCCGGCCTGGCTCAAGACCTGGCCCAGCCTCACCTGTAGCCCTCTCCGCGCGCTGACCGTGTCGATCAGGCTGCGCAGCTCGCG
>VBEK01000117.1 GCA_005889135.1 Chloroflexota bacterium
CGACTGCTCCCCTTACGGCGACGATGTGGCGGTCGAGAAGCACGTCGTCGATCGGGTGCTGACCGAGGAGGAGCTCCCGGCGCACCTTGGCCGCGAAGGCGGGAGCCCGGTGAGCATCGGTGCGTGGTTGCGGGCGGAGCGAAAGATGCGTCCGCCGGCACCGAAGCTGCGATTCGGCAGGTACGTGGCGCTGATGCGGATCGAAGGCATCATCATCGACGGTCGCTCCGGACGGCTGCCGGTGCAGCCGCCGGTGGACGTGCCCCTGGTCGGGGAGGCACGAGCCGGCGACCTGAGCGTCGTGCAGCTCGCACGGCAGGTCGCGGCGGACAAGCGCGCGGCCGCGGTGGTGCTCTACGTCAACTCCCGCGGCGGGTCGTCGACGGCGAGCGAGGCGATGCGCCACGCCCTGCGCGTCGTGGCGTCGCGCAAGCCCCTGGTGGTGGTCATGGGGCCGGTCGCTGGCTCGGGTGGTTACGACGTGGCGACGCCAGGCTCCTGGATCGTCGCGCGGCCGGGCACGCTGACGGGCTCGATCGGCGTGCTCGGCGGCAAGATCGTCACCGGCGGCCTCTTCGAAAAGCTGCTCGTGAATCGCGAGACGGTCGCGTTCGGCCGGCACGTGACGATGAACGACGACTCACGCCGCTACACCGACGAGGAACGCGATCTCGTCACCGGGGAGATCGATCGCCTGTACCGCGGCTTCGTCGACGTGGTGGCCGCGGCGCGGAAGCTGCCGCGCGAAGAGGTGGAGCCGGTCGCGCAGGGCAAGGTCTGGACGGGCCGCCAGGCGCTGGAGCGAAAGCTGGTCGACGAGCTCGGAGGTCTCGACGCAGGGATCCGGAAGGCGAGGGAGCTGGCGGGTCTGGCGGCGAGCGCGCCGGCACGCGAGGCGCGGGGGCCGCGGAGGTGGATGCCTCCGCTGGGCGAAGCCGCGCCGGCCGCGGCCGGGGGTTGGCTGGGCTACCTTCTCGAAGGCGTGAGGCTGATGAACCGGGCGCCGGCGCTGGCGGTGATGGAGTACCTGCCGGGCGAGCTGACCTGAGCGCTCGGTCTTAACAGCCTGGGTTGACTCGACCCGGGAATCGAGCTAGCTTCGAACCAGGATCGGAAGGCTAGGGGGAGGAAGCCAAAAAGAAGGGAGGGCCCGCCAGGGGTGTGTGTCCGGCCCAGGGGCGCGAGGGCCCGGCGCGATACACACCTTTGCCGGCAATTGCGGGTTTGAAATCGAATTGAAGCACGCGTCTGCCGGCAATCGCGCCTATCGCGGACGCATTCACGAGTCGAGCGCCGGGAACCTCCACGGCTGGCGCTCGCGCACCACCTCGTACACCGCCTCGACGATGCTCTCCCGGTTCGGCTTGCTGAAGTAGTCCCCGTCCGGCCCGTACGCCGGCCGGTTCGGTGACGCCGCCAGGGTCCGCGGCGCCGCGTCCAGGTGCCACCACCCGCCCTGCTTCTCGAGGACCTGCTGGAGCATGAACGCCGACGCGCCTCCCGGCACGTCCTCGTCCACGCACACCAGCGCGTGCGTCTTCTCCAGGGACCGCACCAGCATCTGACCGGTATCGAACGGGTTCAGCGTCTGGACATCGATCACCTCGCACGAGACGCCGAGCTCGTCCAGCGCAAGCGCCGCATCCAGCGCGATCGCGCAGCACGCCCCGTACGTGACCACCGTCGCGTCCGTGCCCTCACGCAAGACCTCCGGCACTCCCAGAGGAACCGTGAACTCGCCCACGTTGTCGGGCACGCGCTCCTTGAGCCGATATCCGTTAAGCACCTCGACCACCAGCCCCGGGTTGTCGCCGCGGAACAGCGTGTTGTAGAAGCCCGCGGCCTGGGTCATGTTCCGGGGCACGCAGACGTAGATGCCCTGCAGCGCGTTCAGCAGCACCGACATCGGCGATCCCGAGTGCCAGATCCCGACCAGGCGGTGGCCCTTGGTCCGGATCACGACCGGCGCCTTCTGCCCGCCCACCGTGCGCCAGTGCAGCGTCGCCAGATCGTCGGTGGCGGTCTCCAACGCGTAGTAGAAGTAGTCGAGGTACTGGATGTCGCAGATCGGCCGCAGCCCGCGCATCGCGGAGCCGATCGCCTGGCCGAGGATCGTCGCCTCGCGGATGCCCGTGTCGGTCAGGCGCAGCTCTCCGTGCTTCGCCTGCAGGCCCTCGAACACGAGGTTGACGTCGCCCAGCCTGCCCACATCCTCGCCGATGACGAAGATCCGCGGGTCGCGCGCGAAGTTGGCGTCGAAGTTGCGCACCAGCACCTGGCGGCCGTCGACCGTCGGTGACTTCTCGGAGTACACCGGCGGCGCCACCGGCACGTGCAGCGGCGACTCGGCGGAGCTGCTGTACAGGAACGAGTTGTACCTGTCGTCGTTCTCGCGCCGGTATGCGGCCACGAACTTCGCGAGCTCTGTGCGCGCGGGGGACTCGAGCCCGCGCAGCCGGTGCAGGGCGCGCGACGCGCTGGACATCACCAGCGAACGCGTCACCTTGTGCGCCTCGTCGAGCGAGTTCGTGATCTCGGCCACCTCGGGCATGTCGATCCGGCGGAGGATCGCCACCGCCTTGTCGCGCTCGACCCGGATCGGCGCCTGGAACGCCTCCCACGCCAGGTCGCGCGCGGCCTCGACCGCCTCCTTGTCCGCCGCCTCCCACCCCTCGAGCTGCGACTCGCTCGCCACGCCCGACTCGATGATCCAGTCGCGCATCCGCGCCACACAGTCGTACTCGTTCTCGAAGCGCAGCCGCTCCTTCGACTTGTAGCGCTCGTGGCTGCCGCTGGTCGAGTGTCCCTGCGGCTGCGTCAGCTCCGTGACGTGGATCAACGCCGGCTTGTGCTCGCGCCGAACCTTGTCGATCGCCGTCGCGTACGTCTCCACCAGCGCGGCGTAATCCCAACCGCGAGCGACATAGATGTCGACGCCGGGCCTGTCGTCGGGGCTCAGGCCTCGCAGGACGTCCGAGATGGATGCCTTCGTCGTCTCCGCGGAGATCGGCACCGAGATCCCGTAGCCGTCGTCCCACACCGACATCGCCATCGGGATCTGCATCACGCCGGCGGCGTTCATCGCCTCCCAGAAGAGTCCTTCTGACGTCGCGGCATCGCCGATCGTGCCGAACGCGACCTCGTCGCCGTTCACCGAAAAGCCGTCCGCGGCGGCCTTGAGCTGGGGGTTCTCCCGGTATAGCTTGGAGGCGTAGGCCAGGCCGACCAGCCTCGGCATCCAGCCGGCCACGTTGGACACGTCCGCGCTCGAGTTCGGCATGTCGACGCTGCGCAGGAACGCGCCGCTGTCGTCTAGAAAGCGGGTCGCGAAGTGGTTGCCCATCTGCCGCCCGCCCGACGCAGGCTCCGCCTCGGGGTCGGCGTTGCCGTAGAGCTGGGCGAAGAACTCGCGGACGTTCGACATCCGCGTCGCCCACATGAACGTCTGGTCGCGGTAGTAGCCGGCGCGCCAGTCGCCAGGGCGGAACGCTTTGGCCATGGCGATGTTGGCGATCTCCTTGCCGTCGCCGAAGATGCCGAAGGTGGCGTTGCCGCGCAGCACCTCGGCCCGGCCGATGACGCTTGCGCGGCGGCTGCTGTAGGCCAGCCGGTAATCGGCGATCACGGCTTCGGCGGAGAGGGTGAATTTGGAGCTGCGAAGCGCTTTCGCCATAGTCGACCGCCAAGCGGCCGAAATCTACGTTATCAGAGGTTCAGGACCCTCAGGCCGAGCTGACGCGCTCCCCTGACGCCGCCTCTCGCAGCAGGCCCGGGTGGCTCGCCTGGAGGGCCTCCTTCATGTGCGCGTACGCCCGAGCGAGCTCGCCGCGGCGCTCCAGGATCTCGGCGTAGGCCCCGTGGCTGTGCAGCAGGCGCTCGCGCTTGCCCAGGGCCTCGAAACCGCGAATAGCGTCCTCGAACTCGCGGTCGGCCGCGGCGTGATCGCCGCGCTTGTCGGCGATCTGGCCGAGCCACACGTGCGCCTCGGCCATGGTGGCCCGATCCTCCATCTCGGCGGCGAGCTCGAGGGCCTCGCTCGCGAGCTCGTGCGCCCGGTCGACTTCGCCCTCGTGCGTCGCCAGCTCGGCCTGGCCGAGCAGCACCCTCCCGCGGCCCGACTCGAGGTCCGGCTCTTCCGCCAGCTGGAGTGACCGCTCCAGGTGGACGCGCGCCGCCGCGTAGTCCTTCCTCTCCATGAGGACGAGCGCGAGGTTGCTTTCGGAGCGGGCGAGCGAAGCCCGGTCCCGAAGCACCTCGAGCAGTGCGATCGAGCGCGTCAGGTACCTTGTCGCGGCCTCGGCCTCGCCCGCCCTGCGGTAGGCCATCCCGAGCTCGCCATAGAGGCGCGCCGCGCCGCGAAGGTCAAAGCCGGCCGAACCGGCGTTGATCGCGGCTTCGTATGTCGACACGGCTCGGTTCCAGTCCCGCTCGCCCACCAGGGCGTTGGCGAGCACGCCCAGCAGTCGCGCCTCGAGCGGCGGTGGCACCGGCTTCAGCTTGCGGCAGACGCCGAGCGCCTTCTCCGCGAGGGTGACCGCGTCCCGGGACTGCGTCGCGGCGGCGAGCGACGCCAGGGCGCCCATGCACTCGGCGAGCATCACGCCGTCGTTCACGGCCTCGAAGTGCGCGCGCGCCTCTTCCAGCAGGCTTGCCGCGCGTTCAGGCTCCGAGGAGCCGAGGTAGGCCTGCGCGAGCAGGAAGCGGATGCGCCCCAGCCGGAAGGCCGAGGAGCCCCCGTCCAGCAGCGCCTGGCCGAATGCGATCGCCTCTGCGTTGCGGCCGTCGGCGACCATCGCCTCGAGCTCGAACAGCCTCACCGTGTTGTCGTCCGCGGCTCCGCCCGGCTCGGCGAGGAAGAACTCCAGGGGCTTGCCAGTGCGGCGGGCGATGTGCTCGAGCGTCGGCAGCGAGGGACGCGTGCGGCCGGTCTCGATGAGGTAGATCGCCGGCGCGGTGACGTGGCCCTTGCCGAGCTGGGCGAGGCTAAGGCCGGCTTCCGCCCGCGCCTGCTTGACCGCTCCAGGTCGGAGGTTTACGCCGGGAAGGCGCCGGCGCTTACCGAGCGCGTCTGCCGCAACTGGTGCGTCAGAGCGCCCGTTGGCCACGGCTCGTCACTTTATACGAAACCCGGAAGGTTTGTGGTCACTGGTTTTTGTAACGCGCGTTTCAAGTTCCCAGGTCGCCTGTTCGCTTAAGCACGCTTATGCTTAACGCTGTTAAGTTAAGCTTCCTGTGCAGGTCGCGGTTACGTGCTTCCCGCCGCGGCCTGCTTCGTAACCTACGCTGCCCCCTCTCTGAGACACCCCTTCCAGAGAGGGGGCTTTTTCATGCCGCCGGGTAGGTGCCGAAGAGCTTGATCTCCGCGCTCGCCTCTTCCAGGTCGCTGAGCGCGGCCTCGGCGGCGGCGGGCGACGAGCCATCGCCGTTGATCGTGAAGTCGACGTAAAAGCGGTACTCGAACGGCCGCCCCATCATGGGCCGGCTGTCGAGGCGCGTCAGGTTCACCCCCCGCCGGGCGAAGCAGTCGAGCGCGTGGGCGAGGCTTCCCGGCCGGTGTGCAGTGACGAAGGCGATCGATCCCTTCCACCCCGAAGCCGCGTTGCGCGGGCGGATCGGCTCTCCCTTCTCGACCACGACGAACCGGGTGCGGTTCTCGGAGTCGTCCTGGATCGACTCGGCGAGGACGTACAGGGAGTAGCGCGCGGCCGCGGCCTTGCTCGCGATCGCCGCCGTGCCGGGCTGGCGCTGCTCCGCGACCGCGCGGGCGGCGCCGGCGGTGTCGTGAAACGCGACGGGCCGGATCTGTCGAGCGTGCAGGTAGCGGTCGCACTGGGCCAGAGCTTGCGGGTGGGACAGCGCGCGCTCCACCGGTCCCGGCCAGCCGAGCAGGCAGTGGCGCACCGGCTGCACGTGCTCGCGCACGACGCGCAGCCCCGGCTTCTCCCACAGCAAGTCGGACACCTCCTGGACCACGCCCGCGCTCGAGTTCTCCACCGGCAGCACGGCCGCGTCGACCGCGCCCATCGCGAGGGCGTCGAACGTCAGCCGGAACGTGGCGAAGCCGACGGCCTGTGCGTCCGGAAAGACCGCCGAGACCGCCTCGTCGGAGTAGGCGCCGGGCTCTCCCTGATACGCAACCTTCACCCGAAGATGAGGTGCCGCATCGCGTCCGCGACGTGGTTGTGGTCGTGTAGCTGGTCGGTGACCGGCGGGTGGCCGTTGCCCTCATGCCCGTTGGTCTCCGCCATAGCGGCGATCTTGCGCAGGTCCTCGTCGGTGACCTCTTTCTTCGTGTCCGCGAGCTGGAGGAAGCGCTGCCAGGCGGCGTCGTCCTTGCCCTCGGCGAGCGTGATGCCGAGGCGGCTCAGCCGGTG
>VBEK01000118.1 GCA_005889135.1 Chloroflexota bacterium
AACGCCATCCGCGCCCTCTCGACGCGCAACGAAGCGCCCGAGAAGGCGAGCCGGCCGTTCGACCGCGACCGCGACGGTTTCGTCCCCGCCGAGGGCGCGGGCACGCTGATCCTCGAGTCGCTGGAGCACGCCCATAATCGCGGCGCGCGCATCTACGGTGAGGTGATCGGCTACGCGACGACCAACGACGCGTTCCACCAGGTCGCACCCGACGAGACCGGCGAAGCGCCGGCACGCGCGGTCTCGCTCGCGATCAAGGACGCGGGGCTCGAGCCGAAGGACATCGACTACGTCAACGCCCACGGCACGTCGACGCAGCTGAACGATGCAGGCGAGACCAAGGCGCTGAAGATCGCGCTCGGCGAGCATGCGCGTAAGGTCGCGATCAGCAGCACGAAGTCGATGATCGGTCACCTTCTCGGCGCGGCTGGAGCGGTGGAGGCGATCGCGACACTGCTCACCATCAACCGGGGCATCATTCACCCGACCATCAACTACGAGACCCCTGATCCCAGCTGCGACCTCGACTATGTGCCCAACACCGCGCGTCGCCAGGACGTGAAGGTGGCGATCTCCAACGGCTTCGGCTTTGGGGGGCACAACGCGGTGGTGGTCCTGACTCGCTTTGAGGAGTAAGAGCATTGGCTGACGACACGCTGGGCACCGTGCTGACCCGCAACCTCCAGGAGGAGATGCAGACCTCCTACATGGAGTACGCGATGTCGGTCATCATCAGCCGGGCCCTGCCCGAGGTGCGTGACGGGCTCAAGCCGGTGCAGCGTCGGATCCTGTACGCGATGCACCAGAGCGGCGCGACTGCCGGAAGCCGTCATCGCAAATGCGCAGCCTTCGTCGGCGATGTGCTCAAGCTGTACCACCCACACAGCAACGACGCCGTGTACGACGCACTGGTGCGGATGGCCCAGCCCTTCTCGCTCCGCTACCCGCTGATCGACGGCCAGGGCAACTTCGGCAGCGTGGACGGCGACCCGCCCGCGGCCATGCGCTACACGGAGGCGAAGCTGTCGGCGATCACTGGCGAGCTCATGGCCGATATCGAAAAGCAGACCGTCGACATGGTCCCCAACTACGACGGACAGGAGGAAGAACCCTCAGTCCTTCCGGCTCGCATCCCGAACCTGCTTGTCAACGGCGCAACGGGCATCGCCGTGGGCATGACGACCAACATCCCGCCCCACAACCTGCGCGAGGTTTGTGCCGCGGTGAAGCATGTCGTTGACAATCCGGAGGCCACCGCCGAGGACCTGCTGACGTTCGTCAAGGGTCCCGACTTTCCGACCGGCGGCACGATCATGGGCGCCACCGGCATCAAGGCCGCGTACTCGACGGGCCATGGCCGCATCGTGGTCCGCGCGCGGCACTCCCTGGAGCAGGCGGCCAACGGACGCGAGCGCATCATCGTCTACGAGCTTCCCTACGCAGTGAACAAGGCGTCCCTGGTGGCCAAGATCGCCGAGCTGGTGGCGGAGCGAAAGCTGGAAGGCATCGCCGACCTGCGGGACGAGTCCGACCGCAACGGCATGCGCATCGTGATCGAGCTGAAGCGCGAGGCCCAGGTGTTCAGCGTCCTGAACAACCTCTACAAGCACACGACGCTGCAGACGACGTTCGGCGTGATCATGCTCGCGATCGTCGAAGGGCGCCCAGTCGTGCTGAGCCTCAAGCAGGCGCTCCAGCTGTTCATCGACCACCGCCGCAACGTCATCATCCGCCGCACCCGGTTCGATCTCGACAAGGCGCAGGAGCGCGCCCACATCCTGGAGGGCCTCAAGATCTGCCTCGACCACCTCGACGAGGTGATCAAGACGATCCGCGGCGCCGCCGACCAGGACATCGCCGCCACCCAGCTGCAGACCAGGTTCGGGTTGAGCGAGCGGCAGGCCAAGGCGGTGCTGGCCCTGACCCTGGGCCGGTTGACGCGCCTCGAGCGCGGCAAGATCGACGAGGAGTACGAACAGGTGATCAAGACCATCGCCTACCTCGAGAGCATCCTCGCCAGCGACCAGAAGGTCCGCCTCCTGATCAAAGAAGAGATGGACGACATGGTGAAGAAGTACGGCGACGACCGCCGGACCGAGATCACCGACCAGGAGGCGACGGAGCTGTCGGCTGAAGACCTGGTGCCCAAGGAAGAGGTCGTGGTCACGCTCACGCACCGCGGGTACGTGAAGCGGCAGCCGCTGCGCGTGTTCAGGGCTCAGAAACGCGGCGGTGTCGGCTTGAAGGGGGCCAAGCCCACGGCGGGTTCGGACGCGCCGAGCGGCACGCGCGAAGAGGACTACGCGCTGCACCTTCTGACCACACACACGCACGCCTCGATGCTTTTCTTCACCCAGAGCGGCCGAGTCTTCCAGCTGCGTGTGCACGAGGTGCCGGAGCGCGAGCGCCAGGCCAAGGGCATGCCGATCAACAACCTGATCGACATCGGCTCCAACGAGCGCATCACGGCGGTGTTCGTGCGCCCGGAGTCGGAGAGCGAGGCGCACTACATGCTCATGGTCACCAAGAACGGATACATAAAGAAGACGGCGATGGCCGAGTACGCCAACGTGCGTCGCAACGGCCTCATCGCGATCAACCTGCAGGAGGCCGACGAGCTCGACTGGGTCACGCCCACGAGCGGCAAGGACGAGGTGATCATCGCCACCGAGCTGGGCAAGGCGATCCGCTTCAGCGAAACCGAGGTCCGCGCGATGGGCCGAGACACGCAGGGCGTGATCGGCATCAAGCTCGGCAAAGGCGACGCGGTCGCGGGCATGGCGACGGTCGTCGAGGGCGGCGACCTGCTCGTGATCACGCAGCGTGGCTACGGCAAGCGGACGCCGCTGTCCGAGTACCCGATCAAGCACCGGGCCGGCCAGGGGGTTTTCACCCTCAAGGTGACCGATCGCGTCGGCAAGCTGAGCGCGCTGCGCGTGGCGCGCGACCCCGAGGAGGAGGTCCTCGTCATCAGCGCGAGCGGCATGGTCCTGCGCACGCCGGTGGGAGCCATCTCCCGCATCGGCCGGCAGACGCAGGGCGTGATCGTGATGCGGCTGGCGCCGGACGACCAGGTGGTGGCGATCGCACCTGTGGCCGGAATCGAAGAAAGCGACACCAAGGAGTGAGTTGCCGGTGACCGTCGACTACACCCTGGTCGGAGCGACGCTCCTTGTGATCGGTGTCGTAGCGATCGCGGCGGAAGGGGGCCTTGCGGCCCTGTGGAGCGTGCGTCTGTCCAGGCGCGCTCGCCGGCTCCAGGAGTGGCTGCTCGAGGAGCGTGGGCGGATCGAGGCCGACGTCGAGCGGCTGCGGCTGGCCCTGGCTGAAACCGAGGCCCTGTGGCAGCCTTACGGGAGATTGCTCCGCTGGTTGCGCCACCCGATCGCGATCGCGCTGCTCCAGTCGTACGCCCGCCGGCGGACGTCGGCGAGATGACGCCCGACAGGGCGCGCGTCGAGCCGCGCCCCGACACGTTCGCGCAGCAGGCGGTCGAAGATGCGCTGGCGCGGGAGCGTGCGCGCATCGCCCGCGAGCTGCACGATGGCGTCGCCACCGACCTGGCGGGAGCGATCTCGCTGTTCAAGGTCTACCTCGAGAGGTCGAAAGGCGAGCAGGACGAGACCCTGCAGTCGATGTATGAGATCCTCGATCGGTCGCTGAAGCATGTGCGCGAGTCTCTGGCGGACCTGCGACCGGCGGCGATCGGGCCCGACGGCGTCACCGGCGACCTGCGCCATCAGGCGAAGGAGTTCGCTCGCCTCTACGGCATCCGCGTCGAGCTGTCGCACGTCGGCACCGAGGACATGCTGCCGCAGCAGCAGCGCGAGGTCGTGGCCCAGGTCGTGCGCGAGGCGCTGACCAACGTCCGCCGCCACTCGGGGTCGGCGTTCTGCAGGGTCAAGCTCGGCTTCGCGGCAAGACCATTTCTGATCGAGGTCTCCGACGAGGGCCGCGGCTTTGCGGCGGGAGAATCGGCCGGCTACGGTCTGGTGGGAATGCGGGAGCGCGCAGCCGGGATCGGGGGCCGGCTCGAAGTGGTGAGCACCCCAGGGCGCGGCACGACCGTGTTCCTGTTTGGACCGAACTAGCGAGCAGCTACCAGGTCATCCGCTTCAGCTGGATCGCCGGAAACCGGAGGTCGTCGTCCGTCACCGAGCGAAGCTTGCGCATCACGCCTTCGACCAGAACGCGCGCGCGCGGCTCCGGGATCGCCATCGCACGCGCGACCTCCGCGGGCGAGAAACCGTGACTCAGCAGGTGCGCGGCCATGGTCTCGCTCTCGCTGAGCCGGCTGAGCGGTCCGCGGAGCGCGGTGACCATCGGCGCCAGGCTGAGTCCGAGGGTGTAGGCGTGCGCCACGTCTCGCTCGCTGTACCAGTGGTCGCTCCGGCACCCGAGCACCAGCAGGCCGGCGGGCCGCTTGCCGAGCTCGCCGACCGGCGCGTAAAGGATCGCCCTCCAGTCGAGCTCCCAGTCGTCACCTGTCCGCGAGTCGTCCCGCTCGAGGACCGAGTTGACGACCATCGGTTTGCGCTCGTACAGGGCGCGGCGCGAGAGGGGCATGAGCGGTCGCCGCTCGAGCAGTTGTCGCGAGATCTCGGACGCGGCGATCGGCTGCACGCATCCGCCGCGCAGATAACCGAGCACCCAGCGGTCGTGGCAGATGGTGCTGAGGGCCAGTCCCAGCCGGCGCCTGGCTTGATGGAGGTCTGGGAGCTGGCCCATGCCTGGGAGGTTATGGCCGGCCGGCGATCCTGACCTCAGCGCAGGTTCAGCGTTTGCTCAAGAAACCTTGAACCGTGTTACTTTGCGGTTGGGGAACTGGAGGCGTGACCGCCAAGCTTCTGGTGGTTGACGATGAGCCGCGGACGGCCGAGCTGACCGCGTTGCTGCTGCGCCGCGCGGGCTATTCAGTCGAGGTCGCAAGCAGCGGCACGGAGGCGCTGGAGCGGATCCGCACCGGCTCGCCGGACCTGATGCTGCTCGACTACGAGATGCCGGACATGGAGGCGCCCGAAGTCCTGGACTCGCTGCGGTCCGGCGGGGCACGCATCCCATTCCCGGTGATCATCCTGACCGGAGCCCGACACTCGCCGGCCGACCAGGTAATCGGGCTCGAGCGCGGCGCGACCGACTTCGTGGTCAAGGGCACCGACCGTCAGGTGGTGCTGGCGCGAGTGCACAGCGCATTGCGCGAGCGGGCGGGATCGTTGACGGCGATCACCCGCGGCCGTTTGCACGTCGACGCGTCTCGCGGCGAGGCTCGGCTCGGCGATCGCGTCCTCAAGCTCGAGCGCCGGCCGCTCTTGATGCTGCAGCTGCTTGCGAACCGCTCCGGCGAGGTGGTCTCACGCGCCGAGCTCCTGGAGAAGGTGTGGGGCTCCTCTTACAAGGGCTTCGAGCACAGCCTGGAGCAGGCGGTGCACCAGGTCCGCCGCGAGCTCAAGGAGCCGGCGTGGATCGAGACGGTGCGCGGAATTGGCTACCGGTTCGTCGTCCAGCCCTGAGCCGCGGGCCGAGCTGGCCCAGGCCCTGCACCGCCTGAGGTCGACCCTCGCGCGGATGCGGGCCGAGCTGGAGGTCGCGGAGGGGGACGGCGGCGCGCTGCCGGTCGACCGGCTGCTGTCCGATATGCGCGAGGCGCTCGAGGCGCTGGGCAACGTCGAGTCCACGGCGCTGGGCGTGGTGCGCGTGCTGGTCGTCGACGACGATGAGCGCCTGGGGGAGCTGACCGCGCGGGGTCTGCGGCGACTGGGTTACGACGCCGAGTCATCGTTGGCGATGCGCACCCTGCGACCGCGAGAGGTCGTGGTCTTCGACCTGTCGGTGGCGCCATCACTGGATGAGCCGTCGCGCGCCGCGCTGCGTCTTTCGCGGCCAATCGTTTTAACGGGTGCATCCGATCCTACGTCGCGTGCCGTGGCCGAAGATCTGGATGCGAGTGATTACTTGATCAAGCCCGTGGACAACGAAGTTTTGGCGGCGGCGATCAAGCGCCGAAAGGCGGAAGGACAACCGTAAAGACAGCGCCGCGGCGGTTGCCTTCGTAGAGGAGCTGGCCCTGGTGTTCGCGGACGATGCCATAGGACATGAAAAGTCCGAGTCCTGTGCCGTGCTCTTTGGTTGTGAAGTGAGGCTCGAAGAGATGGTGGCGATTTTCGTCTGCGACGCCCTGGCCGTTATCGGCGACGCTGAAAAAGGTTGAATTACCGCCGCGCCGGCCGGTGCTGAGCTCGACGTGACCATTGTCAGGCGCGGCGTCAATGGCGTTGTTGACGAGGTTGGTTATTACTTCGCGAAGAAGCAGTGGGTCAGCTTTGACCTTGACCTCTTCAGAAGTTTCGTGAAGGGCCAGCTCGATGTGCTTGGGCCGCGCCCTCGGCCTGGCCATATCCATGGCCCTACCGACGAGCTCGTTGAGATCGACGGGCTCGGGCGCGTAGGTGACGCGCGGGGTGGCTCCGCGTGAAAGACCTTGGAGGACGGTGACCGCGTCGTTCGCGGCCACCTTGGCTGTCTCAACGGCGTCGCGGTCGACGGGATCGAGGTGCTGAGTGTCGATCTCCTTGAGATAGCCGACGGCGGTCGCCATGTGGTTACGCAGGTTGTGGACGACGCCTTCGACTGCCCGGCTATGAAAGAGGTGCCGATCGGCATCGGACAACTCAGACTCGAGAACCAGCCTTATTCGGCGACCAGCAATCGTGTCAGTGAGCGCCAGTGCGAGGACAAGAACGATTGTTGAGAGCAAGTACCCAAGCAGTGATCCATCCAGGAGATAACTGATGAGAGAGTCCGAGAGCGACGAGTCCGAGGCTTGCGGCGGATACGACTAATAACACTGCGAGGCGTTGCACCCAGGTTGCGAGGTTGGCGTTGTCCAGTAGCGTGTTGGTCGTTGCTGCGGTGGCGATCGCAGTGGCTGTCATAAGGGGGTTCGCGAGGAGTTGCCACCTCGGCCGGCGGATCATCACGAATCCGGTCGCGAGTCCCACTAGCGTTGCGTTGAGCGGATTCAATAGAACCGCTGCGGCGCCGTTAGCAAGCGCCGACAAGGTGAGGCGTCCGCGCTCCAACCTCACTTCAATCAAAGTCAGCAAACTGGCAGCAACGATGAGGTACATGACCTCTTCGACTGAATCCGGGTGCATTGACGAGTCCTCGGCGGTCAGAACGTTGAGGCCGATGAGCACCACAGCTAGGGCGGCCAGGTAAGCGTACGAAGTCAAAGACTGGGCCCGATTCACTTGCTAAGCTGCCCCCATCACTAAGGCCCCCGATCGCGCTCTATACAAAGTCTTGGTCGTTGACGACAGTATTGTGCCGCGCGCAGCAGCGCGCGCGATGCTGGGTGCTGTGTCGGGCTTGAGACTCGTCGGGGAGGCTTCATCTGGCGCTGAGGCGTTGCGCGTTGTTGAGGCTCTAAAGCCCGACCTCGTCTTAATGGATGTCCACATGCCGGAGATGGACGGGCCAGCAACGACGCGGGCACTGCTATCCAAGGACGCAGGCCCATCTGAGTTGCATCGAGCTCTGATGGCCACCTTGAGGAACGAAGCTCCGGTTCCACGGCGGATGATTCCAGAGGTTCTGCGCCGAGTTGCCGATTCAGCTCCGCTTTCCACTCAGACAAAGATCACACTGACTTCGCGTGAGATGCAGATTCTACGTGCTGTCGCAAAGGGTCACGCGACCAAGCGAATCGCAAAGGATCTCGGCCTGAAGGATCCGTCGATTGAGACCCACCTCCACAACATCTTCAAGAAGCTAAACGCCAGCAATCGTGGGGCGGCGGCTAGCGCCGCCCTCAAGGTCGGCCTGATCACGCTCGCCGACCTGTAGCTCCGGTAGCGGGCTCTCCGAAGCCATGGAAATCCATGGTCTCCGGCCATGGATTTTCATGATTCCCGACAGGGTCACGAGTGGCGAGACTTAGCCCACAAAAGTGACCTGGAACACGACGCCGCAATCGAAGGGAATCTGAGGAGATAGGAGGGAGCCGAACATGGTTCGGATGTTTAGGCGCTTGCTGAGAGGCAGCACCAAGCAGCACGTCACGGGCGCCTGGGTCTGGTAGGCGGGGCCGAGGTCGTTAACGAGGGATTGGAGGCGGGAAGCCAAGTCTAGAATTCCCCCATCTTGACCTCGTTTCGATCACTGCCGCGATCGGCGCAGCTATTCATAGCTGGTGTCGTCCTGTGCGGCCTCCTCGCGGTCGTGTTGGGCTGGGTTGTCAAGCCCATCAGGTCATCCGACTACGCCACCCTCGTGTACCTGGGCATCGGCACGCAGATCGCCGCGTTGCGTCCGATTCCGTGGAGGAGCGGACACCAATGGGTGGTCGACCCCCTCTTAATCGCTGCCGGGCTGTTCGCCCCCGGTGCAGGTGTGGCGATGATCGCCTGGCTTGCCGTCTTCGACGGTCGAGTGCCTGGCCGCTCGATTGCCTGGTGGGCATTTCTTTTCAACCGCGCAATGTTGGCCAGCGCATATGTGGTCCCTTCAATCGCCGTTTCGACGCTCGGGGACCAAGCGGATTGGAGTCTCCCGATTAGGACCCTGATCTACGTGGTGTGTGCCCTGAGCCTGAACTATCTCATAACGGCGCTCAGCGTCGCCCTTGTCAACCGAGCGCCGGTCTTCACAACCCTCTTTGAAAACATCGGCGTTACCGCTCTTGTCGGCACCGCTGCGCTGAGTTTCTCCGGCGGAATCATCTACTTGCTACTTCAGACCAGCGTTGGCTACATCATGGCGCCGGGGTTATTCGGATTCGTCCTGGCTGTCCGAGGAAATGTGGCCGATGCACAAAGGCAATCGCTTCTCAAAGATCAAACTCTTGACTTGGCGGCCCAGGCTCTCGACGCCCGAGACCGGTACACGGAATCACATTCGATCCGTGTGGCTGAACTTGCTGGCAGATTAGGAGAACGCCTTGAACTTGGCGACCGCGACGTAGAAGCGATTCGAACAGCCGGATCTCTTCACGACCTGGGCAAGATTGGCGTGCGCGACGACATTCTGAACAAGCCAGGGCCCCTCACTGAAGAGGAGTGGGAGATCATGCGACGCCATCCTGATATTGGTGCGGACATGATTGCGCAACACTCTGCGCTAGCAGATGTAGCCCCGCTTGTTCGGCATCATCACGAGCGCTGGGATGGTTCGGGCTACCCAGCTGGACTCAAAGGTGAGGTCATACCCTTCGGGTCGCGCATCCTGTCCGTCGCAGATAGCTTCGACACGATCACCGGCGCCCGTCTATATCGAAAGTCCGCGATGACACCCATCGAGGGCGTCGAGGACATTAGCCGCAGGGCAAACCAGTGGTACGACCCGAACGTCGTCGATGCACTCCGCGAGTTGCATGGCCTTAGTCCAGTGGAAGTTCAGAACCGACCGGAGGTGCCTCGGCGCATTACCGCCTTGCGTGTTCTTCGGACCAACACCGGCTTTAGCAGTCTCATCGCCGCCATCGGAATTTCTTCGCTCGGCGATCCGCTTACACAAGTTGCTGCGTTCATTTGGATCTACTACAAGACCGGTGATCCCAGGCTAGTCGCTCTGGGATTCATTGTTCAAGCGCTCGCGACAATTCTGACGACGGCCGTTCTTGGTGGAATCACCGATCGGCTGCCACGACGCCGGCTGGTTGTGGGTCTAGAAGTGTTGAGGGCTGCTGTCTTGATCGCGACCCCGTTCGTTATCGACCCGACCTGGTACCTCATCATCCCAATTCTGTTTTTCGTCTCATGCATCAATGGAATTGTCCAGCCGGCCAAACAAGCGTCGATTCCTAGCCTTGTACCTCCCGGCCAGGTGGGTAAGGCGAACGCGATCGTTTCGGCGACCACCATGCTCGCAGGCGCGGTTGGCTTCGGGCTAGCTGCGGCCTATTTCAGCAGATTTCAGAATCCGATGGATGGAAAGTGGCTTTTTGTCGGAGACGCAATCACCTTCCTACTCGCTGCTGGGATCATCCTCGGCATTCCCAGTCTTGGTGGGGGATCTATCAGCACGAAGATTGCCGGTGCAATGCGGCGGTCGTGGGGTTTTGTCGAAGCTCGGCCGTATCTAGTAATTAGCACCCTAGCCGCGTTCCTAATTCCGATGAGCTTGCCGGCATTGCTCGCGCTCGCCTATCGAGTCTCTACGGACGGATCCCAGGCATATTCGACGCTGGAGTTAGTGTCGTCGCTGGGTATTTTCATCGGGGCTCTGATAGTTGGCCGTCTGGCGGCCATCGGTTCATTGCGAACGGTGGGAGCAGGTCTATTGCTCACTGGTGTGTTCTCGATTGCGATGGCGATGACACAAGAGTACTGGCTTGTGATGATCGCCCTGTTAATCGCTTCCATAGGCAACCCCGTCTACTCGGTTGCTACCCAGACCGCGCTCGTCGAGGCTGCTGATACCTCGAGCAGGGGTAGTGTGATGGCAACCCGATTTGGCTTGGCCCAGACGGCAGGAGTCGTCGGGATAGCCATTGGTGGTCTCATTACAAAATACGCGACCGCCCCCGGAGTGACCTACGGTGTCCTTGGGGTGGGGCTGGTCATTCTTGCGCTCTATGCCATTGCTGCCGGGCGCAGCACCACCAACCCTCTCCACGGCGCCGCGTACGAGGAGGCCTCCCTCCAGCGGGCCAAGACCTAAGCTGGCTCGGGCCTAGGCTCTGGCTCGTCATACTCCCCCTGAGTGCATAACGTGCGCCCGAACCCTCACCCGGGACCGGCCCGCGAGAGAGAGCCTGAGACCCCAACCCCAATCACCGGGGTAGCTGTATCGGCCTGGCCGCTCGATCCAAAGAGGCGCCGTCGCTACCTGCAGATCGCCTTCGGCCTCGGCGCCCTCGTCGTCGCCATCACGGTCCTCTACCTCCTCCGCGACTTCCTCGGAGCCTTCGTGCTCGGTTCGGCCATCGCCTTCCTGATCCAGCCCGCGATCATCCGCCTCCACGCCGCGGGCGTGCCTCGCGTGCTGGCGATCATCGTCATCTTCATCGCCATCATCGTCGCCCTCGCGGGCCTCGTCCTCCTCATCGTCCCGCTCGGCGCCAGCGAGGTAAACCAGCTGCAGGTCCA
>VBEK01000152.1 GCA_005889135.1 Chloroflexota bacterium
AACTAAACATCCCCAAGGCCACCCAAGCCCTACTACGTGACCCCCTTCACAGCCCTCCTCCAGACACCTCCATGGCCACCCAAGCCCTCCCCCGTCACCCCATTCACCGTCCCCTCTCAGGCGACTGCGTGGCCACCCAAGCCCTCCCCTGTCACCCCCTTCACCGCCCCGCCGAACACCTCCCTTGCCACCCAAGCCCACCCCTGTCACCCCCTTCACAGTCCCGTCAAATCACGTGCACTACGCCGGGATCTAGAGTTCGAGGCGTGAAGCTCGCCGTCGTCGGCGCCGGGAGCATGGGCGCACAGATCGCCCAGCAGGCCGCCCTGCACGGCATGACCGTCATGCTCCACGACAAAGCCCAGGCCCAGCTGCGCAAGGCGGCGGAGTCCAACCGCGGCCACCTCGCGCGAAGGGTCGAAAAGGGAAAGCTGTCCCAAACCGACGCCGAAGCGGCCCTGCGCCGCGTGGTGATGATCACCGACCTGGCCGGCGCCGTCCAGCACGCCGACTTCGTCATCGAGGCAGTCTTCGAAGACCTCGAGCTCAAGTGCTCGATCTTTCGCGAGCTCGACCGCGTCGCGCCGCCCGACGCGGTGCTGGCCAGCAACTCCTCGACCATCGGCATCAGCAAGCTGGCCGGCGAGACCAAGCATCCCGAGCGGTGCATCAACATGCACTTCTTCTATCCGGTGCTGGTGATGGACCTGGTCGAGATCGTGCGCGGGCCGCAGACCTCCGACGAGGCGGTGGAGCGCGCCACCGCAATGGCGCGCGACATGGGCCGCACGCCCGTCGTCCTCAACAAGGAGATCGACGGCTTCATCGTCAACCGCATCCTCCACGCGGCGACGCAGGAGGCCTACCGGCTGCTGGACGCCGAGGTCGCGTCGTTCGAAGACATCGACACCGCGATCGAGAAAGGCCTCAACTGGCCCATGGGCCCGTTCCGGCTCGGCGACTTCAGCGGCCTGGACGTCACCTACAACGCGCGCCTGCACATGTACCGCACCACGGGCGACGAGCGCTACAGGCCCTCACCGCAGCTGGAGGCCAAGGTCAAAGCAGGCAAGCTCGGGCGCAAGACCGGCGAGGGCTGGTACCACTACAGGGATTGAAGATCCATCACGTCGGGGTTGCGGTATCCGACCTCGATGAAGCGATCGCGCTCTACCAGAAGGTTTTCGGCGCCGAGCTCGTGCACCGCGCATCGACCGACGAGCTCACAGCCGCCTTCCTGCAAGCCGGTGACGCCGAGGTTGAGCTTCTTCAGCCTCTGCGGGACGACTCGCCGGTAGGCAAGTTCCTCGCCAACCGCGGCCCCGGCCTTCACCACATCGCCGTTGCGGTGTCCGACATCGACGAGGCGATCGCCGAGGCGCGCGCGGACGGCCTGGAGATGATCGACCAGGAGCCGCGCATCGGCCTGCACGGCACACGCATCGCGTTCGTGCACCCGAAAAGCGTCGGTGGCGTGCTGACGGAGTTCGTCGAAGCGTGAGCGACCACGACCACGACGTCCTCAATGACAGCGGCCTGCCGCTGGAGCCCGTCTACTCGGTCGAGGACCGCCGCGCCGAAGAACCCCTGCCCGGCGCCTTTCCCTACACGCGCGGAATCCACAAGGACATGTACCGCGGCCGGCTCTGGACGATGCGCCAGTACGCAGGCTTCGGTACCGCGGCCGAGTCGAACAAGCGCTATCGATTCCTCCTCAAGCAGGGCCAGACCGGCCTGTCCGTGGCGTTCGACCTGCCGACGCAGATCGGCTACGACTCCGACGACCCGATGGCCAACGGCGAGGTGGGCAAGGTCGGCGTCGCCATCGACTCGCTCGAGGACATGGAGATCCTGCTCGCGGGCATCCCCCTGGACAAGGTCTCGACGTCGATGACGATCAACGCCACCGCGTCGATGCTGCTCCTGCTCTACCAGCTCGTGGCCGAGAAGCAGGGCTGCCCGCCCGAGAAGATCACGGGCACGGTCCAGAACGACATCCTCAAGGAGTACGCCGCGCGCGGGACCTACATCTTTCCGCCCAAGCCGTCAATGCGGCTCATCACCGACCTGTTCGCGTACTGCAGGCAAAGCCTGCCGAACTGGAACACCATCTCCGTCTCGGGCTACCACATGCGCGAGGCCGGGTCGACCGCGGCCGAGGAGATCGCTCTCACCCTCAGCCACGCGATCGCCTACGTGGAGGCGGCGCGGGCCGCCGGGCTGGCGGTCGACGAATTCGCACCGCGCGTCTCTTTTTTCTTCGCGTGCCATATGGACTTCTTCGAGGAGGTGGCGAAGTTTCGCGCCGCGCGCCGGATGTGGGCGCGGATCATGCGCGACCGGTTCCACGCCAGCGATGCCCGCTCCCAGGCGATGCGCTTCCACACCCAGACCGGCGGGGTCACCCTCACCGCGCAGCAACCGCTCAACAACGTGGTGCGCACAACGCTCGAGGCGATGAGCGCCGTCCTGGGGGGCACGCAGTCGCTGCACACCAACGCCTACGACGAGGCCCTGGGCCTGCCGTCGGAGAGCGCCGCGGAGATCGCACTCCGCACCCAGCAGGTGATCGGCTACGAGACGGCGGTCCCGTACGTCGCCGACCCGCTGGGAGGCTCCTACTACGTCGAGAATCTGACCGACCGCGTCGAGGAGGAGGCGCAGGCGATCATGGCCGAGATCGACGAGCTCGGCGGCGCGGTCGCCTGCATCGAAACCGGATGGACGCAGCGGCGCATCGCCGACAGCGCTTATCGAATGCAGCGGCGGATCGAGTCGGGGGAGCGCGTGATCGTCGGTGTCAACAAGTACTCCGAGACCGACGCTCGGCCGGTCGAGATCACGAAGATCGGGCCGCGCCACCAGGTCGCCCAGTCGCAGGCGCTGAAGAAGCTGCGCGCGCGGCGCTCGCACGCGGACGTGGAGCGACGCCTTGCCGACCTCGAGCGGTCGGCGCGAGGGTCCGACAACCTAATGCCGCCGCTCAAAGCGGCGCTCGCCGACTACGCCACGATCGGCGAGTGCTGCCGCGTGCTGCGCGGCGTGTTCGGCGAATACCAACCAGGGGAGGCTGCGTGATGAATCAGACAGTCGTGCCGATGCTTGCGTATGAGGACGGAACGGGGGCGATGGACTGGCTTGCGCGCGCTTTTGGCTTTCGCGAGATCGAACGTCATGAGTCGGGCGGCCGCCTGAACCATGGCGAGATGCAGGCGGGCGACGGCATGATCATGCTCGCCACGCCTTCGCCGCACTACCAGTCGCCCAAGCATCACCGCGAGGAGTGCGAGCCCGCGCGCAAGTGGCAGGAGGTGCCCTACATCGTCGACGGCGTGCTGGTCTACGTCGACGACGTCAAGGCGCACTACGAGCGGGCGCGCTCGGCCGGGGCGACGATCCTGTCCGAGCTCGAAGAGGGGGAGGAGGGCAAGCGCTACCGCGCCGAAGACTTCGAGGGCCACCGCTGGATGTTCATCCAGAAGTGACCCCGCCCCGCCAGCCGCACAGGGTCGACCCGCTCAACGAGCTGCGCCAGCGCAAGTACGAGGCCGGCCACGGCGATGCGGAGGCGTTCAAGCGCCAGCACGCCAAGGGCAAGCTCACCGCTCGGGAGCGGATCTCGCGCCTGGTCGACCGCAACTCGTTCGAGGAGATCGACCTCTTCGCCCGCCACGGCGACGGGGTGGCCGGCGACGGCGTGGTCACGGGGCTGGCGAAGATCGGCGGCCGCGACGTGATGCTGTTCAGCCACGACGCGAGCGTTTTCGGCGGCTCGCTGGGCGAGGTCTTCGCCGAGAAGGTGATCAAAGTCATGGACCTCGCCTACACCAACCGCATCCCGATCATCGGCATCAACGACTCGGGCGGGGCGCGCATCCAGGAGGGCGTGGTCTCGCTTGCCGGCTACGCTGAGATCTTCTGGCGCAACGTCGAGGCCAGCGGGGTGATCCCGCAGATCAGCCTCATCCTCGGACCCTGCACCGGCGGGGCCGTGTACTCGCCGGCCATCACCGACTTCACGTTCATGGTCCACGGCGTCGGCTACATGTTCATCACCGGGCCCGAGGTCATTCGCGTGACCACGGGCGAGGACGTGACCTTCGACTCGCTCGGCGGCGCCGAGGTGCACAACGTGAAGTCGGGCGTGGCGCACTTCCTGGCGGAGAGCGAAGCGGAGTGCTTCGCCCAGGTCCGCAGGCTGTTCGCGTACATCCCGCAGAGCTGCGACGACCAGCCCCAGAGCGTGCAGGCGGCCGACGACCCCGAGCGCGAGGCTCCGGCGCTGGCGACGGTCATACCCGACAACCCCAAAGAGCCGTACGACATCAAGGACGTGATCGCCGCCGTCGTCGACCGCGGCGACTTCTTCGAGGTGCAGCCGTTCTACGCCATGAACATGGTGGTCGGGTTCGCGCACCTCGACGGCAAGCCGGTCGGCATCGTGGCCAACCAGCCCAAGGTGATGGCGGGCGCGCTCGACATCAACGCGTCGGACAAGGGCGCGAGGTTCGTGCGCTTCTGCGACGCGTTCAACATCCCTCTGGTCACGTTCGTCGACGTGCCGGGCTTCCTCCCAGGCACCTCGCAGGAGTACGGAGGCATCATTCGCCACGGCGCCAAGCTGCTCTACGCGTTCAGCGAGGCCACTGTGCCCAAGCTGACGGTCATCACCCGCAAGGCGTACGGCGGCGCGTACTGCGTCATGTGCTCGAAGCACATCAGGGCGGACTACAACGTGGCGTGGCCCACGGCTGAGATCGCCGTCATGGGCCCGGAGGGGGCGGTGAACATCCTCTTCCGCAAGGAGCTGGCCGCCGGTTCCGCGCAGCGCGGCGAGCTTGTGGCCGAATACACAGAGAAGTTCGCCAACCCCTACATCGCGGCGGAGCGGGGCTACATCGACGACGTGATCGAGCCTGGTCGCACCCGGCCCGCGCTCGTGCGCGCGCTGCGGATCGCGATGCGCAAAGACCGCAAGCGCAGCCCGCGCTGGCACGGCAACATCCCGCTCTGAGCCACACTAGGACTCGTGCCGCACCAGGACGCGCAGGGGCGCTGGATCTCCGACGACGGCCTGCAGTACTGGGACGGAACCGCCTGGAGGCCCATCGGCGCGACGGTCGCTCCGCAGCGGCGCAACGCCGCCCTGCCCGCGGTGCTCATCGGCTGCGGCTTCGCGCTGGTCGTCGTCATCGTGCTCGTGGTCGGCGGCATCGTCATGGTCAGCAGCTCTTCGTTCCAGCGTGGCTTCTGCGAGAGCTGGAACAACAACCCGAGGCAGGCGCAGACTCCCTGCCCCTTCCAAATGGCCCCGTGATCGGCAGTTGAAGCTCCTCGAGTACCAGGCCAAGGAGGTCCTCGCGTCTCTTGGCATCACCATCCCGCCGGGCGTTGTCGCGCGCAACCCCGACGAGGCCGCGACGGCGTTCGCGAAGCTGGGCCCCATCGCGGTCAAGGCCCAGGTCCCGGTCGGGGGACGGGGCAAGGCCGGCGGCATCAAGCTCGCGCGCTCGGAGGACGAGGCGCGGCGCGCCGCTGAGCAGATCATCGGCATGGACATCAAGGGCTTCAAGGTGCCGCTCGTGTACTGCGAGGCGGCGCTCGACATCGCGCGCGAGATCTACGTCGGCTTCACGGTCGACCGCGACGCCAGGGCCAACGTCCTGCTGCTCTCGGCCAAGGGCGGCATGGACATCGAGCAGGTGGCGGAGGAATCGCCGGAGGCGATCGCACGTCTGCACCCGAACCCGTGGCGCGGGCCTCTCGACTTCGAGCTGGCGCAGGTCGCCTACGAGGCCGGGCTCGGCGAGCTGGCGCGGCCCCTGGCGGCGCTGGTCAAGAAGCTGTACCGCGCCATCCCCGACTACGACGCACTGACCGCGGAGATCAATCCCCTGGTGGTGACCAGGGCCGGCGACGTCATCGCCGGCGACGCGAAGCTGGAGGTCGACGACAACGCCGCGTGGCGCCACCGCGACCTCGAGGAGAGGTACGGCTCGCTGCTCGAGGGTGACCCCTACGAGGTCGAGGCCAAAAAGCGCGGCCTGACCTATGTGTCGCTCGACGGCGACATCGGGATCATCGGCAACGGCGCTGGCCTGTGCATGGGCACTCTCGACCTGGTCCAGCGCGCGGGCGGGAAGCCCGCGAACTTCTGCGACATCGGCGGCGGCGCCAAGGCCGAGGTGGTCGAGAACGCGCTGGCGGTCATCCTCATGAACCCCAAGGTGAAGGGCGTGCTGATCAACGTCTTCGGCGGCATCACGAGGGGCGACGAGGTGGCGAAGGGCGTGGTCACCGCCCGCGACAACCTGAAGATGAGGCTGCCCCTGGTGGTGCGCATGAGCGGGACACGCGAGGAGGAGGGCCGCAAGATCCTGAAGGAGAACGGGATCGAGCCGGGCGTCAGCGGGTGGGAGGCGGCGCAGAAGATCGTCGAGCTGACCCGGGCGGGAGTTGGCCGGTGAGCATCCTCCTCGACGCATCCACGCGCGTGATCGTCCAGGGGATCACCGGCCGCGAGGGCGGCTTCCACACCGAGCAGATGCAGGAGCTGGGGACGAAGGTGGTCGCCGGCACCAGCCCTGGCAGGGGCGGAACCGCGCACCTCGGCGTGCCGGTGTTCAACACCGTCGCCGACGCGGTCAAGGCCACGGGCGCGAACGCCTCCGGCATCTTCGTGCCGGCGCCTTTCGCCGCCGACGCGATCATGGAGGCGGCGGCCGCGGGCATCACGCTGATCGTCTGCATCACCGAGGGCATCCCGATCCAGGACATGATCCGGGTCAAGGACTTCTTGCGCGGCTACCCCGGCGCGCGGTTGATCGGCGCCAACTGCCCTGGCCTGATCACGCCGGGCCAGGCGAAGATCGGCATCATCCCCCAGCGGATCACCAGGCCAGGCCAGGTCGGCCTCGTCTCCCGCAGCGGCACGCTGACCTACGAGGTCGCCTCCGCGCTTTCCGCCGCCGGCATGGGACAGTCGACGATCGTCGGCATCGGCGGCGACCCGGTGCTCGGACTGACCTTCCGCGACGTGGTCGAGCTGTTCGAGAAAGACCCGGAGACGACGCATCTCGTGCTCATCGGCGAGATCGGCGGCAGCGACGAGGAGCACGCCGCCGAGCTGCTGGCGCGCGGCTCGCGTTTGAAGGCGGTGGCGTTCATCTCGGGGCGGACCGCGCCCGAAGGCAAGCGGATGGGCCATGCTGGCGCCATCATTTCCGGCAACCGTGGGACCGCCAGGAGCAAGGAAGAAGCATTCCAGAAGGCCGGCGTGGCGGTGGCGGAGACGACCGATGACATCGTCGGGATGCTGAGATGAGCTTTGCGCCGGTGCCCATCGCGGTCAGCAAGGCGATGCCGGGCGAGCGGTGGCGGGACCTGGGCCTCTTTGCCGTGCTGGCCGGCTGGCTGCTCTACACGCGCATCTACTGGGCGCTCCAGGCCGCGCACCTGAGCGCGCCGCCGTGCCCGTTCTTCTACCTGACCGGTCACCCATGCCCGTTCTGCGGCGGGACGCGGTCCTTCGCCTACATGTGGCAGGGCGACCTGGCTGACTCGGTGCGGCTCTACCCGCTCGGGCCGGCGCTGTTCCTGGGCACCGTCCTGGGCGCCGGCGGGTTGGTGGGCGGGGCGATCACCGGGCGGACCTTTACTCCGCGCCTGACCCCTCTGCAGTGGCGGCTGGTCTGGATCGGTGGGATCAGCGCCGTGCTCTTGAGCTGGGCGCTGAAGGTCTTCGTCCTCGGCAACTAGCGTTCGCCGGCTTGGTTCTGAGGACTGGCAGCTCTACCGCCGGGTTCGCCTGGACGCGCTTCGGGATGCGCCGTACGCCTTCGGCTCGACGCACGAGCGCGAGCTGCGCCTCGATGACGCGACGTGGCAGCGGCGGGTCACCGAACGCGCGCGGCTTGTCGCCGAGGTCGACGGTGTGGTCGCCGGCACCGTGAGCGGCGGCGACGGGGAGGTCAGCGGCGCGGCGGCGATGACGGCCATGTGGGTCGATCCCCGCTTCCGCCGCCAGGGCGTAGGCGACGTCCTGGCCGAACGCCTGCTGGAGTGGGCGAGGGTCGAAGGCTGTCAGCGGATGGTTGTCTGGGTCACCGAGGTGAATGCCGGCGCGCGGCGGCTTTACGAGCGCAACGGGTTCACCAGCACCGGCGCCAGCCAGGATGTGCGTCCGGGCGAGCTCGAGCACGAGATGTCTAGGAGCCTTCGATGAGCCTCGTCATGACCGGGTACACGTAGTCGACCCTCTGCGCCGCGTTGCCGGGGTCGATCAGGTCGTGGGTCAGGTGGTCCGTGGCCGGGAACTCGAACGTCTCGATGGCGGCGCCGTGGCGGCGCCAGGAGTCGATCAGCCAGTATGTGAAGCGGTTGTCGAGGCGAGGTTCGGCCGCGTTGGTGACGACCGCGATCGACTTCGCGCGCGGCGCCTCTTTGGCCGCCGCCCGCGTCAACACGCGACCGCAGTCGAACAGCGCGGCGTAGGCGTGCGTCGCAAAGCGCGGGTAGCCGTACGGCGGTCCAAGCGAGTCCTTCCGCTTCCCGTCCCACCACACGTAGAAGTTGGGAAGGACCTTGGCGGCCTCGCTCATCGCCGTCAGCACCGGGCCGGGGAAGGGGCGCATGCCGAGCATGGGCGCGATGAGCACGGCGCGGGCGATGTCGTCGCGCCGCTGCGCGAGCAGGCCGGTCAGGATTGCGCCGAGGGAGAGGCCCGCGACCGTGAGCCGCTCTCCCAATCCTGCTCCGGCGTCGGCGGCGCGGTTCGCCAGGGCGATCAGATGGTCCGCGCGGAGCTCGGAGATCGAGGTGTTCAGGCGGTCGGTGTAGCCGTGACGCGGGTAGCGCGGGATGACCACGTTCCAGCCGTGCTCGAAGAACTGGCGGCCGAGGGCGTCGAACTGCTGCGGGCAGTTGGTGAAGCCGTGCAGGAGGACGAGCGCGTTTTCCCTGCGCAACCCGTGCGTGTAGAGGCGCGTGTGGCACTGCGGGTTGACGTTGGGGCCGTCGAGCTCTTTTAGGCCCTGCGCGATCTGTATGGCCTCGGAGTACTCATGCAAGGATTGGTCACGTGGATTTTGACCTGACCCCGGAACAGAAGGCGATTCGCGACACATGCCGCGATTTCGCGCGCGAGGTCATCGCGCCCGCGGCGGAGGAGCTCGACCGCGAGCACCGGTTCGGGTACGACGTCGTGCGCCAGATGGGCGAGCTCGGGCTGTTCGGCCTGCCGTTCCCCGAGGATGCGGGCGGCGCGGGCGCCGACTTCCTCTCTCTGTGCATCGCCATCGAGGAGGTCTCGCGCGCCGACGCGGGCGTCGGCATCACGCTCGAGGCGGCGGTGTGCCTGGGCTCGGCGCCGATCTACGAGTTCGGCACGCCCGCGCAGAAAGAGAGATGGCTGCCCGACCTGATCGCGGGCAGGAAGCTGTGGTCGTTCGGCTTGACGGAGCCCGAGGCCGGGTCGGACGCGGGCGCGACCAAGACGCGCGCCGAGCAGCGCGACGGCCGGTGGGTGATCAACGGCGCCAAGCAGTTCATCACCAACTGCGGGACGGACATCTCCGCGGGCGTGACCATCACCGCGCTCACGGGCCGTGACGAGATCAGCGCCCTGATGGTCCCGATCGGCACGCCTGGCTATCACGTCCTTCCGTCCTATCGCAAGCTCGGCTGGCACTCGTCGGACACGCACCCGCTGTCCTTCGAGGCCTGCGAGGTTCCGGCCGAGAACCTGCTCGGAGAGCGAGGTGGCGGCTACCGCCAGTTCCTGCGCACGCTGACGGGCGGCAGGATCGCGATCGCGGCGCTGTCCGTGGGAGTGGCGCAGGCGTGCCTGGACGCGTCGCTCACGTACGCGAAGGAGCGCCGGACCTTCGGGGAGCCGATCTCGAAGCACCAGGCGATCTCGTTCAAGCTCGCCGACATGGCCATGGAGACGGAGGTGGCGCGGACGATCGTGTACCGGGCGGCGGCGGCCTACGGGCGAGAAGGGTCGGAGACGTCGGACGAGGTGCGCATGCTCGCCGCGATGTCGAAGCTGTACGCGTCGGAGGCGTCCAAGCGCGCGGCGGACAACGCCGTGCAGATCCACGGCGGGTACGGGTTCATGGAGGACTACCCCGTCGCGAGGTACTGGCGAGACGTGAAGGTGAACGAGATCGGGGAGGGGACGTCGGAGGTCCAGAGGATGCTGATCGCGCGTTTACTCGGAGCTTGACGGCGGCTTCGTCCTAGCATCTGCCGGAGTGAGCGTCTCCGGCGCACCCAGCCCCGCCAAACCGACCGGCTCGAGCGAGCGGCGGCCGCTGACCGTGCTGTTCGCGGACCTGGCCGGCTCGACGGCGATCGCCGAGCGGATGGACCCCGAGGATTGGACGGCGCTCGTCGGCGAAGCCTTCGCGCGGCTGAACCGGACGGTCGACCGTTACGGAGGCACCGTCGCCCGGCTGATGGGCGACGGGGTGCTGGCCTTCTTCGGCGCGCCGGTCGCCCACGAGGACGACCCCGAGCGAGCGGTGCGGTGCGGGCTCGACATGGTCCAGGCGATCGATGAGCTGGGCGCCGCCCAGCAGGCGGCGGGAGCGAGCGGCCTGCGCGTGCGCGTCGGCGTCAACACCGGACCGGTCGTCGTCGGCGTCGTCGGGACCGACAAGGCCAGCGAGTACACGGCGATGGGGGACACGGTCAACGTCGCGGCGCGGATGCAGGCCAGCGCGCGACCCGGGAGCGTCCTGGTCACCGCTGCCACACACCGGTTCGTCGCCACCCTGGTCGACGCCGTCGACGTCGGCCTGCTCGAGCTCAAGGGCAAGACCGACGCGGTCCACGCCTACGAGATCACCGGCTTGAAGCGCGGGGCGGTGCAGACGCGCGGGCTTGCGGGTTTCCACTCGCCCCTCATCGGCCGCGACACCGAGCTTGGGCGGCTGGAGCAGGCCTTCGACGTGGCCCGGGCGGGACAGGGGCGCGTGGCGACCGTCCTCGGCGAGCCCGGCATGGGCAAGAGCCGCCTGCTGGCCGAGCTCCGTGGCCGGGTGGAGCTCAAGCATCCGTCGGCGCGCTGGGTCGAGGGGCGCTGCCTCTCGTACGGCGAGGCGATGCCTTACCACCTGGTGCTCGACCTCGTGCGGTCACTGATCGGCGTCACGGCCGGGGCCGACGAATCGCAGGTCGCGGATGCGCTGCAGAGCCGCCTGCGCGACCTCCTGGGCGACGATTGGCGCGAGGCCTACACCTACCTGGGCCACCTTCTGTCGCTCACGCTCGACGCCGATATGCAGGCGCGCGTCTCGATGCTCGAGATCGAGACGATCAAGCGCTACGTGTCGTCCCTCGTCGCGGTGCTGCGCGCCGCCGGCGCGCGCGCTCCGCTGGTCCTGGTGTGCGACGACATCCACTGGGCCGACACTTCCTCGGTCGAGGTCCTGCAGCAGGTGATGACGTCGGTCGCCGGCCTGCCGGCGCTGTTCATCCTCAGCTCGCGGGCGGAGCGCGCGTCGCCAGGTTGGCGGCTGGTCGCGGCGGCGAGGGATGTCTTCGGCGACGCCCTGACGGAGGTCCGTCTCGAACCTCTGTCCATGGACGCGAGTCGCGAGCTCGTGTCCAACCTTCTGACCATCGAGTCGCTTCCGGCCGACACGCGCGACCTCATCCTCGCGCGGGCGGAAGGCAACCCGTTCTTCGTCGAAGAGGTGATCCGTATGCTGATCGACCGCGGCGCGATCGTGCGCGAAGGCGATCGGTGGGTCGCGACCGACCGCGTCGCAGGGGTCGAGATCCCCGACACGCTGCACGGATTGCTCCTCGCCCGCATCGACCGCCTGCCGCAGGAGAGCAAGAGGACGCTTCGCGTCGCGTCGGTCATCGGCCGGCAGTTCGCCGTCACTGTGCTCGAGCGCGTGCTGGAGCCGAAGCAGTGATGAGCGCGCGAGCCGAGCTCGGGACGCTCGAAGCCAGCGGCCTCATCCAGATCGCGGCGCTCCAGCCCGAGCTCGAGTATCTCTTTCGACACGCTCTCGTCCAGGAGGCCGCGTACGCGTCGCTGCTGAAGCAGGACCGCCGCACCCTGCACCTCGCCGCGGCCGAGGCCATCATCGAGCTTCATCCCGAACGCCGGCGCGAGCATGCGGCCGTGATCGCGATGCACCTGGAGCAGGCCGGCGAGGCTGCGCGGGCGGCGCAGCAATTCATCGTCGCGGGCGAGCACGCCCTCGAGCGTTTCGCCAACCGCGAGGCCATGGCGTTCTTCGCTCGCGCCTCCGCCCTCGCCGGCGACTCCCAGCCGGACCTTCGGCTCCGCGCGGCGATCGGCGGCGCCAAGGCCGGCTGGGGTTATGAGTCGGACCCGCATATCCACGCGCTCGAGCAAGCGATCGCGGGCGCGGCCGGGGCAGACCCTCTGAACGTCACCGAGGCGTACTTCTGGATCGCGTTCCTCCGCAGGCAGCGGGGGGAAACGGCGGAATCGAGCTCCGAGCTCAGGCAGGCGCTGGAGCGCGGCGCCGAGATCAGCCGGACCCTGACCGATCCAACCGCGGCGGCGCTGCCGCGCGCGCTGATGGGCGCGTTCGTGGCCTTCATGGGCGGTCTTCGACAGGGTGCGCGCGACATGAGCGAGGCGCTCGATCAGATCGAAGTCAAGGGCGACCCGGTATCGATCGCGATGGTGTCGGACTTCCTCGCCATGACGTACTCCCGGCTAGGCGAGTTCGAGCTGGCGCAAGAGACGATCGAACGCGCCGCACGCTATGCGGGGGACGGGGACGCGATCGCGCGCGTGGACGTCGACATCTCTCGGTCGGCGCTCGCCCTGGAGCGCGGCGAGGTGGACAAGGCCCACGCGCAGGCGCGGGACTGCTCCGAGCGCGCGGAGTCCCTGGGGGCGTTCGCCTGCGTGGTGGTCGCGAACACCATGTTTGGCGCGGCGAGCCTTGCGCGCGAGGATGCACCTGGGGCTAGAGGGCCGCTGGAGCGCGGCAGCGAGCTGTCGCAGGTGACGAACATGGCGCCGATGCGCACGCTGATCCAGGGACTTCTCGGCTCGACCCGCGCACTGCTCGGCGACATGCCCGGCGGCGTGGCGGGATGGGACGCGGCGCTTGCGGACGCGCGGGCGATGGGCGACCGTTACGGCGAGGCGCAGACGCTCTGGGGCCGGGGGCGATTCTATGCGCGGAACGAGGAGTGGTCGACGGCGCTGCCCGACATCGACCGGGCGGTGGAGCTGTTCGCGGGGATGGAAGCGAGGCCCGCGCTCGCGCGGGCGCTCCGCGACCGGGCGAAGGTTCTTCGCGGTGTCGGCAGGGCGGTGGAGGCCGAGGCGGACGAGACCCGCTCGATCGAGCTCGGAAACGAGCTCGGGCTCAGGGACATGCCTCCGGCCTAGCGCCCGTTTCGCACGAGATGGCCAAGACGTGCGGTGGTGGGAATTTGCGCGTCATGGCGATAACGCGCGGAATCTCGACTAGACCAGCGATCGCACTATCTGTATACCCCATTGTGGCCGAGGCTGTGCAGCCCGACGTTCGGGAAGAACGTGAGCCCGTGGTCCTCCGCGCCGACCGGGATGCGAGCGATCACCTCGCCGCTCGTCGTGTCGAACACGTACACGGTCGCGTTGTAGCGCCCTGACGCCCACAGGCGCGACCCGTCCGGGTTCAGCTGCAGCATGTCGGGGCTGCCCCCACCCGGGATTCGCCACTTGGCGACGACGCTACGCGTGGCAAAGTCGATCACCGAGATGGAACCCTCGAGACGGTTCGACACGTACAGAGACCTCGTGTCCCGCGACACCTGCAGGCCGTGCGCGCCACGGCCCGTGGGGATGAATTGGATCTCCTTCATCGCCACCGGGTCGACCACGGACACGCCCATCCGACCCTGGTTGGTGACGTAGAAGACCGATCCGTCGGGGGAGAGCTTCACGTCGATGGGCAGACCGCCCACCCGTACGTAGCCGGCCAGCGCCATCCGGTTGACGTCGACCTTGGCGAGGAGACCGGAGAACTCGGTCGAGATCATGAAGTAGGAGCCGTCGGCGCTGAAGTCCAGGTGGTCCGCCCCCGGCCACGGGATGCTCACCGACCTCAGCAGCTTCCAGCCGTGGCGCCAGTCGCGGAACTCGACGCGCTGCAGCCGCTCGACCACGTCGATCGCCTTGGTCCCGTCGGGTGTGAAGTAGAGGTTGTAGGGGAACGGGATGTTGACCGTCCCGGACGGACGGCCGGTGTGAACATCGAGCACGGTCAGGCTGCTCGAGCCCTCGTCGTCCACGTACAGCGCGCTCATGTCCCACGCCGGCGCGATGTGGTGGGGGATGGCGCCGACCCTGTAGTGGTCGATGACCTGGTAGGTGGTCGGATCGATGACGTCGACGGTGCCGGCCACGCTGTTGGGCACGTAGACGCGCGGTTTCAGCTCGCACAGGGGGCACGGGACCGTGCCGGAAAGGGTGTTCGCGTACACGTTGAACTCGGGCTCGGGAAGGCTCGTCGGCTGCACGTCGGGCGGCGGGAGGAGCCGCGGCTCCTGGTCGGAGGTCGTGGCGCTGCTGGAGACGACGGGCGGCGCCGTCCACACCACGGCGGTGACGACGGCCGCCGGGCTCACGACCGCGACCGCAAAGAGCAAGGCGAAGAAGATGCGAAATGCCCGCGCCCTCAGGGCAGCGGCTCCGGTGCCCTCCTCACTCGTCCGGAAGATCTTCAAGCTTCGGTGTCAGCTCACAGACCCAGCGGCCGTCATCGAGGCGACGGATGAAACGGGAGTAGCCCTGGTTGCGAGCTACGTTGAGGAATTGCTCCTGGGTGATCAGGGTGCGGAGCCTCGCCAGGTCTGCGTAGGTGCTGTCGCGCATGATGCCGCCGACCACGCCGGCGAGCTCGCGCCACTGGCCTTCCGACAGCGGCTCGCCGTAGCCGGCGATGGTGACCAGCAGCGCCGCGGTGGCGCCGGTGATCGTGTCGGGGAGGATCTTCTCGCCCTTGGCGCGGGCGATGATCTCGCGCCCGGTGCTGATGATGTCGGCGATGCGGTCACGCCTGACGCCGATGATGTCTCGACCGCTTCCGACCGTCGTGCCCTCGAGATATCTCGGCCCTGCGTCCATTGTCAAGCCCACTATTCTAAGTAACGCCTGAGTTGGACCTCGAACTTGCGCCCGAGCACGCGAGCTTTCGAGCGGCGGTGCGGGAGCTGGCGCAAAAAGTGGTCCGGCCGCTGGCCGCCGAGGTCGACCGCGAACACCGGTTCCCAGCCGAAGCGGTCAAGGCGGCCGCCGAGAACGGGCTCATGGGAGTGCTCATCCCGCGCGAGCACGGCGGGGCGGGCCTTGACGCCCTGGCGTTTGCGATCTGCATCGAGGAGCTGGCCCGCGCGTGCGCCTCGACGGCGGTGATCGTAGACGTGCATACGAGCGTCGGCACGGAGCCGATCCTGCTGTTCGGCGACGAGGAGCAGAGGCGGCGGTGGCTGCCGCGCCTGGCGTCGGGGGAGCTGCTGGGGGCGTTCGCGCTGTCCGAACCAGGATCGGGCTCCGACGCCGCATCGTTGACGACGGCCGCGCGGCGGAACGGGGACGGCGGCTACGTCCTCAACGGCACGAAGACGTTCATCACCAACGCCGGCCGCGCGGGGCTGTACGTGGTGTTCGCGCGCACCGGATCCGTCGAGAGGGCCTCCGGCGTGACCGCGTTCCTCGTCCCGGCGGACGCCCCCGGCCTGCGCGTCGGGCAGGTGTTCCACAAGATGGGGCTGCACGGCTCGCCCACCGGCGAGATCGTGCTCGAAGACGTCGCCCTGCCCACCTCAAACCGGCTGGGCGCGGAAGGCGAGGGTTTCAACATCGCCATGCGCGCGCTCGACTCCGGCCGCATCGGCATCTCGGGCCAGGCGCTCGGCATCGCCCAGGCGGCGCTGGACGAGGCCCGCGCGCTGATGCGCGAGCGAGGGCATGAACAGGGCGATGACTTCACCCTCGCGGACATGGCCGCGCGGGTCGAGTCCGCGCGCCTGCTCGCCTACCACGCGGCGTGGCTGTGCGGCGCGGGCAGAAAGTTCACGCGCGAAGCCTCGATGTCGAAGCTTCACTGCACGGACACCGCCATGCAGGTGGCGATCGACGCGCTGCAGATCGCGGGTGAGGACGGCGCGATCGACGGAAGCCCGTTCGAGCGCCACGTGCGCGACGCCAAGGCCCTGCAGATCTACGAAGGCTCGAACCAGGTGCAGCGGATCGTCATCGCGCGCGAATTGCTCCGGGCCGGATAATCGGGCTCGAGACATGGACTTCGAGTTCACGGCCGAGCAGGTCGCGATCCGGGACACGATCCGCGAGCTCGTGCAGGATCGGGTCGCGCCGCGCGCGGCGGAGATCGACGCCAGGGCCGAATACCCCGAGGACATCGAGAAGCTGTTCGCCGAGAACGGCATCCTGGGCATCCCTTTTCCGGAGGAGTACGGCGGCATCTCCGGGTCGAGCGTCACCATCTGCATGGGCATCGAGGAGATCGCCAAGGCGTGCGCGAGCTCGTCGCTGATCCTCGCCGTGCAGGCCCTGGGCTCGTATCCCATCCTCGTGGCGGGCACAGAGGAGCAGAAGAAGCGGCTCTGCCCGCCTCTCGCCTCGGGCGAGAAGGTCGCCGCCTACGCGCTCTCTGAGCCGGGCAGCGGGTCCGACGCCGCGGCCATGAAGACGCGCGCGAAGCGCTACGGCAACGAGTATGTCTTGAACGGGACCAAGCAGTTCATCACGCACGGCAACGTGGCCGGCACGCTGGTCGTCTTCGCGAAGACCGAGCCGGGCAACGGGGCCAAGGGCATCTCCGCGTTCGTGCTGGAGAAGGAGACCAGCCCCTGGGCGGTCGCCAAGCTCGAGCACAAGCTCGGCATTCGCGGATCACCGACGGCGCAGATCGTCCTCGAGGACGTCAAGGTGCCTGTGGCCAACAGGCTTGGCGAAGAGGGCGCCGGCTTCAAGCTCGCGCTGGCGGTGCTCGATCGCTCTCGCCCTGGGATCGGCGCCCAGGCGCTGGGCATCGCCGAAGGGGCGTTCGCCTACGCGCTCAACTACGTGAAGGAGCGGCATCAGTTCGGGCAGGCGATCGCGAGCTTCCAGGGCATTCAGTTCATGCTCGCCGACATCGCCACCCAGATCGAGGCCGCGCGTCACCTCGTCTACCTCGCGGCGACGAAGGTCGACGCCAAGGCGCCGGACCTGACGAAGACCGCGGCCATGGCGAAGCTCTTCGCGTCCGACATGGCGATGCGTGTGACCACCGACTGCGTCCAGCTCCTCGGTGGCTACGGCTACATCGCCGACTACCCAGTCGAGAGAATGATGAGAGATGCGAAGATCACCCAGATCTATGAGGGCACGAACCAGATTCAGCGGGTCGTGATCGCGCGAGCGTTGCTGCGTTGAGCGCGGGTCCTGACCCGCAGCGGCCCACTCCGCCTCCACCCCCTCCACCCCCACCGCCTCCTCCACCCGCGCCGCCGTACGGGGCGCCGGCGTACTACGGGCAGCCCGTGTATGCACAGCCGCGGCCGGGCGCGCGGACCGAGGGCAAGGTGCTCGTCTCTCTGCTCGCCGGCATCTCGGGCGTGATCCTCGGCTTTCTCGGCCTCCCCGGCCTGGTGCTCGGTCCCGTCGCCTACTTCCTCGGCAGGTCGGCGGTCCGGAACATCGACGAGTCGAAGGGAGCGCTCGGCGGGCGGAGCACCGCGGTGGCGGGTTGGGCGGTGGGCGTCGCCGCGACTGCGATCGGCGCGCTCGCCACGCTCGGCTGGCTGACGTTCTTCCTCCTCGCAGTGTTCGGAACCCCGCCGGTCTAGCGCTCGATGGAGCGTGTTGGCGACGCGTTCGTCTGGCCGTTCCGGGACCCGAAGTGGCTGGAGAAGGTCGCCATCATCGGCCTGATCAGCCTCATCCCGATCATCGGCACCATCAACGGGCTGGGCTGGATGCTCGCCTCGATCGACCGCCTGCGCGAGGGCAAGCAGGAGCTGCCGCCGGGGAACTTCGACCACCTCGGGCGGGGGGTGTTGCTCTTCGTCGTATTTCTCGTCTACGCGCTCGCGCTTTTGGTCGTCGGCGGCGGGGTGTTCATCCTCGGTTTCGTGCTTCTGGCCGCGGGAGGGCAGGGCAACGGCAACGCGGCGCTCGAGTTCGTCGGCGTCGTGGTGACACTGCTCGCCCTGGGCGTGATCCTGGTCGTGACGCTGGCCTTCTTCTTCGCGAGGCCGGCGGTCGTTCTCGCCACCGACCACGGCGGCGTGGCCGCCGGGCTCGACGTGCCCTCGATCCTTCGCCGGATGCGCATGACGCCGACCAACACCCTGATCGCCGGCCTTATGCTTCTGGCCGCCGGTTTCATAAGCCAGCTCGGGTCATATGCGTGCGTGATCGGCCTCATCTTCACCATCCCGTACGCGCTGGCGATCGAGGCCTGGATCATCCGGAGTTACGAGGAGGGTCTCGATGTCGGACGTTCCGCCCCCGCCGCCGCCCCCGAGCGGTAACCAACCGCCGCCGCCGCCTCCTCCGCCACCGCCAGGAGGTGGCTACTCCCCGACGCCCCCGCCGCCGCCACCGCCTCCTCCTCCAGGCGGTGGGTACAACCCCCCGCCGCCGCCACCGCCCCCTGGCGGCGGCTACGGCCCAGGCGGCTACGTGCCGCCGCCCCCCGGCGGCTACATGCCTGCGGGGGCCGGCTACGCGCAGCAGCGCACGGACGGCCTCGCGATCGCCTCGCTGATCATCGGCATCGTCTCCATCCTGTGCTCGATCGCGTGCCTCGGCATCGTCCTCGGCCCGACGGCCGCGATCATGGGGTTCATCTCCCGGCAACGCATCTCCACCAGCGGCGGCGCCCTCGGGGGAGGGACGCTGGCGATCGTGGGCCTGGTCCTGGGCATCATCGGGTTCGTGCTCGGAGTCGGCGCCTTCTTCTTCTGGATCTACGCCGGCTCGATCAGCAACAACACCGCCTCCGCCACGCCCTGATCCAGCTCGCGTAACCGCCCGCCGCGGTTAAGCGTTGTTAGAATCCCGGTGCTCATGTTCCGGGCCAGGCCGAAGAAGGCCAGGCGATCCCGCTATCGCGTCTCCTACCGCCTGACCAGGTCGGTGCCCGCGGCGATCATGTCCGTCGTGCTGCTGGCCGTCGTCGTCGGGGCGACGCTCACATACAAGCGCTTCGACGAGTTCATCTCCGCGACCACGGGTCGACACATCAACCCGATCGGCGAGGTGGTGCAGGCAGTCGACCCGTCGTCGGGCACCATCGCCTACAAGCTCAAGCACGGCCAGCGCGTCAACATCCTGCTGCTCGGCCGCGGAGGCTACGAAAACGACGCGCCCTACCTGACGGACTCGATCATGGCCGTGAGCATCGACCCGATCACCAACCGGGTGATGATGCTCTCGATACCGCGCGACCTGGTCGTGCCCATGAACCTGCAGTCGAACCCGAACCGGATCTGGACGAACAAGATCAACGCCGCGTACGAGGTTCCTTACACCGACATCATCTGCTGCGTCGCCTCGCAGTACAGCGGACCCAACGGGGGCGGCTTCGCCGCCGAGCACGAGGTCGGCAAGGTCACCGGCCTCACCTTCGACCGCTTCATCGCCGTCGACTTCAAGGCGTTCCGGGACATGGTCAACGCTCTCGGCGGCGTCGACGTGTGCCTGTCCACCAACCTCGACGACTGGGAGTACCCCGACTACAGCGGCGGTTATCACCCGATCCACTTCAAGGCCGGATGTCAGCACCTGAACGGCGAGCAGGCCCTGGAGCTCGCGCGCTCGAGGCACGCGGTCCAGCCGGACCAGGCGTCGGACTTCGGGCGGGCGAAGCGTCAGCAGGACATCATGCAGGCGATCAAGAAGAAAGGCACGACCGTGGATGGCTTCGCCAAGGCGCCGCAGCTCTTGAGCGCGCTGCAGAAGAACATCAACACCGACATGAGCCCG
Source organism: Chloroflexota bacterium (assembly GCA_005889135.1). Taxonomy (GTDB): domain Bacteria; phylum Chloroflexota; class Dormibacteria; order Dormibacterales; family Dormibacteraceae; genus 40CM-4-65-16. The sequence goes on from VBEK01000152.1 coordinate 19,988, forward strand.
ACGGACATGAAGGCGATCTTCGACTGGGGCAAGAACCTTCCCGACAGCTCGATCATCCGCGTCGCGTTGACGGCGCCATCAGGCGCGGCCGACGGCAACCTGCTCGACTCGTACAACTGCGGCATGGGCGCAGGCGTCTCCCAGCTCTGCGCCGACGACCCGTCGTTCGGGATGATCCACAGGTACGTCGCCTCGATCTTCATCGACCCCAAGACGCTGGGCGAGAAGGCGCCCGTCCAGTTCGCCAACGCGAGCACCAACTTCGCGGGTCTCGACGAGCGCGTGACGACGATGTTCGACCCGACCGGGCTGCAGCTCAACGACCCGGTGACGCACCGGGCGCAGTCGACGACGACGATCCTCGACTACTCGGGCGGCAAGTTTCCGCTGACCGTCAAGTACCTGCAGGGTTTCTTCGGGGGCACCGTCGTGAACGCCACGCCGGCCGACCCGGCGCCGGCCAGGGGACAGCAGACGTACGGCATCGTCGTGGTGCTCGGCCACGACTTCGCCCTACGCTTTTTGGGCGATTAACTCCAGCCCCGACCAAGATCTTCTGACCCGGTTTCGGTCCGGCGACGTCAGGGCGCTGGCGAGAGCCATAAGCCTCGTCGAGAAGCGGGATCCAGCGGTCCGCGAGCTCGAGGACGAGCTCCGCAAGGACGCCCGAACACCGGGCGTGGCCGGCTTCACCGGCGCGCCTGGCACCGGCAAGTCGACGCTCGTCGACGCCGTCATCGCCCTCCTGCGCAAGCAGGGCTCGTCGGTCGCCGTCCTGGCCACCGACCCGAACTCGCCTTTCACCGGGGGCGCCATCATGGGCGACCGCATCCGCATGCAGCGCCATGCGCTCGACGGCAAGGTGTACATCCGCAGCATGGGGGCGCGGGGCCACCTCGGCGGCCTGTCCCTGGCCACGCGGGAGGCGATCCGGCTGCTCGGCGGCTTCGGCTTCGACCAGGTGATCCTGGAGACGGTCGGTGTCGGCCAGTCCGAGCTGGAGGTGGCCGCGGTCGCCGACACGACGGTCGTGGTCCTGACCCCGAACCTGGGCGACAGCGTGCAGATGATCAAGGCGGGGATCCTCGAGATCGCGGACGTCTTCGTCGTCAACAAGGCCGACATCGACGGCTACGCCCGGGTGGTGGCCGAGCTGAGGACGATGATGAACATGGCCCCCAAGCGCGAATGGAGGCCGCCGATCATTCCCACCATCGCGAGCCGCGGCGAGGGCGTCGACAAGGTCTGGGACGCCGTCCTCGGGCACCGCAAGCACCTCGCGACAAGTGGCAAGGCGCAGGAGCTGGTGGAGCGGCGGCTGAGAGACGAGACGGCGGAGGTGGCGGCCGAGCTGGCCCGGGAGCGAGCGCGGCGGGCCCTGGAGGACGACCCGGCCCTGGCGGAGCGTTTGCTCAACGACGGAACTCCCTACCGAACGGCGGAGGAGATCCTGGACCGAAAGGGATAATCGAGTGCAGTGAAAGTAAGGGCTCGCGACGCGAAAGAGCTGTGGCAGGAGGAGTTCGAGAAGGCTCCGGTCCGCGACGATGGGATCGAGACCTCGACCATCAGCGGCATCCCCCTGAAGCCGCTGTACACGGGGGACGATCTGCCCCGGCGCGAGGAGGAGCTGCCAGGGCAGTTCCCGTACACCCGCGGCATCCACCCGAGCGGCTACCGGGGCCGGCTGTGGACGATGCGGCAGTTCTCCGGGTTCGCCACCGCCGAGGAGACCAACCGGCGCTACAAGTACCTGCTCGCCAACGGCCAGACCGGCCTCTCGGTGGCGTTCGACATGCCGACCTTGATGGGCCAGGACTCGGACGCGCCGACAAGCCGCGGCGAGGTCGGCCACTGCGGCGTGGCGATCGACTCGCTGGCGGACATGGAGACGCTCTTCGAGGGCATCCCGCTGGGCGACATCACCACGTCGATGACCATCAACTCGCCGGCGGCGATCCTGCTCTGCATGTACATCGCCGTGGCCGAGAAGCAGGGCGTGCCCGCCTCGAAGCTCGGCGGCACGCTGCAGAACGACATCCTCAAGGAGTTCATCGCCCAGAAGGAGTTCATCTTTCCGCCGGCGCCGTCGATGCGATTGGTGGTGGACTCCATCGAGTACTGCGCGGCCGAGGTGCCGAAGTGGAACACGATCTCCATCTCCGGCTACCACATCCGCGAGGCCGGCTCGACTGCGGTGCAGGAGCTCGCGTTCACGCTCGCCGACGGGATGGCGTACGTCGACGCGTGCCTCGAGCGCGGCATGCACATCGACGACTTCGCGTCTCGGCTCTCGTTCTTCTTCGACGCCCACATCGACTTCTTCGAGGAGATCGCCAAGTTTCGCGCCGCGCGCAGGATCTGGGCGCGCTGGATGCGCGAGCGGTACGGCGCGCAGCAGGAGCGGTCGTGGAAGCTCCGCTTTCACACGCAGACTGCGGGCGTGTCGCTGACCGCGCAGCAGCCGGAGCTGAACATCGCGCGCACCGCGATCGAGGCCATGGCGGCCGTGCTCGGCGGCACGCAGTCGCTCCACACCAACGCCATGGACGAGGTGCTCGCCTTGCCGACCGACAAGGCCGCGCGCATCGCACTGCGCACCCAGCAGCTGCTCGCCTACGAGACGGGGGCCGCCAACACCATCGACCCGCTCGGCGGCAGCTACTTCGTCGAGGCGCTCACCGACGAGATGGAGCGCCAGGCCGAGGCTTACTTCAAGCGCATCGACGAGATCGGCGGCGTCATCCCCGCCATCGAGGCGGGATTCTTCCAGAAGGAGATCGCGGACGCCGCGTTCCGCTACCAGAACGAGGTCGAGCAGAAGCGCCGGATCATGGTCCAGGCAAAGGCGACCAACGCGCTGAACAGGCTGGGCAAGGCGGCGGCGGGCAACGACAACCTGATGCCCTACATCCTCGACGCGGTGCGCGCCTACGCGACCGAGGGCGAGATCATGCAGGCCATGATCGAGGTCTTCGGCACGTACACCGAGACCGCGGTCGTCTAGCCATGCCGAAGACGGCTACCAAGCCGGTCAGGATTGTGGTCGCCAAGGTCGGGTTGGACGGCCACGACAGGGGCGTCAAGGTCGTCGCCCGCGCGCTGCGCGACGCGGGCTACGAGGTGATCTACACCGGGCTTCGGCAGACGCCGGAGATGGTCGTCGACGCGGCGCTGCAGGAGGACGCGCAGGTGATCGGCCTGTCGATCCACTCGGGCGCGCACATGACGCTGTTCCCAGCGGTGGTCGACGAGCTCAAGCGCCGCAAGGCCACGGACATCGTCGTCTTCGGCGGCGGCATCATCCCGGACGACGACATCGCCGTCTTGAGGAAGAAGGGGGTGGCCGCGATCTTCACGCCCGGCACACCGCTGCAGGAAATCGTCGACTGGTTACGGAAGCGGTTCCCGGAGTCGTAGCCGCCCCACGAGCGGGGAGGACGCGGTTAGCCCTGTAGGACCACCGTCCCGGCGATCTTGTCGTGCCAGCCCTGCTTGCGCCCGTCGAACGCGGCCCAGATCAGGCCGATGTAGCAGACGAGGGCGCTGATGTAGTAGCCGATGAAGCGCACCACCGCCTTGCCCACGCTGATCGGCTGGTAGGTGTTAGCGTCGACGACCCGCAGTCGGAAGAGGCGCATCCCCAGGGTCTGACCCCGCGACCAGAAGTAGATGAAGTACCCGGCCTGGATGACGATCGCGAGGAGCTGCACGATCCCGGTCGCCCCGTTCGCCGCGGCGTTCGTCTGCTGGCTGGTCGCGTTCTGCGAGGCGCTGGTGAACCCGATGGTGACCCCGACGACGACGGCGACGGCGATGATCGGGATGGCGATGATGATGCCGTCGATGACGATGGCGACGAAGCGGATCCAGAATCCGCCGTACACAGGCTGCGCGGCGTAGGCCTGGGGCGCGTAGCCGCCGCCGTACGGCGACTGCGGTGGCGGAGGCATCGAGGGAGGCGGAGGCGGGGTGTAGCCTCCCGGCGGTGGGGGAGGCGGCTGGGAGCTCAACTCGAGGTGACTATAGTGCCGGCGACCTTGTCGTGGATCGCCTGCCGCTGCGGGTCCCACAGCTGCCACAACCAGCCGATCGCGCCGACGAGGCAGATCGTGAAGAGAACCTCGAGGTACCAGACCACGCCGCGCAGCGCCGCCTTGCCGAGGTCGGGGAACTGTCCCGTCGCCTGGTCGCGGACTTTGAAGCCGAAGACCATCATGCCGACCGACTGGCCGCGCTGGCTCCAGAAGTAGGCGAAGTAGGCGACGTAGAGCACCAGGCCGATGACCAGTGAGATGAATCCCCGCTGGTCGTTGATGAGCCGGTTGATGATCCCCGCCACGATCCCGAGGAGGATGACGTCGATCAGGCCGCCGACGATCCTCAGGCCCGGGCTGGCCAGGTTCCCCGGCACCGCCATCGCTCCGCCGCCGCCTGGCGGGACCATCGGTGGCCCACCGCCGGAGGGTGGAGGCGGCGGGGGAGGGTTCTGCATGCTTCGCGTATCATATTCGCCGCCTCTCCAAGCTGAGAAGCACCCATGCAGCTCAAAGCCTCCCCACGTCAACCACTCGGCAAGCGCTCGCGCCGTCTCATCCGCGAGGGCAAGCTGCCGGCCATCCTCTACGGGCACAACACTGTGCCGGTGCCGGTGACGCTCGACCGCCTCGAGTTCCAGAAGGTGTTCGTCAAGTCGGGCCGCACGCACCTCGTCGACCTGGTGCTCGACGGCGATCGCACGGAGAAGGTGCTGGTCCGCGAGATCCAGACCCATCCCCGCCGCCAGGGGCCCATCCATGTCGACTTCTACCAGGTCAACCTGCAGGAGAAGATCCAGGTCGAGATCCCGATCCACATCGTCGGCGAGTCCGCTCCGGTGAAGCAAGGCGACGGCGACGTGCTGCAGCCGATGCACTCGGTACGCGTGGAGTGTCTGCCGACGGAGATTCCGGAGGCGTTCGAGGTCGACATCACGCCGCTGGAGGAGATCGACGCCGAGTTCCGCGTCTCCGACCTCAAGGTCGGCGCGGGCGTGACGGTCCTCGACGATCCCGAGGAGCTGGTGGTCAAGATCGTCCACAAGCGCGAGCTGAAGATCGAGGAGGAGATCCCCGCCGCCGAGGCCGCCGTTCCGGCCGAGGGCGAGGCCGTCGCCGAGGGCGAGGCGCCGGCAGAGGGCGAAGCAGCCGAGACCGAAGAATGACGCCGGCCGCCAGCATCGGCGGCTGGAACATCCCGCTCCCTGATCCGGTCGTCGGCGCGATCGTCGACGTGGTCATCCTTCTCGTCGCCGGGCTCGGGGCCTGGTTCATCGCCCGGTTGGTGGCGCAGCAGCTGCGCCAGCGCCACGTCCGCGGCGACATGGTCGTCCTCGGGCGGCGCGTGGCCACCGGCGTGGTGGTCATGGTCGGGATCTTCGCCGCTCTCGGCTACACCGCCCAGAACGCGAACGTCACCCTGTTCGGCCTCCTCCTGGCCACCATCGTGGCCGCGCTGGGGCTGCAGCAGCTGCTCCAGGACTACGTCTCGGGCTACTACGTGCTCCTGGAGCGCCACCTTCGTGTCGGCGACAGGATCAGCTTCGACGGCCACGAGGGCACGATCCGCGAGGTGCGCCTGCGGGTCACGCTGCTGGAGAGCGAGGCGGGCGACGTGGTCGTGGTGCCGAACTCGGAGCTCTTCACCAAGCCCGTGATCATCCGCGGCCGCAAGGCGCCGGAGCCTAAGCCAGAGCCCCCAGCGTAATCCGGTCCAGGGCCTCGAGCTTCTCGCCGTCGAGCTCGGTCTCCTCGGCGAGAAGCTGGCGGATCATCCGCGACGCGCTCCCCCTGTGGACATCGTTCGCGACCTGGGTCGCGAGCGAGCGCAGATGAAACGTGTGGTCCGGCTTGCGGCTCGACTCCTCGAGGTGGACCTTGACCTGGTCGAGCTGGACGTGCTTCGACCATCTCTCCACCTCGGCCTTGCCAGTCGCCGCGGCGTCGGAGAGGTGCAGGCAGTTGAGCCCGCCGTAGATGCCGTAGCGCTCGCGCAGGGAGCCGGGGCGGGATTTAGCGATCTGCGTCTCGCCGAGGTCGTAGCGCATCACGCCCAGCGCCTGCGCCGACGCGCTGACGCGACCGACCACGACCGGGAGCGCGGTCATGAAGTCGACGAGCCACGGAAAGAACGGCCGGCCCTGGAGGAAGTCGTAATGGCTCTCGATCAGCGATGCGGGCGGCTGGAACCACTCCAGGGACTCGATCTTCCAGTCGCGCTCCGACGACAGCCATCCCCAGATGCCGGCGCGCGCGGCAAGGCGATAGGCGGAGTCCGGTTTGAAGATGAGGAGGGCGTCAGCCAAGGCGGCCAGCCGCACGGATAGTCGCGACTAACGCGGGTTTTGGAGCACGAGATGCATCGATAGTCGCGACTAACGGGGCTTTTGGAGTATGAGATGCACGGATAGTCGCGACTATCCCTATCGGGCGGGGCGCCATGTAACGGTTTATTTTCCCGGCTTGCGGTCGCGCGGGTTCGGCTCGTAGACCTTGCGGCCCTTCAGCTTCTCAGGCATGTGCACCTGGCTCGACGCGACCCCGCCTTCGTAGTCGTGCGCGTACTGGTAGCCGCGGCCGTAGCCCATCGACTTCATGAGCCCCGTGGGCGCGTTGCGCAGATGCATCGGCACCGGCTCGTTGCCGGTCTCCTGGATGAGCTCGCGCGCCGCGCCGTACGAAGTGAGCGCGGAGTTCGACTTCGGCGCCAGGGCGAGGTAGAGCGCCGCCTCGGTGAGCGGCAGCACGGCCTCAGGCATGCCGACGAAGTGCGCGGCCTGCTGCGCCGCGATCGCCACGGGCAGCGCCTGCGGGTCGGCGAGGCCGATGTCCTCGGCGGCGAGGATGACCAGGCGGCGGGCGACGAACATCACGTCCTCGCCCGCTTCGAGCATGCGCGCCATCCAGTACACCGCCGCGTCTGGGTCGCTGCCGCGGACGCTCTTGATGAGCGCGGACACGATGTCGTAGTGCTGGTCACCGGCGCGGTCGTAGAGGAGGTGGCGCTGCTGCAGAGCTCGCTCGACCTGGTCGAGCGTGATGTCGCCGCCATCGGCCGCGAGCGCCGCGGCGGCCTCCAGGCCGTTCAAGGCCACCCGCGCGTCCCCGCGGGCGACTTCGAGCAGGCCGTCGAGGGCATCGGGCGCGATGCTTGTCTTCAGCTCCTCCAGCCCGCGCTCCACGACCTGCCTCAGCTCGTCGTGGTCGAGCTGCTCGAGCCGGAAAACGCGGCTGCGCGACAGAAGCGGAGAGATGACCTCGAAGGAAGGGTTCTCGGTCGTGGCGCCGATCATGGTCACGGTGCCGTCCTCGACGTGGGGCAGGATCGCGTCCTGTTGGGCCTTGTTGAAGCGGTGGATCTCGTCGATGAACAGGACCGTGCGCAGTCCCGCCCGGCGGTGGAGCCTGGCCTCGGCCACGACCTTGCGCAGGTCGGCGACACCGGCCGTGACCGCCGACATCGCGACCATCCTCGCGCTGGTCTCGGTGGCGAGCAGGCCCGCCAGGGTCGTCTTGCCGCTGCCGGGAGGACCCCACAGGATGATGCTGGGCAGGTTGCCCGACCTGGTCAGGCGGCGGAGGACGTCCACCACCTCGCGCTGGCCCACCAGGTCCTCGAACTTCTTCGGCCGAAGGCGGGTGGCCAGCGGCGCCTGGGGCTCCGAGCCGGCAGGGGTTGGGAACAGCTCTCCCTGGTCCATCCAGCCAAATTCTGAACTCGACACGCTTAGCCAGGCCCCGCGCCTAGAATTCGCGGGTCGTGTCCACCTGCTGGTACTGCAGCTCCGAGGTGCCTGAGACCTCTCAGTACTGCCCGACCTGCGGACACAGCCAGATCGACCGCTCCTCGAGCCCCCTTTTCGGGGTCGTGGACTCGACCACCGGGATCTGGAACTCCAAGTTCGTCAACGCCCTGGTCGGCCAGGAGGCCAACCGGGCCGTGCGCTACCACCGCCCGCTCTCGGTGCTGCTGGTCGAGCTCGACCACGCGGAGCACATCCACAGGGAGCTGGACCAGGTCCATGTCGAGGCCCTGCTCCGAGAGATGGCCGAGCGCCTTGGCCAGGCGATCCGGGACACCGACACCGTCGGCTTCCTCGAGATGGACGGGTCGCCGCACTTCGCGATCGTCCTGCCGGAGACCGATGAGCAGGGCGCCGCGCTGGCGGCGGACAAGATCCGGCGCTCCATCGCCTCCCACGACTTCGGCACCACCGGCGCGTGGAACCGGATCACCGTCAGCTGCGGGGCGGCGACGATCGACGCCAACTACCGCCCGATGGACGAGGCCGGCGTGATGAACCGCCGCGAGTACACGGGCAACCTCCTCCGCGAGGCTTACCAGGCCCTGGATTCCGGCCGCTCGGCCGGGACGAACCGGACGACCGTCGGCGCCTACCGCCGGTAGCCTCTTCACATCACCCGGCTCTTTCTCATCCGGCACGCGGACGTCGAGAACCCGCATCGGGTCCTCTACGGGCATCTCGCCGGCTTTCCCCTGAGCGCCCGCGGCCGCGCCCAGGCGGCGGCCCTGGGGGAGCGCCTGCGACCGGCCGGGATCAACCTCATCGTCCACAGCCCGCTCGACCGGGCGAGGGAGACGGCGGACATGATCGCCGCCCAGCTTTCGCCGCCGCCTCAGCTCGAGGCTGACCCCAAGCTCACCGAGGCGGAGTTCTCGCGCTACCTGCAGGGCGTTCCGTACTGGCAGGTCCCGGTCCGCCGACCGCTCTGGGTGGTGCACAAGGCCAGGCGCGGGATGCTCCCGGGCGACGAGACGATAGAGGCCATGGGCGAGCGGATCCTGGACGTCGCCCGCCGGGTCGCCACCCAGCACCCGGGCGAGGCGGCGGCGATCGTCAGCCACGCCGATCCCCTCAACGCGGCGTGGATCCTGCTCGACGGCCGGCCGCAGAACGAGCGCGAGCTGCACCGCAAGTCGATGGAGCGCGCGGGGATGCTTCAGCTCGACATGGACGGCGAGACGCCGAAGGTGTGGGAGTACATCCCGGCGCCGCGGGTCGACAGGCCGGCGAGCGCCGCGGCTTGAACCCTCACCCCCAACCCCTCACCCCGAGGGGAGAGGGGCAGCGTCGCTTCCCCCGAGGCTTCCTCTGGGGAACTTCGAGCGCGGCCCACCAGGTAGAGGGCGACAACCGCAACTGCGACTGGTGGGAGTGGGAGCAGCAGCCGGGACACATCGCCAACGGCGACACCTCGGCGATCGCCTGCGACCACTATCACCGCTACCGCGAGGACTTCGCCCTGCTGCGCGACATGAGCCAGAACGCGCACCGGCTCTCGATCGAGTGGTCGAGGATCGAGCCTTCCGAGGGCACGTTCGACTCGCGCCAGATCCGGCACTACCGCGACGTCCTGAGCGAGCTGCGCGAGCAGCGGATCATGCCGATGGTCACGCTCCATCACTTCACGAACCCGCTGTGGTTCGTCCGCAAGGGTGGCTGGACGACGTCAGACTCGCCGCGCGCGTTCCTCCCATTCGTCAACCGCGTCGGCGACGAGCTCGGCGACCTCGTGGGCATGTGGTGCACGCTCAACGAGCCGAGCATCTACGGCGCCAACGGATGGATCACCGGCGAGTTTCCTCCGGGGCGCCACGGCGACCTCGCCGCCCAGTACCGAGTGACCCGCAACATGCGCCGCGCGCACGAGCTCGCGTACCGCGCCCTGAAGCGGCGTTGGCCGGACACGCCGGTGGGGCTGTCGCACCACAAGTTCCTCTTCCTGCCCGCGTCGCGAGCGCGGCGCGACCGCCTGGCCGCCGCGGCGGCGCAGGCGGTTACCGACCGCTGGCCCGCCGGCCGCGGCCGGCTGGCCAGGATCGTGGAGGCGACGAGCGACTACATCGGCCTTGCGCACTACTGGGGGCAGATGTGCGCGTTCGATCCGCGCCGGCCACAGGACCAGTTCGTGCGCCGCTTCAACCCTCCGAACGTGCCGGTGACTGACATGGGGTGGCCGTCGAACCCGGCTTGGATGCGTGAGGTGTTGAGCGAGCTGAAGACGTATCGCAAGCCGGTCTACATCACCGAGAACGGGATCGCGACCGGAGATGACAGCGTGCGCGAGCGCTACCTGCCCGACCTGCTTGCGTACGTGCACGCCGCCATCCAGGACGGAGTCGACGTCCGTGGGTACTTCCACTGGACGAACACGGACAACTTCGAGTGGGCGCGGGGCTATACGCCGAAGTTCGGGCTGATCGCCGTCGACCGCAAGACGCTCGAGCGCACGGTCAAGCCGAGTGGTCGCCTGTACGCCCGGATCGCGACCGCGAACGCTCTCCCGAGTTAACTAGACTCCCAGACGGATGTCTCGCCGCTCGATCGCGATCGGGGCCGTGGCGATCGTGCTCGCCTCGATCTTGATGCTTTCGCTGGCCTGGGGGCTGCGGCACGCAGCGCTGTCCAACCCGCCGGTGCTCGGCAAGACCGCGCCCCAGCTCGGCATCAAGCCGGCCTCGGGCGACGTCGTGCGCATCAGGGAGCTGCAGGGCAGCCCGGTGGTGCTGAACTTCTGGGCCTCCTGGTGCGGACCATGCATCGAGGAGGGCGGAGTGCTCGCGCAAGCGTCTCGCGAGGTCAAGGGCGACGTCCGGTTCGTCGGCGCGAACAACCAGGACACGTACGCGGCTTACCAGTCTTTCGAGAAGAACCATCCGCACCCCTACCCGGCGGGACCCATCGTGCTCGGCACGTACCAGTCGTACGGGGTGGCCGGCCTGCCCACGACGTTCTTCATTGACAAGCAGGGGATCGTAGTGGCGTCGTTCGTCGGTCCGCTCGACCGCCCGACCCTCGACCACTACCTCGAGCTGATCACGACGTGAGCGTCGCGCTGAGGTGGGGCGCGCCGGTGGCAGTCGTCGTGGCGTGCGTGGCCTACCTGATCTACACCGCGTCGGGCGGCTCGGCCGAGTACTACCTGACGGTCTCGGAGCTGCACGCGCACCAGCCGGGCGGTGACGTGCGCGTCGCGGGTGTCGTGCAGGACGACGTGGTCAGGACGGACGGCGGCCTGCACGTCATGTTCACGGAGAAGGACGGTACGGCCGCGATGCCCGTCGAGTACACGGGCACCTTGCCGGACATCTTCCGACCCGGGATCACGGTCGTGGCGGAGGGCAGGATGGGCGCGGACGGCGTGTTCCACGCCAGGACGCTGCTGGCTAAATGCCCGTCGCGCTTCGCGACCCAGCCCTACACCTCTTGATCCTGGGATATCTGGGCGCAGGCGCCCTGCTCGCCGCGCTCGTGCTCGCGGGCTTCTCGGCCCTGCTGTCGTTCTGGGCCGGCTGGCGCGAGAGCGACCTCTTCGTCCAGGTCGGGCGGAGGGCGTTCTACGCCGCGACGGCGATGACGGTGCTCGCGGCCATCGCCCTCGAGACAGCGCTGCTGACGCACGACTTCTCACTCGCGTACGTGGCCGAGCACACCGACATATCGACTCCCGTCGCGCTCTTGGCGGCAGGGTTCTACAGTGGCCAGGAGGGGTCGCTCCTCTACTGGACGCTGATCCTCGGCCTCCTCGGCAGCGCGTCGCTGGTCGCGAGCGGCGCGCTCGGCGGCCGGGTCGCTGCCTATGCCGCGGGCATCCTGGCTGCGATCATCACGTTCTTCCTCTTCGTCCTCGCGGTCGTCGCCAGCCCTTTCGAGCTCCTCTCGGTGACGCCGCCCGACGGTCTGGGGCTCAATCCAGTGCTGCGCGACGGGGGCATGCTCATCCATCCGCCGGTGGTGCTCGCGGGCTTTGCCGCGTTCGCCGTCCCGTTCGCGTTCGCAAGCGCGGCCCTGCTCGCCGGCCGCAGCGACGCGGCGTGGATCCGGCACACTCGGCGATTCGCGCTCGTCGCATGGGGCCTGCAGTCCGCGGGCCTGCTGCTCGGCATGTGGTGGGCGTACCACGTGCTCGGCTGGGGCGGCTACTGGGGCTGGGACCCGGTGGAGAACGTGGCCCTCATGCCGTGGCTGGCGACGACCGCCTACCTGCACTCGTCCCAGGTGCAGGAGAGGCGCGGCCGGCTGCGGGGCTGGAACCTGGGCCTCGTCATGCTTGCGTTCCTGCTCGTCGTGTTCGGGACCTTCATCGTCCGCAGCGGAGTCGTGCCCTCGGTGCACACGTTCGCGATCAGCGCGATCGGGCCGTGGTTCCTGGGCTTCCTGGGCGCATGCATCGCGTTCTCGGCGGTGCTGCTGGCGACCCGGGCGGCGCTGGGCGGCGCGCCGGCGACGCGCCCCGCCGAGCCCGTGTCGCGCGAGGGCGCCTTCGTCCTCCAGAACATGCTCCTGATCGGCGTCATCGCGGTCGTCTTCTGGGGAACACTGCTGCCACTGGTCTCAGGGATGTTCGGGCTGGAGCGAGTGGTTGGAGCTCCCTACTACGAGCGCGCGGCCGGCCCACTGCTGGCGGCCCTGCTGGCGCTGCTCGCGGTGGGGCCGCTACTGCCCTGGCGCCAGGCGGGGAGGCCGTCGCTGCGCGCATTGCGCTGGCCCGCCCTGACCGCGATTGCGGTGCTGCTGGCGCTTGCCGTCGCCGGCGTCAGGTCGGCGCCCCTGCTGCTGGCGCTGCCCCTCGCCGCCGCCGCGGCCGCCACCGTCTTCACCGAGTACGGCCGCGCGCTGAGGCGCAGCCCCGCCTCGGTGATCGCGCGCCGCCGGCGCTTCGGCGCCTACATGGCGCATCTCGGCCTCGCCGTGGTCGCCGCCGGCATCGCCGCCTCGCAGCTCGGCCAGCAGGAGAGGGATGTCGCCCTGGCGCCGGGCGAGCAGGCGATGGTCGCGGGGTACACGCTTATTTACACAGGTTCGGAGCAGCGCGACGCCGGCGACCATACCGAGCTGGTCGCGTCGATCAGGTTCGGCGACCAGACGCTCGAGCCGTCGCGGGCGGTCTACGCCGGCCTGGGGGGCCAGGCGCTGACCCACGTGGCGATCACGACCACGCCGGTCGCTGACGTCTACGTGGTCCTGGCAGGTATGGATGAGGATGGGAGGGCGGCGTTCCGGGTCTTCGTCAACCCGTTGGTGACTTGGATCTGGGCCGGCGGCGCCGTGCTGATCCTGGGCGTGTTGCTGGGCAACGTGGGGGCGATGGACGCGGAGTTGGCAAGACGCCGCGCAGCGGCTACTCTGCCGGCATAGGGGCAATGGCCATCATCGTCGCCACCATCCTGCTGTTTCTCGCCGGGCCATTCGTGCTCTGGCCGCTGATCAAGACTCCGCCCGAATGAGCTTTGTCGTCGCCAACGGCCTGACGCACTGGTTCGGGCGCGAGCTCGTGCTCGAGGGCGTGGACCTGGTCGTCGACACCGGCGAGCACATGGCGGTGCTGGGCGACAACGGGGCCGGCAAGACGACGCTGCTGCGCGTCCTCGCCACTGCGCTGCGGCCGACCGCCGGCCGGCTGCAGATCGCGGGCCTCGACGCCTTCCGCGAGAAGCGGCGGCTGCGCCACCACGTCGGCTACCTCGCCCACGCTCCCGGCCTGTACCCCGCGCTGTCGGCGGTCGAGAACCTGGAGTTCTTCTGCGACCTCCAGGAGGTCAGCCGCACGCGCGTCGAGGAGGCGCTCGACATCGTCGCCATGACCTCGGTCGCGCGCCGCCGCGCCGACCAGCTGTCGCGCGGTATGCAGCAGCGCCTTGCGATCGCGCGCGCAATCCTGCACGAGCCGCGCCTCCTGGTCCTCGACGAACCCGACGCGAGCCTGGGCGAGGACGCCGCCGAGCTCCTGACACGAGTCATGCAGGGCAAGACCGTGATCATGGCTACTCACGACAGAGCCCTCGCCAACCGCCTGTGCCAGCGCACCCTCGAGCTGCGGCACGGCCGCTCGCACGGCACGGCGACGCGCCTGCACGTCGTGACATGAACCCTGTTCGCGTCGCGATCGCGGTCGCCCGCAAGGACCTCAAGTCCGAGTGGCGCACGCGCGAGCTGGTGCCGGCGCTGGCGCAGTTCGTCGTCCTTGCCCTGCTGATCGGCAACTTCGGCTTCCAGGTCGACACGCACAACGCGAGCGCGATCGCCCCCGGGATCCTGTGGCTCGCGCTTGTCTTCGCCGGCCTCGTCGCCTTCGGCCGCACGTTCGCCGCGGAGCGCGAGCAGGCCTCGCTCGAGGCGATGCTCATGACTCCCGCCTCGCCTGTCGCGATCTTCGCCGGCAAGGCCATGGCGGCGACGGTGCTGCTCGTCCTGTGCGAGGTCGTGCTCCTGCCCGCTCTGACGCTCTTCTTCGGCACGCCGCTGAGCGGCGACGTGGTCGCAGCGGTGCTGCTGGCGACCGTCGGCATGGCCGCGCTGGGCGTGCTGTTCGCGGCGATCGTCGCCAGGGTGCGCGCGCGTGAGCTGCTTCTGCCGCTGCTCACGCTGCCGCTGTGGATCCCGTTCATCGTCGCGGGAGGGCAGGCGGTGCAGTCGGCGATGGGGCTGCCAGGCAGCTACCAGGAGGCGATGGGTCTGCTGCTCGACTTCGACATACTCTTCGTGGTGCTCACCTCCCTCGCCGCTCGCTTCGTGCTGGACGAATGAGCCGCCATGAGAGGTGGGCGGCGGGGGCCGTCGCTCTCATGCTGGTCGCGGGCGCCGCGATCTTCCTCTACGCGCCGACCGACTACCTCCAGGGACCTGTGCAGAGAATCTTCTACCTGCACGTGAGCTCGGCGATCGCGGCTTACGGCTGCTTCACTGTGGTCCTCATCGGCGGGCTGGTCTATCTGCGTCGCGAGAGTCTGGTGGCCGATCGTTTCGCCCGCGCGGGCGCGGTGGTTGGCGTTGTGTTCACGACGGTGACGCTGGTGATGGGGATGCTGTGGGCGAAGCCGATCTGGGGCACCTACTGGACGTGGGACGCGCGACTCACCTCGACCCTGGTGCTGTGGATGATCTACGCCGGCTACCTGCTGGTGCGCCGCCTCGCCGACCCCGGCCGCCAGGCGGCGCGCATCGCCGCCGTGGTAGGGATCTTCGGCTTCGTCGACGTGCCGGTCGTCCACTTCAGCGTCACCTGGTGGAGGACGCAGCACCCCGGCCCCGTCGTGGTCAACGACGCGCTGCCGCCGGAGATGCTCGCGACCTTTCTGCTCACGATGGCCTGCACGCTGGCGCTGGCGGCGGTGCTGATCGCGATCCGCTACAGAATCGAGACCCTGAGCGACGAGCGGATGCACATGGCCGAGGAGGTGAAGGTGATCACCGCGCCTGAGCCGAGGATGGCCCCGTGACGTATCTCATCGTTGCCTACGTGTTCGCGGTCGCCGTGCTCGCCGGCTTTCTCGGCTGGTCGCTGCGGCGGCTTCGGGAGCTGGAGGGCCCCTCGAGCTCCGAGCCTTCGGCTCTGAGTTCGCGGGAGCCCAGTTAGGAACGACACGAGCGGTAGTCGTCGGCGCCGGCCCGGCCGGCGACGCGGTTTGCGCCGGGCTGCGCGACGGTGGCTTTGCGGGCGGCATCACCCTGATCGGCGCCGAGCGGGTTCCACCCTACGAGCGGCCGCACCTGAGCAAGGGGTACCTCCTCGGCAAGGTTCCTCGCGAGCGGCTTCCACTCCGGCCGGCGACGCACTACCGGCAGCTGGCCGTCGACCTGGAGCTCGGCAGGCGTGTGAGGGACCTCGGTCTCGACGACCACCGAGTCCTGCTCGACGACGGCAAGACCATCGGCTGGGACCTCCTTTGCATCGCCACGGGCTCAGGCGCCCGCCATCTGCCTGGATTCCCGGACGGTCTCTACTTACGGGAGTTGGCGGAGGCCGACGCGCTGAAGTCGGCGATCGATGCGGCGATGCCGCTGGAGATCGTCGGCTCAGGCTTCATCGGCTGCGAGGTTGCGGCGGTCGCGCGACAGAAGGGCTGCGAGGTGCGCGTCTCCGAGATCGAAGAGCAGCCGCTGCTGCGAGTCATGGGCGCGGAGGTCGGCGCATACATCGCAGGTGTTCATCGTTCGCGCGGCGTTGACCTGCGACTGAAGGCGCATCCACCGGCTCGCGCCGACATCGTCGCCGTCGGTTCGGCGCCGCGGACGGAGCTGGCGCTGGGACTGAACGTCGACGCCGGCATCATCACCGACGAGCTGGGCCGCACGTCGGCGCCGGGGGTGTTCGCGGCTGGAGACGTGACGCGGTTCTTCCATCCCCTCTACGAGACCAGCATCCGCGTCGAGCACTTTCAGACCGCGCAGCGCCAGGGCTTCGCAGTGGGGAGGACGATGGCCGGCGCGCCGACCCCGTACACGGAGGTGCCGTGGTTCTGGTCCGATCAGTACGACCTGAACCTTCAGTACGTCGGCGCGGGGCTGCCGTGGGACGATCTCGTCGTCCGCGGGGAGATGGGCAAGCCGCCGTTCACGGTCTTTTACCTGGCGGGCGGGAGGCCGATTGCCGCCGCCGGCTTCAACGACCACCACACGGTCGCCCGTTCCAGGCGCGCGATGGAGGCGCGCCGCAACGTCACGAGGACGCAGCTGGAGGATCCGTCGTTCGACCTCCGGAGAGTGCTTCCCTGAGCCGCGGCGCCAGGCCGTAGACGATCCGCTCGGTCAGCCCCCACACCACGCTCTCCTCGTGGGCCAGGTAGCGGAAGCGCCACGGCTCCTCCGACTCCAGCCAGGCGCTGTCGTCGAGCAGCCGGTCGAGCGGGATGGCGAGCACGCCCTCGAGCTCGCGCACGTCGTGGACGAAGGACTCGACGGGGTCAGGCAGATACGCCACGAACGGGACGACCGAGAAGTTGGTGACCGCCGCGTAGATCATGTCGCCCGCCCCGAGCGGAACCAGGCGGCCGACCGGCACGCCGATCTCCTCGGCAACCTCCCGTTGGGCGCCGGCCCAGGCCGATTCCCCCGCCTGGACTCCGCCTCCCGGTAGCGCGACCTGGCCGGGATGGTCGCGCAGGTCGGCGCGACGGCGCACAAAGGGCACCATCCAGCGCCCGGCCTGACGGTAGAGGACGAACGTGACCGCGGCGTGCCGGGCCCCCTTGCGGAACTCGCCCCAGGCGTCGACGGGGTTGAACAACTGTTCGATGCGTATTAGAACTGCGTCTTTCAACAGGCTTTCGGCAGCCGCTAAGCTAGGAAACGTAGCTGGCCATGATCGACCGCACCAGTACCCGCATCGAGCAGCAGCAGACCGCCAACCGGCGTGAGATCAGGCGCCGCTACGCCTTCCACCGCATGCTCAAGGCCACCGACCGGGTGCTGTGGCGGCTCGAGGAGATGAACCGCGACGGCGTCAAGACTGTGCCCAAGCCGGTGCGGACCGAGATCCGCGAGCTCGTCGAGGGCATGCCGAGCAACCTTCGTGAGCCGCTGCGCGACAGCACCGCCGTCCAGGACACTCTCGACAGCCTATTCGAGATCCAGGAGCGGCTGTTCCGATGGCGCTACCCCGACTGGCACGACTGGGACCCTGAGGACCAGGACCAGGCCGACCTGGTCGCCTCCTAAGCGCCTGACGTCGCGATCAGGAAGAGGTCGGTCGCAAAGGCCGTCAGGAATCCGCCCAGCAGTCCCCAGGCGAACATCGGCGGTGAGCTGATGCGCCGGCCGACGTTGAACAGCTCGTTCAGCACGTAGAGCAGCGCGCCGGCCGCGACCGCCAGGAAGGCGACCGAAAAGTAGGTCGAGCCCGCGAGGTAGCCGATCCAGGTGCCGATGAACGTCGGACCGCCGCCGATCAGCCCGGCCAGGCCGAGAAACCCCCACGTCGCGGGCTTGGGCTCGGTGGTCATCGGCGCCGCGATGCCAAAGCCCTCGGTGATGTTGTGGAGCGCAAAACCGATGGCGAGCACGCCGGTGAACGCGATCGCACCCACGTGTGCCGCCTGGCCTATGGCCAGGCCTTCCGAAAGGTTGTGCAGGCCGAGCCCGGTCGCTATCGCCAGCGACAGCGAACGGGCGCTGGGATTGGCGTGGCCGTGGCGGAGGTGGCTGAAGACGGTGCGGTTGAAGTAGACGAGGCCCAGCAGCCCGACCCCGACGCCGGCGGCGAAGATGACCGCCATGGCGGCGAACTGGCCGCGCTGGCCGTCCGTGATCGCGGCCTCGACAGGCTCGCCGGCGTGGCTCAGGATGTCCCACAGGAGGAACACAAGGATCCCAGTCGCGAACGCGTTGAGGAAACCCTGGACGGGCTTGGGCAGGCCGCGCATGCGCGCCACCGGCAGGCCGAGAAAGATGGTGCCCCCCGCGAGCGCCCCGAGCAGGACCGCGCTGGTCTGGCTCATAGTCCCATCCCTAAGTTAGTACGCTCAAAAGATGCAATTAGACAAGTCTAATGGTGAGAGCAGAGAGCCCTCCGAGGTCGTCTCGCGCTACCTCGAGGCGATCTACTACATGTGGTTCGAGAAGGAGCCGCTGCGCAGCGCCCGGCTCGCCGACTGGCTGGGTGTGAGCCGGCCGACGGTGGCGGTGGGCTTGCGGCGCATGACCCGCGACGGCCTCGTGCGCATGAACGGGCGCAAGGAGATCGAGCTGACCGAGGCGGGGCAGCGGGCGGCGGAGGCGATCGTGCGCCGGCACCGGATCATGGAACGCTGGCTGACCGACGCCCTCGGCCTGGACTGGGTGACGGCCGACGCGGAGGCGGCGCGCCTGGAGCACGCGGTTTCCGACGTGGTCGAGCGGCGGCTGTACGAGGTGCTCGGGCGGCCGGCGACATGTCCGCACGGCAACCCGATACCGGGTTACACCGAGGTGGTGCCGGGGGAGGTGCGGCTTTCCTCGCTGGCCGCGGGCCAGGGGGCGTCGATCACGCGCGTGTCCGAGGTGGCCGAGAGGGAGGCGCCGCCCCTGCTCGAGTATCTCCACAAGAGGGAGCTGACGCCCGGGCGCGAGGTCAGCATCGCTGAGACCGACGAGGTAGGTAAGA
This sequence comes from Chloroflexota bacterium, assembly GCA_005889135.1. Taxonomy (GTDB): domain Bacteria; phylum Chloroflexota; class Dormibacteria; order Dormibacterales; family Dormibacteraceae; genus 40CM-4-65-16. The sequence continues at coordinate 38,908 of VBEK01000152.1, forward strand.
CCGTACGGGTCAGCGTCGGCGGGCGGGACGTGACGCTGAGCCACGAGACCGCGTCCAAGGTCTGGGTCGTGCCGGCGGCGGGTCGGCGCTAGGCAGCCTGAGGCGAGGCGCAGAAGGCGCAGCGCCGAGCGTCTTTGGGGATCTCGCTCAGGCACTCGGTGCACTTCTTGGTCGTCGGGTCGGCGGGCGCCTCCCTGCGTGACCGCGCGACCATCGCCGTGTAAGGGACCACGACGAGGAAGTAGATGACCGCGGCGATGATGAGGAACGCGATGATCGCGTTGAAGAAGTCGCCGTACAGGAACTTGCTTTTGTTGATCGTGAAGTAGAGAGCCGCGAAGTCCGGCTGACCGCCGATGGCCGCGATCAGAGGCGTCACGAGGTCCTTCACGAAAGCCGCAACCACCGCGGCGAACGCGACGCCGATGACGACGGCGATCGCCAGGTCGACCACGTTGCCGCGAAGCAGAAACGCCTTGAACCCCCGCATCGTCACCCCTCCATAGAAAGCACGACCTTGCCGAACTGCTCGCCGGCATCGAGCCGCTCGAGCGCGGCCTGCACCTCATTCAACGGACGGACCTCGTCCACCACCGGGCGCAAGCCCGCGTCGATCGCGTCCAGCACCGCCTGAAACTCGCTCGCGTTGCCCATCGTCGAGCCGAGCATGTCGAGCTGGCCCCAGAACAACCTGGGCATCGCGACCTCGGCCTTCACGCCGGTGGTCGAGCCGCAGATGACGACGCGGCCGCCGGGGACGAGCGAGCGCATGGACTCGTTGAGGGTGGCGGGTCCGACCGACTCCACGACCACGTCCACGCCGCCGCCGCTCGCCTCCCGCACCGCCTTGCTGAACTCGGCGGAGTCGAAGGCGGCCTCGGCCCCGATCTCCAAGGCGCGCTGGCGTTTCCTCTCCGAGCGGCTGGTCGCGAAGACGCGCGCACCAAGGTGGCGGGCGATGCGGATGGCCGCGACGGCGACTCCGCCGCCGGCGCCGACGACGAGGACCTGCTCGCCCTTCTGCAGCCGGGCCCGCGTGGTCAGCATCCGCCAGGCGGTGAGAAAGGTCAGCGGAAACGCGGCCGCCTCTTCCCACGACAGCGCTTTGGGCTTGGCGAAGACGTTGCGCGCGTCGATGTGGAAGAGCTCGCAGGCGGTGCCGTCCGAGTGCTCGCCGACGACCCCGAAGCGCACGCAGCGCACGTTCTCGCCCCGCCGGCACCATTCGCACTCCCAGCAGCACACCACGGGGTAGACGACCACCTCGTCGCCCGGCTTCCAGCGAGCTTCGGTCGACGCGTGGACCACGCCCGCGCCGTCGGCGGCGATCACGCGTGGGGGCGGGACGCGCTGGGCGCCGTGGGCCAGCCAGAGGTCGAGGTGGTTGAGCGAGGCGGCGCGGACGGCGATCGCCACGGCGCCGGGCTCAGCGTCGGTCTTGGGCCGGTCGCGAATGCGCACGCCCTTCGGTCCGATCGGCTCCTCGAACACGGCGGCGCGCCCCTGGCTCAGAGGCGTCATTTGCGAAACTTAACCAAATCTCCGGCGGTGCGTTCGGGGCGCGGCCCTACGTTGAGCAACCTCGGCACCAAGGCTATGCGGGTTGCTGTCTTCGTCCTCACCCTCGGTTCGTTTCTATTGTCTGCGCTCCCCGCGGAGGCGCACTCGGCGCTGCCGCCCGGCCACCAGCAGATCAAGTACTCGCGCTGGGCCTACCCGAGCCAGGTTGCGTACGGCCCGATCGAGGACGGCACCGCCAACATCGGCCAGGCGCCCGCGAGCGGCGCGTTCCTGACCCTGCCCTTCATGGGCCCGCACTACGTCACGTCGCTGTTCGACCACTGCGGACCCAACTACAACGTCAGCGGGCGGGTGTGCCGCTACGACGGCACTGTCGCGTCGTCCTCGGTCGGCGGGCCCGACCCTGGCTTCGGCGCGGGCTACGCGCAGACCCCCGGCGGCCACGACTACCTCTACTACTCGGGCCACGACGGCTACGACTACGGCCTGACCTACGAGCCGGTGGCCGCGGCGGCGCCGGGGCGTGTGCTGCTCGCCAACTGGCTCGTGCCCAACTGCCACACATGCCTCAGCGGGCAGACTGTCGAGATCGACCACGGCAATGGCCTGATGACGTTCTACGGCCACCTCGCCAACATCTCGGTCACCAAGGGCCAGTACGTTTACCGCGGCCAGGTCATCGGCACCTCGGGCATGACCGGCACGGCGACCGGGCCGCACCTGCACTTCGGGGTGTACTACCTCAACGGCAACGGGCCGGTCGACCCATACGGCTGGTCGGGCTCGGGCGCCGACCCCTACGCACGCGACCTCGGCAACCTCTGGCTGGGCGGCGCTCCGCGCTTCGCGCCGATCACGATGCCCACCGTCTCAGTCACGGCGACCGCCTCGGCCGCCAACCCTTCCACCATCAACGTCACCTGGTCGAGCCCGGCGACGGTGACCTTCTCCGTCTACTACGTCACAAGGGACGGCGTCCGCCACCTCTGGCGCTCCAACGACGGCCCGGGCTCGGCGACGTTCCAGGGCAAGGCGGGGCAGACCTACTGGTTCTGGGCCACAGCCACGTCGTGGCTGGGGTGGAGCGATGGCGGGGGTTCGGACGTGATCGCGGTGCCCCACCTGAACCACGGAGAAGTCACCGACTAGACTCGTTCCGGTGATCGTCGAGGCGCTGCGGGGCAAGACCATCCTGGTCACCGGCAGCACCGGGTTCCTGGGCAAGTCGATCGTCGAGAAGTGCCTGCGGTCGATCCCCGACGTCGCGCGCATCAACCTCGCCATCCGCTCGAGCGCGCGCCGGCCGGCCTCCGACCGTCTGGAGCGCGAGGTCCTGTCGAGCCCCGCCTTCAAGCGCCTGAAGGAAGAGCTCGGGGAGGAGCGCTTCGCGGCCCTGGTCGCCTCCAAGCTGGCGGTGGTCGAGATCGACCTGGGCCGCGACGGATTGGGATTGACCGACGACGGTCGCGCCCAGCTGAGGGCGTCGGACGTGGTCATCCACTCCGCCGCGGCGGTCGAGTTCGACAACCCCGCCGACCTTTCAGCTCAGACCAACCTGCTGGGCGCGGCGCGGCTGGTCACGGCCGTGCGGGAGAGCGGGGCGCGGCCGCATCTCGTCCACGTCTCGACCGCCTACGTCGGCGGCATGCTGCGCGGGCGGGTACGGGAGGAGCCACCGCTAGACCCCGGGCTCAACTGGCGGCACGAGGCCGAGGTGCTTTCCTCGCTGCGCGGGCCCGTGGAGGAGGAGTCGCGGCGGCCCGAGGTGCTGAACCGCCTGCGGCGCGAGGCGCGCTCGCGCATGGGGCCCGCGGGCACTCCCGCGGTCGCCCGCGCGACGGAGCGATTGCGCCAGAAGTGGGTGAAAGACCGGCTCGTGGAGCGCGGGCGCACCCACGCCAACGCCATGGGTTTCTCGGACATCTACTCGTTCACCAAGGCGATGGCCGAGCACGCCGTGGTCGAGCTGCACGGCGACGTCCCGCTGTCGATCGTGCGGCCGTCGATCATCGAGAGCGCGCTCGCGGAGCCCTTTGCGGGGTGGCTCGAGGGATTCCGCATGGCGGAGCCGCTGATCCTGGCCTTCGGGCGCAACGTGCTGAGAGACTTCTCCGGCCTGCCGGACTCGCTGCTCGACATCATCCCCGCGGACTTCGTCGTCAACACTGTGCTGGCGGTCGCCGCCAACCCGCCGGCGGACTCCACGCCGCGCGTGTACCACGCGGCGTCGGGGAGCCGCAACCCGCTGCGCCTGCGCCGGGTCGCGGACGAGGCGCGTACGTACTTCACCGAAAATCCTTTGCGCGACCGCTACGGGCAGGCGATTGGAACGCCGTCGTGGACCTTCCCGACGCGGCAGGAGGTCGCGACCCAGGCGCGGCTGGCGCTGCGCTTTGTCGAGGCGGCGCAGTGGGTGGTGGAACGACTTCCGCTGGGCGCGTCGGTTGCCTCTCTGTCGGACGACCTCAATGAGGAGCGGGAGCGGCTCGACCGCGGCTTGAACCTGATCCAGCTTTATGGCGTCTACACCGAGGTCGACTGCATATTCGACACGCGCAACGTGACAGCGCTCTGGGAGAAGGTGCCGGCTGCGGAGCGGAAGAAGTTTCCATTCGACCCCGAGCTGTACGACTGGACGCACTACTTCCAGGACGTGCACTTCCCGACGGTCGTGCGCATGTCGCGTGCGGAGACGGCCGCCCGGCGGGGCAAGCAGCCGACCGGCTCGACCGCGCCACGCGCGGAGTCGTCGTCGGTGCGGTCGGCGATCGAGCGGCGGACGGGTCGGGGCGACGTGCTGGCGGTGTTCGACGTCGACGGCACGCTGGTGGAGACCAACGTCGTCGAGTACTTCCTGTGGATGCGCCTGCGCGCCCAGCCGCTGGAGGACTGGCCGGCGTTCATGGCGCGCATGCTTCGCCAGGCGCCGCGCTGGTTCTACCTCGAGCGGCGATCGCGCGCCGAGTTCCAGCGCAGCTTCTACCGCGAGTACGACGGGCTCGACCCCGAGGTGATGCGCCGGCTCGGGCGGGAGGCGCTGGACGCGGTCACGCTGCGGCGCATCTATCCCGAGGGCATGCGCCGCATCCGTGAGCACAAACGCGCCGGACATCGGGTGCTGCTGCTGACCGGTGCGCTCGACGTGGTGGTCGAGCCCCTCGCTGAGCTGCTCGAGGTCGAGGTCGACTGCGCGCACCTGCTGCTGAAGGACGGACGGTTGACGGGCGACCTGCAGTCTCCGCCACCGGCGGGGGAGGCGCGCGGGGCGCTGCTCGAGGAGTACGCGTCGCGCCACGGGATCGCGCTTTCCGAGTCGTTTGCCTACGCGGACTCGCTCTCCGACCTGCCGATGCTCGAGCTCGTGGGCACACCGGTCGCGGTAAACCCGGATGCGCGGCTGTCGCAGGTGGCGGGGCAGCGCGGCTGGCGCATCGAGCGGTGGCGGATGGCGCCAGGGAACTGGCGCCTGCCGATGCCTGACCCCCGCTCGCCCGAATATCTCGAGGCAGTGCGACGCTAGCGATCCAGTACGTCCGCTCGATCCCGTCGTTCGCGCTCGTCCGCGCCGCGGGCGGGCGTCCCGAGGTCGCGACCTCGTCGCTGTCGATGCTCAAGCTCGGCGACGTGCCCGAGCCCGTCCTGCCGGCCTCGAACTGGTTGCGGGTGATGCCGTCGCTGAGCGGCATCTGCGGCTCCGACCTGGCCGCCATCAGCGGCCACATCTCGCTCTACCTCGACCCGCTGACCTCGTACCCGTTCGTGCCCGGGCACGAGGTCGTCGGCGTGCTGGACGACGGCTCGCGGGTGGTCGTCGAACCGGCACTTGGTTGCGTGGTGCGGGGCATCGACCCGCCGTGTCCGCGCTGCGCGGAGGGCCGTCCGGGCCTCTGCTACAACGTCACCGAGGGGCCGATCGAGGTCGGCCTGCAGACGGGGTACTGCGCCGACACCGGTGGCGGTTGGGGAGAGGTGCTCGTCGCGCACCCGTCGCAGATCCACGCGGTGCCCGCGACGCTTGCCGACGGGGCTGCGGTGTTGATCGAGCCTTTTGCCTGCTGCATCCACGCCGCGCTGCGCGGAGGTGCGACGAAGGACGACATCGTGGTCGTCTCAGGCGCGGGCACGATCGGACTGCTGACGATCGCAGCCGTGCGCCTGTTCACGCCTCCGAAGCGGCTGATCGCGATCGCCAAGCACCCGACGCAGCGAGACCTGGCCCGCAAGCTGGGCGCGGACCAGGTGGTGGCGCCCGCGGAGGTCTTCCAGCGCGTGCGCTTTGCGACCTCGGCGCGGCGGCTCGAGGGCATGAACCGCTCGCTGCTCCTCGGCGGGGCGGACGTGACGTTTGAGTGCGTCGGCCGCGCCGCCAGCCTGAACGACGCGGTGCGGTTCACGCGCGAGGGCGGAACCGTGGTGGCGGTCGGCATGCCGGGCGAGGAGAAGGTCGACTGGGCGCCGATCTGGCAGCGCGAGCTGACTGTGACCGGCGCGTATGCGTACGGTCTGGAGCCGAAGCGCAAGGGGCGCAAGACGTTCGAGCTCGCGCTCGAGGCGGCGTTGGAGATGAAGCTCGAGTCGCTCACCGGTCCACTATTTGGTCTAGGTGACTACCGCGACGCGATCGAGTACGCGATGAGCGCGGGGCGCCTGGGAGCGGTGAAGGTCGCGTTCGACCTGCGAGGATTGAAAGCGTAGTGCCACGACCGGGTGCGGTGATCGAGGTCGATCGCAACACGCCGCCGGTGCTGTTCCACTTCGGCGAAGGCATCCGGCTGGAGAAGCTTCCGCTCGGCGCGCGCATCGTGTACCCGCCCGATCCACTGGAGCCAATCGCACATCCCGAACGCGCGATCAAGCGCGCGCTGGGCAAGCCGCTCGAGGACGACCCGCTCAAGTCGCTGCTGCGCCGGGGCATGAAGCTGACGATCGCCTTCGACGATCTCTCGCTTCCGCTGCCGCCGATGGCGGCGCCGGACGTGCGGCAGCTGGTGATGGAGGAGGTCATCGACATGGCGGCCGAGGCCGGCGTCGACGATCTGCACATCATCGCCGCGCTTGGCCTCCACCGACGCATGACCGAGGACGAGCTGCGCCACATCGTCGGAGAGCGGATCTTCTCGACGTTCCACCCCGACCGTCTCTACCAGCACGACGGCGAGGACCCGGAGAACAACGTCTACGTCGGCAAGACGTCGGCCGGCGAGGAGGTGACGCTGAACCGGCGCGCGGCCGAGTCCGACCTCGTCATCTACGTCAACCTCACGCTTGTGCCGATGGACGGTGGGCACAAGTCGATGTCGACTGGTCTCGCGTCCTACCGCAGCATCCGGGCCCACCACAACGTCAAGACTCTGCTCGGCTCGCGGTCGTACATGAACCCCCCCGACTCGGCCCTGCATCACTCCTGCATCCGCCAGGGACAGCTCATCGAGGACACCGTGCGCGTCTTCCACATCGAGACCACAGTGAACAACCACGCGTTTCCCGCGATCGCCAACTTCATGCAGAAGCGCGAGACCGACTGGACGGCCCAGGACCAGGCGATGTTCCTCGCCACCAAGCAGATGACCGACCTCGCGCCGCCGGCGTTCAAGCGCAACGTGTTCCACGCCATGCGTGCGCCCTACGGCCTCACCGCCGTCAACGCCGGCCAGGTCGATGCGGTCCACGACAAGACGCTCGAGGCGGTCAACAAGCAGATCGCCGTCAAGGTGGAGGGACAGACCGACATCGTGACCATCGGCGTCCCCTACCTCGGTCCCTACAACGTCAACTCGCCGATGAACCCGGTGCTTGTCGTGTGCATGGGCGCGGGCTACCTCTTCAACTTCTATCGCAAGCAACCGGTGCTGCGTAAGGGCTCGCCGACACCAAAGATCCGGGCGAGATCGAGAAGAGGTACGAGCTGCGCTTCGCCGAAGATCCATGGTTCCGGCAGCTCTACCGCCGCTCGCACGCCTACCACGGCGCGCACCCGTTCTATGCCTGGTACTGGGCCGCGCACGCCATGGAGCACGCGGGCGACATCATCATCGTCGGCGGCGACCGCGAGGTCGTCCATCGCCTCGGCTTCAAATGCGCGACCACCCTGGAGGACGCCCTGGAGATGGCGGAGCAGACCGTCGGCCGCTACCCCAGCGTCACCCACCTGCGCACCCCGCCGATAATGCTTTGCGAGGTGGAGTGAGCCCCCTGAACCGCGTCACAGCTCTCGCGGCGGCGCTGCTGCTGATCTCTGCGTGCGGGGGCCCCTCAGGGGGTGGCGGCGGAGGCGTTGCGCAGGAGACCTCGGCCGAGACCGTCGGCTCCAACTCGAGCGACTTCGCGGGCATGCAGAAGTGCCCCGAGAGCGGCACCTGGGACAACTACCTGAAGGCCGAGCAGGACAAGGACCCCTCCCAGTACGACACCGACAAGAAGGACCTCGACGACCTGAAGGCCGCCGGCGCCAACGACACCTACGTCGCCGTCTACGCCGCAAGCTCCTCGGACTGCGGCAAATTCGGCGCCGACACGCCAAGCGGCAAGGTCGCGCAGATCTACACCATCCGCTTCAAAGACCAGGCCTCGGCGTCCGCCAACTTCAAGGTCCACCAGAAGGACTTCCACCTGTCCGACTCCGACCTGGAGAACATCAAGTCGGCCGGCGGGACGGTCAAGCAGGGCGGCGAGACCGGTCTCGGCGACAACTCCGTGCTCGTCGAGTTCTCGATCGCCGGCCAGTCCTTCTACGCGGCCTTCTGGCAGAAGGACAAGTTCGAGGTCGCGATCATCACCTTCAACGTGCCCACCACCGACAGCGAGTCCGCGACCAAGAAGGTCAGCGACCGCATCAAGTAGCGGCACCGAACAACTTGGCCTGGTACGACGAGGGCCCGCTGACGAAGGTTGCGAACATCGCGGGCAGCGCGCTGGGTGACCTGGCGCGCGTCAGGAAGGCATGGCACTGGGACGCTCCCCGTCCGCACACATGGCCTGAGCGCGGCGCGGTCGTGCCCGCGCCCGCCAGCGACCTGGGCTGGGCCCGCGTCGAACCCGTGCGCAGCATCCGCTACCTGATCCAGCAAGCGCTGCTGCTGCCGTTCACCGAGGCCATGGTTCATCCCCGCGTCGAGGGCAGGGAGTGGGTGAGGGAGCTCAAGCGCCCGGTGATCTTCGCCGCCAACCACTCGAGTCACGCCGACACCTCGCTCATCCTCTACTCGCTCACCGACCAGGCGCGCGACCGCACCGTCGTCGCCGCCGCCGCCGACTACTGGTTCAAGCGCCCCCTGCTCGGCAACATCGTCAGCCTGTTCCTCAACACGTTCCCCTTCTCGCGCACGGGCGGAGCCCAGGGACAGCTGCACAGCTCGAGCCAGCTCCTGAAGTCAGGCTGGAATCTCGTCCTCTTCCCCGAAGGCAGCCGCTCGCCCGACGGCCGCATCCAGGAGTTCAAGCCCGGCGTCGGCTTCCTGGCCAAGGAGACGGGCACACCGGTCGTGCCCCTGCACATCCAGGGCGCGTTCCAGGTCATGCCGCGCCACCAGCGCATCCCTCTGCCTGGCAAGGTGCGGGTGCGCATCGGCAAGCCCATGGCGCCGGCGGACAAGGAGGGAACGCGCGAGTTCACCGCCCGTGTCGAGTCGGCGGTCCGCACCCTCGCCCGAGAGCAGAGGCAGCCCGACGTCCAGGGCACCTGGATCGAGCGTTGGCAAGCGTCCAGGCCGCGGGAGCTCCGCTACGAGGCGTGAGCTAGAGCAGCTCGACGCGAACGGCCGGGTGGTCCGGCGCGATGCGGCGGAGATCGGCGTCGGATGATTCGGCGTTGACCCCGCCGAAGAAGATCCCGACCTCAAAGGACCAGCGCTTGAGGTAGGCGCGCAGCAGCGGCACCTTGTCGTCGTCTGGAATCTCCACCGCACGAAACCGCTGAACGCGTCCACCCAGCACCAGCTCGCCCCCGCCCGCCACCCGGATGTTGCGCACCCACTGCGTGTGTCCGCGGGGCGCCACGAGATATCTGTTGCCCTGGTAGGTGAGCAGGTTCACCGGCGAGCTGCGCCACTCGCCCGACTTTCGCCCGCGTACACGCAGCACGCGCGAGCCCCAAACGCTGATGCCGAGACGCGTGCACGTCGCGACGAAGTTGTTGAAGACATGCTTGGTGAACCAGTCGGGCTTCTGGTAGTGCTCCATCGCAGGCTTACGATAGCCGTCGACCGATGACCTACTCGATCGTCGCCCGCGACAAGGACACCGGTGAGCTCGGCGTCGCCGTGCAGTCGCACTACTTCCAGGTCGGTCCGGTCGTGCCCTGGGCCATCGCCGGGGTCGGCGCGGTCGCGACGCAGTCGATGGTCAACGTCAGCTTCGGCCCACTTGGCCTCGATTACCTGAAGGCCGGCTACACCGCCGAGCAGGCGCTCAAGGCCCTGCTCGCCGCCGACTCCGAGCCGCAGTCGCGGCAGGTGAGCATCGTCGACGCAAGCGGCGGCGTCGCCACTCACACCGGCGCGAAGTGCATCCCCGCGGCCGGCCACCGGACCGGCGACGGGTTCTCCGTGCAGGCAAACCTGATGGAGAAGGACACGGTCTGGGACGCGATGTTCGAGGCCTACACCAGCACGCAGGGGCCGCTGCCCGAGCGAATGCTGGCCGCACTCGAGGCCGCCGAGGCCGAGGGCGGCGACATCCGCGGCAGGCAGTCGGCCGCGATGCTCGTCGTCACGGGCGCTCCCACCGGCCGCTCCTGGGAGGACCGCGTCATCGAGCTCCGCGTCGAGGATGCGCCCGACCCGAACAGCGAGCTGCGCCGGCTGCTCCGGGTCAAGCGCGCCTACATGGCCTTGAACGAGGGCGACAGGGCCTCCGACGCCGGCGACCAGGCCACCGCCGCGGCCAAGCTGCGAGAGGCGCTCGAGCTGGCGCCGGAGATGGTCGAGATCTCCTTCTGGGGCGGCCTCGGCATGGCTCAGAACGGGATGGTCGACGCCGGCTGCGACCTCATGATGACCGCCGTGAAGAAGAACCGGCGCTGGATCGAGACCCTGGATCGACTGGTCGCCTCGGAGCGGCTCGCGAGCGACCTCGCCGAGGAGATCAAGTCGAAGCTGACCTCGACAGCGGCGCATCAGTAGACTTTCCGAGTCTTGGGCAAAAACAAAGGTCGACGAGCGCCGCGCCGCCCTGAGAAGGCGCGCAAGGCCGACCGCGACGACGGCGACCAGAAAGAGCCGGCGGTCGTCATGGACGCGGTCGTGTCCCAGGCGCTGCCCAACGCGATGTTCGAGGTGGAGGTCGAGGGCGGCCACAAGCTCATCGCCTACGCCGCCGGCCGCATGCGCCGCTACTTCATCCGCATCACGCCCGGCGATCGGATCCGCGTCGAGCTCTCGCCCTACGACCTGACTCGGGGCCGCATCGTCTACCGCTACCGAGACTAATGCAGCTTCTCGAGTCGATCGAGAAGGCGCGCGTCTTTGATCTAGAGCAGCTCCGCTACGCCGGCGCGCCCTCGCACCCCGCGCACGCGCCGGGCTTCAACTACTTCCTCCATCGCCACCACGCCCGCGGCGCGCCCGAGGCGCGCACCGGCGCGTCCGGGATCATCGTCACCCCCGAGCACTCGGGCACGCACATCGACGCGCTTGCGCACCAGGCCGAGAACCTGACCCTGCATGGAGGCGTGCACGTCGACGACGGGGTGCAGACCTCGGCCGGGTTCAGAAAGCTGGGCATCGAGACCATGGCGCCGCTCGTGGCGCGCGGCGTGCTCATCGACGTCGCAGGCGACAAGCTCCTTGACCCCGAGTACGCGATCACGCCCGCCGACCTCGAGAAGGCCGCTCGCGCCGAGGTCCGCGAGGGCGACGTCGTCCTGATCCGGACCGGCTACGGCTCGCTCTGGTCCAGGCCCGACGAGTACCTGCAGGCGGCCGGGATCAGCGCCGGCGGCTCTCGCTGGCTCGTGGAGCACAGGGTGCGCGCCGCGGGCGCGGACAACATGGCCTTCGACGTGATGAGCTCGACGCCCGACCCGGAGCTGAAGGTCACCCTCCCCGGCCACGTCCTCCTGCTCGTGCGCGCGGGCATCCCGATCATCGAGAACCTCAACCTGGAGGAGCTGGCTGCGGCCAGGGTCTACGAGTTCCTCTTCGTGTGCCTGCCGCTGAAGATGCGGGGCGCCACCGGCTCGCCGGTAAGGCCGATCGCGATCGCGTAGCGGGCGGCACGAGCCGGGGGGCTGGGCCGCTCCCGCCTCTGGGGCTACCCTCTAGCGCCTACCTACCGTCTGGAAGCAGTCCAGGCAGTACACCGGCCGCGCCCCGGTGGGCACGAACGGCACTTGTGTCGGCTTGCCGCAGTTCGAGCAGATCACGTCGTGCATGACCCGAGCCCGCCCGTTTCCATCCGCCTGCCGGCGCGCGGCCCGGCACTCCGGGCACCGCCGGGGCTCGTTCTGGAGCCCACGCGACTGGTAGAACTCCTGCTCCCCCGCCGTGAAAAGAAACTCCCGCCCGCAGTCGCGACACGTCAACGTCCGATCCACGAAGCTCACCGTCACCGATCCAGGCCTCCCCTTGTAATCGCGCCGAGGCCCGGACGATGGGTGCCGGACTACCCTCCAGCGTGCGGCGGCGATTGTAGCGCGGTTGGCGAACATTTGGAGGCATCTGCTTACATGCCTTAACCGGGCGCTACCGGGCCGCCACCGCCTGCTCCCGCTCGTCCTCGTCGACCTCGACCGGCGGCGCCTCGAATCCCATCGCGGCCCGCCCGGACTTGAGCGGCACCTCGCGCATGAAGACCGTCGCCACAAGCGCAAGGATGAGGACCAGTCCGGCGAAGACGTAGATGTCGTGCAGCGAGTCGGCCAGGGCGCTGCGGATGGCGCCGATCACCGGCCCAGGCAGCCTGGCCAGCAGGCCGGGATCGAGGATCGCGTTGGCGCTCCCGGTCTTGGGCAGGTTCTGCAGCACCTGCGGCGGGATGCCGAGGGCTGAGATCCGCGCCGCCAGGTAGTCCGGCAGCCGGTTCGTGAGCACGGCGCCGAGGATGGCGCTGCCCACGGTGCCGCCGAGGTTGCGCCAGAACTGGATCTGGCTCGAGGCCACGCCCATGTACTGGCGTGGCAGCGCGGTCTGCACCGCGGTCAGGTACAGCGGGAAGGTGACGCCGATCCCGGTGCCGACCACGATCAGGTCGACGACCACGCGCCACTCGGGCATCGAGGGGGTGATCTGGGAGAGCATCCACATGCCGAGGATCACGATCGCCACGCCGAGCGTGCCCAGGAAGCGGTAGTACTTCACCCGCCGCATCAAGAAGCCGGTGGCGGTGCTGGCGCCCAGGAGGCCGAACATCATCGGCGTGATCAGGGCGCCCGAGTTGGTGGCGCTGATGCCGAGCACGCCCTGGAAGACCAGCGGCGTGAAGAGGATCGAGCCGAACATGCCGAAGGCCGTGATGAAGCCGACGATCATGCTCACCGAGAAGACCGAGTTCTTGAACAGGTGCAGGGGCACGATCGGCTGCTCCACGCGTGACTCGACGAAGATGAACAGGGCCAGCATGGCGGCGGCGATCGCGAGCAGGCCGGAGACCTGCGGCGACGTCCAGGCGTGGTCGCGCGTGATCGAGAGAGCGATCAGAAGCGGCACGATTCCCGCGGCAAGGCTGAATGCGCCCCAGAAGTCGATGTCCCGCCACGAAGCCTTGGAGCGGACGTAGGGGAGACCCGCGAGCACCACCAGGACGGCGATGATGCCGACCGGGATGTTCACCTCGAAAACCCAGCGCCAGCTCCAGTGGTCCGTGATGAAGCCGCCCGTGGTCGGGCCGATGATCGAGCTCAGGCCGAACACGGCGCCGAACAGGCCGGCCAGGCGGCCGCGCTGCTCGGGCGGGAAAAGGTCGCCGATCACCGTGAAGACGGTCGCGAAGAGCACGCCGCCGAAGACGCCCTGGATGCCGCGGAAGACGATCAGCTGCGTCATGTCCTGGGAAAGACCGCACAGCGCAGACGCGAGGACGAACCCGACCATGCCGAGGAGCAGGAACGGCTTGCGCCCGAAGAGGTCGCCGAGCTTGCCGGCGATGGGGGTCATGGTCGTCGAGGTCACGAGGTACGCCGTCGTCACCCACGCCAGACGGTCGAGGCCGTTGAGGTCGGCGACGATGCGCGGGATCGCGGTGCCGACGATCGTCTGGTCGAGCGCCGCGAGCAGCAGCGCGAGCATCGTCCCCGCCGTGGCCAGGATGATCCTGCCCCTGGACAGACCGTGAGTGATGTGTTGTGGCGTCGCGACCGCTTCGGTCATTTCCCCAGCTCCTTTCTGGCGGCTTCCACCAGCGTCAGGCACAGGTGTCGCAGCTGCGCCAGGTCCTCCTTGCTCATGCCACCGGCCAGCGCGTACTGGTTGGCCATTCCCTCCTTCCAGATGCCGCCGATCGTCTCCCGGCCCTTGGCCGTGAGTCGGGCCCGCACCGAGCGCCGGTCCTCGGTGTCGGGTATGCGCTCGACCAGGCCGTCCCGCTCGAGGTGGTCGACCAGCCCGGTGATGTTCCGCGGCGTCGAGTCGATCCCCTCGGCCAGGTCGCCGAGGGCCGTGTCGCCGCACCGCATCAGCCGGAACATGACCGCGAGCCGGCCCGAGCTCAGATGGTGCTGCTCGGCCCACCGTTCCTGGAGCAGCATCAGGGAGCGGCCCGCCATGCGGAGGGCCGTGAGCGCCTCGATCGCAGCCGTGTCGACGTCCAGCGGGCCCATCAGGGCGCGGAACGTCCGGTCGTACAGCTTGCCGTCCTCACCGCGCTCGAGCTCTGAGCCGCCGAGCTTGAATTGCTTCAATTCCGTGTCATTCATAGTGAACCGATTCATTATTACGAGATACAGCATCCAGATGCAAGTTATTCTCCCGAAGACGTGATCGTCGACGCCCACCTCGACATCGCCTGGAATGCAATCTCGGCCGGGAGAGGCTTCCTCCAGCCGCCGGCGCCGGGCTATCTCGTCAGCCGCTCATCGCTCGTCGGGGCCGAGGTCGGCCTCGTCTTCGCGACCATCTACTGCGCCCCGGCCCGGGCCACGCGCTCCATGCGGACCCGGTTCGTCTACAGCAGCGCCCACGAGGCGCAGCTCATGGCCACCGCCCAGGTCAACTACTACAGGGCGTCGGGGCTCGAATTCCTCCGCACCCGCAACGAGCTCGCGGCCTACGCGCGCGGATGGCGCAAGGGCCGCCTGGCGGCGGTCCTTCTGATGGAGGGCGCCGATCCGGTCGAGGCGCCCTCCCAGCTCGGCGCCTGGACCGACCGCGGCGTCCGCATCATCGGCCCGGCGTGGGGGAGGACCCGCTACAGCGGCGGCACGGGCGCGCCCGGCGGCCTGACCGACCTCGGCCACCAGCTGCTCAAAGCCATGCGCCGGAAAAAGGTCATCCTCGACCTGAGCCACATGGCCGACCAGGCCGTCGCCGACGCGTTCGCGACGTGGCGTGGGCCGATCATGGCCTCCCACAGCAACGCTCGCGCCCTGGTGCCCGGCGACCGCCAGCTGACCGATCAAACCGTGGCCGAGATCGCCCGCCGCGGCGGGATCGTCGGCGTCAGCTTCTACCGGCAGCACCTGCGAAAGTCGGGCCGGGCGACGCTCGAGGACGTGGTCAAGCATGTCGTCCACCACGCCCGCGCCGCCGGCTCGCCGGAGCACGTCGGGCTGGGCACGGACCTGGACGGCGGCTTCGACGCCAAGCACGCTCCCATCGACGACCTGACCAAACTCCGCGAGCTCCGCGCCCGCCTGCGCCTGCACTTCACCCAGGCCCAGGTCGACGGGATCATGGCCGGCAACTGGCTCTCGTTCCTGGAGCGATCGCTCCCGACGGCCTAGATCATCTCCGCCACCTGCATCGCGGTCATGAAGGCGAACCCCATACCGTGGCCGGTGAAACCCGCGCAGATATAGACGTTCTTCATCCCCTCGAGCGGCCCGGCCATCGGCAGCCCGCTCTCCGTGAACCCCATCGTGCCGGCCCAGCGGTGGGTGATCTCGGCCTCGGTGCCAAGCCCGCGCACCGCGCGCTCGAGCAGCGACTGGATCTCCGGTGTCGGCTCGTCGTCGAACGTCTTCTCCGTCTCCAGGGTGGTGTCCCGCCAGCCACCGATCAGCACCTCGCCGGTGGGCAGCTGCCGCCAGTAGCGATAGCCGTGATGCGAGTAGACCGGCATGTCGACGTGCCGGCGTGAGCTCGGCGCGGTCGCCAGCATCTGCGCCCGGGTGGGCTGGATCTTCACCTCCGGTACGAGCTGGGACGTGTACCCGTTCGTGGCCAGGATCACCACGCCCGCCTCGCACTCGGCATCGCCGGCGGTCACGACGACCTCATTGGCTCGCGGCCGCAGCGCCGTGACGCTCACGCCCTCGCGGATGACACCGGCTCGCGCCTGCCGCGCCAGCGCCGCCACCATCGCCGCGGGGTCGATCTCGCCGTCGCGCGGGTTGACCAGCCGCCTCCCGTCCCAGTGCGCGATAAACCCGTCCTCCCGCAGCAGCTGCTCAGACTCGACCAGCAGCGCCCGCTCCTCCTGGTCTGAAGGCAGGACCGCGCTGCCACGCCGGCGGTGTCCCACATCCTGGCCGCGGGCGGCCTCGACCATGCGGTCGTGGTTCTCGTTGGTGATCTCCCACACCTCGCGCGCCTTCTCCCGTCCGTAGAGGCGCACCGCCTCGGCGTACGAGGACGCGACGCCGGCGAGCAGAAACCCCGCGTTGCGGCCGCTTGCGCCCCACGCGACGTGCTGACGCTCGACCAGGACGGCGTCGATCCGGCGGTGCGCGAGATGCCACAGGAGGCTCGTGCCCGCGATGCCGCCTCCGATCACCAGGACGTCGCACCTCGCCGGCAGCGATCCGGGGTACCTCTCGGGCGGCGGCGCCCAGAACGGCGTGCTCACGGCTCCCAATAGAATCAGAAGCCAAGTGGACTTTGAAAGCTATGACGTCCTGATCGTCGGCGGAGGCCTCGCCGGCATCAGGGCAGCGATAGCTGCCGTCGAGGCCAATCCGCGGGTGAGGGTCGGACTGGTCTCCAAGGTCTACCCGATGCGCAGCCACACCGTCTCCGCCGAGGGCGGCGCCGCGGCCGCGCTCGGCCCGGGCGACTCGTACGAGAGCCACGCCTTCGACACCATCAAGGGCTCCGACTACCTCGCCGACCAGGACGTGGTCGAGGCGTTCGTGCGCGAAGCGCCGACAGAGATCATCCAGATGGAGCACTGGGGCTGCCCGTGGAGCCGCAACGCCGATGGCTCGATCGCCGTGCGTCCCTTCGGCGGCATGACCACCTGGCGGACGTGCTTCGCCGCCGACAAGTCCGGCTTCCACATGCTCCACGCCGTTTTCCAGACCAGCCTCAAGTACCCCCAGATCACGCGCCACGACGAAGCCTTCGTGACCAAGCTTCTGGTCGAGGACAGCCACTGCGTCGGGGTGGTCGCGCTCGACATCCGCACCGGGCGATTCGACGCCATCACGGCCAGGTCGGTGATCCTCGCGACAGGCGGTCTTGGCCGCGTCTACGCCTTCACCACCAACGGCAACATCTGCACCGGCGACGGGATGGCGCTCGCCTACCGGGCCGGGGCGGGCCTGCAGGACATGGAGATGGTCCAGTTCCACCCGACGGGCTTGCCGTTCACCGGCATCCTCATCACCGAAGCGGTGCGCGGCGAAGGCGGCTACCTCCTCAACAACGAGGGGGAGCGCTTCCTCAAGCGCTATGTCCCCAACAAGATGGAGCTCGGGCCGCGCGACATCATCTCCCGGGCGATGATCACCGAGTTCGAGGAGGGCCGCGGCTTCGAGGGCCCCCACGGCAAGTACATGCACCTCGACGTCCGCCACCTCGGCGAGAAGGTGATCGACCGCAAGCTGCCGTTCATGCGTGAGCTGGGACGCGAGTTCGTCGGCATCGACATCGTCCACGACCCCATCCCGGTGCGGCCGGTTCAGCACTACATGATGGGCGGCATCGACGCCAACATCTCGGGCGAGACAGAGATCCTCGGCCTGTACGCCGCCGGCGAGTGCGCCAACGTCGGCCTCAACGGCGGCAACCGGCTCGGCTCCAACTCGCTGTCCGAGTGCCTTGTGTTCGGCGCCGCCGCCGGTCGCGCCGCGGCGCACCACGCGGCGAGCGCGAAGGCCCCGACCGCCAACCCGGTAGCCGCCATGCTCTGGGACGAGGCGCGTCGCGTCGAGTCCGAGTACCTCGAGAAGAAGGGCGGCAACGAGCGCATCGGACCCATCCGCGAGGAGATGCAGCGCGAGATGGACGCGGGCGCGGGCGTGTTCCGCAACAAGGACGGGCTGTCGCGGCTGGCGCGCAACCTCGGCGGCCTGCGCGAGCGGTTCGAGAAGGTCAAGATCGACGACTCGAGCCGCACCTTCAACACCGAGATCGTGGCCGCCCTCGAGCTCGACTTCATGCTCGAGGTGAGCTCCGTGATGGTCTTTGCGGCGCTCGCCCGCGAGGAGTCGCGCGGCGCCCATGCGCGTCGAGACTTCCCCGAGCGCGACGACAAACAGTTCCTCAAGCACACCGTCGCGTTCCACACCAACACGCTGGCGCCCCGGCTCGAGTACAGCGAAGTCCACATCACACACTTCCAGCCACAGGCGAGGTCTTACTGAGCGATGCCCGACAAGACGATCACCATCCGCGCCACTCGCTTCGATCCGGACAAAGACCAGGAGCCGCGCCTCCAGTCGTACGAGGTCCCCTTCTTCGACGAGAGCATGGTCGTCCTCGACGCGCTCAACCACATCAAGGCGCACATCGACGGGAGCCTTAGCTACCGGTGGTCGTGCCGGATGGGAATCTGCGGCAGCTGCGGGATGATGGTCAACGGCACGCCGAAGCTCACGTGCAACGCGTTCCTGCGCGACTTCTGGCCGCGCCCGGTCACGGTCCAGCCGCTCAACAACTTCCCCGTGATCCGCGACCTGGTCATCGACATGGACGACTTCATGCACAAGCTGAAGTTGATCAAGCCGTGGATCATCCGCAAGCAGGAGCTGCCTCTCGGCGCGGGCGAGCACCGTCAGACCAATGACCAGATCGACGACTTCAGACAGTTCAGCGAGTGCATCAACTGCATGCTGTGTTACTCGGCGTGCCCCGTCTACGGTCTTAACAACGAGTTTTTGGGGCCGGCCGCGATCGCGCTGGCGCGGCGCTACAACCTCGACTCGCGCGACCAGGGTCTGAAGGAGCGCCTGCCGCACATCGCCGACTCCGAAGGGATCTGGGAGTGCAGCTTCGTCGGCGAGTGCTCGGTCGTGTGCCCCAAAGGCGTCGACCCGGCGAAGGCGATCCAGCAGACCAAGCTGGACACGACGATGCGATTTGTCCTTCCCTACGGCAACCGCGAGTGAGCGAAGCAGTTCGCTCTCCCCTCAGGGGCGAGGGCCAGGGTGAAGAGCGCAAACCGAAGGAATACGCCTGGCGTATGCCTTCGACGTGGTGGACGCGCACCCGCCACTACTTCCTTTACATGGTGCGTGAGTTCACGTCGCTGCCGCTCGCGATCTGGCTGCTCTGGCTCCTCTTCGACATCAGCCGAAGAAGCCTCGTCGCGCCGGGCGCATTCGCCGTCTTCAGCGTCATCGCCCTGCCCTTTGCCCTGTACCACAGCTGGACGTTCCTCACCCTGGCCGGCACGATCATTCACATCAAGCTGCTCGACCGGCCGGTCTCCTCGAGGCTCATCGTGATGTCGCAGTTCGGCCTCTGGATCGGAGCGTCGGTCCTGATCGCGTTCCTCTTGACATGGCTGAGCAAGTAAGGCCCGGACGGACCGCGCTGGCCCACCTCTTGTGGTGGTTCCTCTTCGCGCAGGGCGGTGTCCTCGCGGCGGTCCTGCTCCCCGTCCACATCCTCTTCCAGGGCATCCTCGGCCCCCTCGGCGTCGTCAAGGTGGTGACGCCGGACAACACCGCCATCCTCGGCAACCCGATCGTCAAGCTCTACCTGCTCGTGCTCATCGCCGTGCCGTTCTTCCACTTCGCCCACCGCCTGCGCTACCTGCTGGTCGACTTCGGCGTCCCGGCGGCGAGGTCAGTACCGGCCCAGGTCGTCTTCTACGGCGGCGCGATCCTCGTCACGCTGGTCACCATCTACGTCCTGCTGACGACCGCGCCGATCTCGTTCGGCTAGAAGCGCGTGTACTCGGTCGAGGTCATAGCCGCCCACGAGCTGGGCAACGCGAGCTTTCTTGTCGCCGACGACGAGACCGGCCAGGCGCTCGTCATCGACCCCATCCGCGACATCGAGGGCTACCTGAAGGTGGCCAACGACAGGAACGTCGAGCTCACGCGCGCGCTGGACACGCACATGCACAACGACTACGTGTCGGGGACGCGGGAGCTGGCGGCAGAGGTCGGGACCGAGATCGCGCCCCTCGACGCAGGAAAGGAGCTGTCGGTCGGCAACATCACCGTCAAGGCCATCCACACCCCGGGCCACACGCCCGACCACAAGTCGTATCTCGTGACCGAGGCGGGCAAGCACCACGCCCTCTTCTCGGGCGGCGCGGTGATGCTGGGCGCGATCGCCCGCACCGACCTGTTCGGCCCGCACCTCGCAGTTCACCTCGCGCTCGAGGCGATGAGCACACTTCAGGTCCGGCTTCGCGGTCTCCCCGACGAGGTACGCGTCTTCCCGACGCACGGCGGCGGCTCTTTTTGCGGCACCGGCGGGCGCAGCGGCCACCAGACCACGCTCGGCCAGGAGCGTCAGTCCAACCCGTTCTTCCGGACCACCGAGGTGATGCCATTTCTGGCCCGGGCCCTGAACCAGCCGCGCTATCCGGCCTACTACCGCGACATGGCGGCGGTGAACAGGGGAGGGGCGCCGATCATCGGCCGCACGCTGCCCGCGCTCGCCAGGCTCGAGGCCGACGAGGTGGCGGTGATGATGGACGAGGGCGCGGCGGTGGTCGACGTGCGGCCCGGACGCGACTACGACCGCGGCCACATTCCAGGCAGCTACAGCATCGGTCTCGAGGGCTCAGTGAGCGCGTGGGTGGGGTGGCTGATCCCGCGCGGCCGGCCGATCATCCTGGCCGGCGGCACGGCGAAGGAGCACCGCGAAGCGCACCGACAGCTGCTGCGCATCGGCTTCGACCTGATCGCGGGTGAGCTTGACGGCGGCATGGACGCGTGGCGGACGAGCGGTCGGGACCTGAGCAGCTTCGAGACGGTCGACGTCGAGGACATGGCTCAGTGGGTGCTGAGCGCGGAACCGATGACGGTCGTCGACGTGCGTGACGAGCACGAGTGGGTCGGAGGACACGTCCCTGGCGCGCTGCACATGTACGTGCCCGACGTCCCGCAGCGCGCGCACGAGATCCCGCACGAGGCGCCGGTTGCGGTGCACTGTGCGTCGGGGTACCGGGCCGGGATCGCGGCGAGCTTGCTCGAGCAGGCGGGGCTCAAGCGGATCATCCACGTCAACGGCGAGTACTCGGACTGGGACCGCCTCCACCTGGCGCAGTCGAAGCCCTAAACTCCTTTCGTTCACCGTTGGGGTGTGGCCGGCGCAGCCGGTCGGGGGGCAGAGATGGGGAAGAGGCTTCTCGTTGCGCTCGTCATCGCTGTGGTCGGCATCGCGACCGCGCCGATATCCGCGTCCGCAGCGGTCACGACGTTCACCGGGACGTTCGCCGACGGCGCGACGTACAAGATCGAGGTCCCGAGCAACTGGAACCACACGCTGCTCCTCTACAGCCACGGCTACGTCACGCCGGGATCGGCGAACCCCGCGCATGACGTCGGCGACCCCCTGACCGGCGCGTTCCTGCTCAACGCGGGCTACGCACTCGCCGGCTCCTCATACGCGACCACCGGCTGGGCGCTCAAGGAGGCGTTCGCGGACCAGATCGCCACGCTCGACATCTTCTCGAAACCGACAGCTGACGGAGGCCTGGGGCTTCCGGTCCCCACACGCACCATCGCGTGGGGCCACTCGCTCGGCGGAATCATCACCGCGGGTCTACTGCAGCGCAACCCGTCCCGTTTCGACGCCGCCCTGCCCATGTGCGGGGTTCTCGCCGGCGGCGCTGCGGTGTGGAACGAGGGCCTCGACGGCGAGTTCGTGATCAAGCAACTGCTCGCCCCGAGCTCGAACCTGCAGCTCGTCAACATCACCAACCCCTTCGCCAACCTGGCGCTTTCGAACCAGGTGATCGGCGCCGCGCAAGCGACGCCTCAGGGCCGCGCCCGCATCGCGCTGGCCGCGGCGGTGGGCGACCTCCCAGGTTGGTTCAACCGCGCTTTGCCCGAGCCGGCGGCCGAGGATTACGCGACCCAGGAGCAGAACCAGTTCCTGTGGCTGTCGCAGATCGATGGCCCGTTCCTCTTCTTCCTCCGCGCGGAGCTGGAGGCTCGCGCGGGCGGGAACCCCTCCTGGAACACCGGCGTGAACTACGCCAAGCAGCTCGAGCGCTCGGTCGACAACGCCGAGGTGCAGGCGCTCTACGGCGCGGCGGGTCTCGACCTGAACGCTGACCTGGCCGGGCTCGCCGCTGCTCCTCGAATCAGCGCCGATCCGGCCGCCGTCGCATACATGGCCAACAACATCGCCTTCAACGGCGAGCTGAGCGGCAAGCCGGTTCTGACCATCCACACCACCGGCGACGGCCTGGTCCTCAACTCGGACGAGCAGGCCTACCGCTCAGTCGTCCAGGACGCTAAGGACAGCCAGCTGCTGCGCCAGGCGTTCGTCCACCGGGCGGGCCATTGCACGTTCTCACCGGCAGAGACGATTGCGGCGCTCCAGGCGCTGGTCACGCGGTTGAACACCGGCAAGTGGACGAGCCTGGCCGACCCCGCCAACCTCGACGCGGCCGCAGCCGCGCTGGGCCCGTCGCTCAACGTGATCTTCTTGCCGAACAATCAGCTCATTCCGGCCGGGCCGTCATACATCGACTTCGAGCCGGCGCCGTTCCTCAGGCCATACGACCTGGGGACCCACTAAGCCTTCCTGGCCCGCCAGACCTCCTCGGAGGGCCACTTTCGGGCCCACTCCGCCGGCACGTAGGAGTAGTAGGGGTGGTCCACGGCGTCCTCGCGCGCGTACAGCTGCCTGTAGTCGAGGATCTCGAAGCCAGTACGCCGCAGCAGCCCGAACATGTCCGCGGTCGGGATGTGGAACTCGGTCGAGGCGCCCTCGGAGGTCCAGTCCAGGCGGTGCATCCCCCGCAGCGGCAGTACCAGGCGCTCGGAGACGCGCTCCTTGTCAGGCGAGCAGACCTGGACGAGGTCGGTGTTGCACATGAAAACCAGCTCGCCGGCCGGACGGAGGAGACGCGCCGCTTCCGGGATCCATTTGAAGGGGTCGCACCAGATCGACGCCCCGTACTCCGAGAAGGCGAGGTCGAACGACCCATCTGACAGCGGCACGTCCTCGGCGTTCGCCTCGATAAATTCCAGTCCGAGACCGAACTCTTCGTTCATCGCCCGCGCCGTCTCCAGCTGCGCCGGGGTGATGTCGACGCCGACCACCCGTGCCGCCCCGTGCTTCTTCAGCCACGCGCCGAAGTACGCGGTGCCGCAACCCAGCTCGATAACCTCGAGGCCGCGCAGGTCGGGCAGGATGCGCAGTTCTGACTCCGGGTTTTTCCACACGCCCCAATGGATGTGTTCTTGCGCCCAGCGCTGCCGCGCCCGCGCGTTCGTGTACTCGGCGTTCGACCTCGTCCAGTGCTCGCGCGCCGTCAGCGCGTAGTCGGGCAGATCCTCAGGCATCGGTCGTCGCGGCTTCCAGCAGCGCCGCGAACTTGCGCCGCGCCGCCTCCCGCCGCGCAGGCACGTGCTCGCTCGGCCACATCCCCGGCGCCGGCCTGTACCCCGCCAGCACCTGCCGCGCCACCGTCACCCGGTGCACCTCGTCCGGCCCGTCATAGATCCGCGCGGCCCGCGCGTGCCGGTACATCTCCTCCAGCGGCAGGTCGGCGGAGTAGCCCAGCGAGCCATGGAGCTGGATGGCGCGGTCGATCACGTCGTGCAGCACGCGGGCGCCGAAGAACTTGATCATCGAGATCTCCTTGCGCGCCGCCGAAGCGCCCTGCGTGTCGATCACCCACGCCGCGTGCAGCGTCATCAGCCGCGCCGCCTGCATCTCCGCCGCCGAGTCGGCGATCCAGTTCTGCACCGTCTCGTGGGCGGCGAGCTTCTTGCCGAACGCCTCGCGCGACACGGCCCGCTCGCACAGCATGTCCAACGCCCGTCGCGCCTGGCCGAGCCAGCGCATGCAGTGGTGGATGCGCCCGGGGCCGAGCCGGTGCTGCGCGATCAGGAACCCCTGCCCGCGCTCGCCGAGGACGTTGGTCGCCGGCACGCGCACGTTCTCGTACAGGATCTCCGAGTGCCCGTAGCCGAACCGCTCGTGCTCGCCCGCCAGCGTGGGGATGTTGCGCACGCGCTTCAAGCCCGGCGCGTCGGCCGGCACGATGATCATCGACGCCCGTTCGTAGGCGTCGGCCTTGGGCTCGGTCACGACCATCGCGATCAGGAAGTCCGCGATCATGCCGTTCGACGTGAACCACTTGTGGCCGTTGATCACCCACTCGTCGCCGTCTAGCTCGGCGGTGGACGACAGAGTCGTCGGGTCAGAGCCCGGGGTGTTCGGCTCGGTCATCGAGAACGCGGAGCGAACGCGGCCGTCCAGCAGTGGGTAGAGCCACTTCTCCTTTTGCTCCGGCGTCCCGAACTGGGCGAGGATCTCCGAGTTCCCGCTGTCCGGCGCCTGGTTCCCGAACACGATCGGGCCCCACACCGACGCCCCCTCAATCTCGTGCATCAGGCCGAGCTTGACCTGGCCGTAGCCCTGGCCGCCGAGCTCGGGCGGGAGGTGCGTCGCCCACAGCTTCTGGCGCTTGACCTCCTCCTGC
>VBEK01000153.1 GCA_005889135.1 Chloroflexota bacterium
TGATCCTGTTCGCGGCGATCGTGGTGCTGGGTGTGGCCGTCTACTCGCCGCTGCTCAAGAACCAGATCCGGCTGGTCGAGGCGGGTCAGACCTCTTCGCCGGAGTACGCGCGCTTGGCGGGCCTGAGCCGGCGGTTCGGTCCGGGCCTGGGGATCATCGTGGTCGTGATCCTCGTGATGATGGTGTTCAAGCCCAGCCTGTAGGCGGCCCACAGGACGACGAGCACCGAGCCGTCGATGATGCCGTAGCCGGCGGCGATCGCCGACGGCGGGTTGCCGGAAGGGATCCCGGTCCACGGCGCGACAGGCACCCAGTACCAGTTCCCGAACGAGGTGCCGGCGATCTCGAGCACGGCGACGATGACCCAGATCGCGGCGAAGAGCGGCCAGCGTTGTGAGCGGAGCAGGAACACGGCCAGGACCGGGAGGCACATCAGGCCCTGGACGTCGACGCGCCCGGTGAGCTGCGGAAGGACCGTCACCCCGGCAAGCGACCAGGCCGTCGCGGCGGCCAGGACGAAATAGGCGACCCGCCGCCCGTGGCGCTGGACGAGCGGGGCTTGCACCGCGAGGAGGCCGAACAGGTAGACCATGCCGTGCCCCGGCGGCACGAAGAGCGGGACGTTGTGGAATCGGTAGCGGTAGATCCCCCACACGAGCGAGCTGAACACCTCGAAGCAGGTCGCGACAGCGACGCACGTCCACACCTGCGCGCGCGAGCCGGGCGGCGCCTTGAGGGCGGCGAGGTAGAGGGCGATGAAGGTGAGGACGCCCAGGACGTCCTGCTGCCACACGGCGGTGACTTTGCTGTCGGCGAAAAGCCCTAGCGGAAAGTAGACGAGGAGGTAGGCGTGCAGCCAGTACGGCTGCACGCCGTTGGCGATTCTCTGGATTACTTGATGGAACCCCGCTCGTCGATGATCGAGCCCTGGAGCTGCCACAACGAGCCGGACCAGGTGATGACCTGCTCCTGCATGATCGGGAAGTGGTCGTTCGAGGTCGTCGTGACCTTGACGCCTGGGAGCAGGAACGGGTTGCTCTCGTTGAGCTGCGTGGATGCGATCTTCATCACGTTGGCGCGCGTCAGGTTGTTGCCGGCCTGCTTGAGGACGCCCACCATCGTGTACGCCACGGCGACGCCGTAGATGTTGAAGCCGTCCTGCACGTTGCACGTCGAGCAGTTGGCGATGACCTGCTTGTAGAGCTTCATGCCGTCGTCGTTCGCCCACTGCGGGTCGGTCGGGTCTTTGATGTAACCGACGCTGGTCACGTTCTTCAACGCCGCGCCCGCCTTGGCGGCGGCCAGCATGTAGACCTGGGGATTGGACACCGAGTTCAGATAGATGGTCGGGGTCCAGGCCACCTTGGAGACGAACGCGAGCGACTGGATCGAGGGCTTCGGGGTCGAGAACAGGAACAGCGTGTCGACGCCGGCGGCCTTTAGCTTCGTCAGCTGGGCGAACGGGTCCGCCGCCGTGACGTCGTAGCTCTCCTTGGCGACGATCATTGACGCCTTGTCACCCAGTCCGTCGGTGAGGCCCTTCAGATAGTCCTGGCCGTAGTCGTCGTTCTGGTACAGGACGCCGATCTTGGCGTTGGGGTGGTTCTGGAGCACGTCCTTGGCGTAGATGCGAGCCTCGCCCTGGTAGGGCGGCTGCCAGCTCATCGTCCACTTGAAGTTGCCGAAGTCCTTGCCCCACGTGGTCGCCCCGGTGGCGACGAACAGCTGCGGGACCTTCTTGGTGTTCAGGTAGTCGCGCACCGAGGTCTGCGCCTGGGTGCCGAGTCCGCTGAACATCAGGAAGACCTGGTCCTGCTCGACGAGCTGCTTGGTGAGCGGCACCGTCTGAGCCGGGTTGTAGGCGTCGTCGAGGATCTTGAAGTTGATCTTGCGGCCGTTGACGCCGCCCTGGGTGTTGTTGACGTACGTGAAGTACGCGTTCTCGGCGTTGGCGATCGTTCCGTAGGCGGCGGCGGGACCGGACAGCGCGATGGTCGTGCCGAGAAGGATCGAGTTGCTGGTGACGCCAACGTCGGTCTGAGTCGTGGTGGCGGTGTTGCCACCGCATGCGGCCGAGATGAGCAGGAAAGCCGCGGCCGCGGCGAGACCAGGTGCCTTTCTACCCATAAAAACTCCTCCCGGTTTGATGGTTTCTTATTTAAACAGTCTGGGGGTCCGGCGGTATCTGTCCAGTCTCCCGATCGCCCGCCCCTCGCAGCCTCCGGTTGAGGTTTGCGTACCCGGCCCTGATCAGGCCGACGATGCCGTTGGGGGCGAAGATCATGATCAGGATCAGGACCACGCCGTACGAGACGGCCGGTCCGGCGTTCTTGACCGTGGAGGTGATCTGCTCCGGCAGCCAGGTCTGGCTCGGCACCCACTGGTTCGACCCGATGGGCAGGAAGTAGGCGAAGATCGCCCCCAGCAGCGGGCCGGGGATCGAGAGAGGGCGAAGAGCGAGCCGGCGGTGCCCGCGTAGAAGGCGGAGATGCCGAACGCCAGCGTCTTGTAACCCGCTACGTTGACGCCGGACGCCGCGGCCGCCACCTCGCCGTCGCGGATCGCGCGCATAGCGCGTCCAGGGCGGTGGCGGGATAGGTTCCAGGCCAGCCAGAACAGCAGCAGCGCGCAGGCCAGGGCGACGTAGTAGATCCACTGGTCGCTCGTCATCACGGTCCCGGTCACGGTGGTGAAGAGATCGCCGACCACCGGCGGCGGGTCCGGCTGGGCGATGAGGATCCCCTGCACTCCGCCGGTGAGCTCGTGCGGGCGCTTGATGATGCTCGGGCTCACGACCGCGAGAGCGAACGTCGCCAGCGCGAGGTAGAGCGGCGAGAGGCGCAGGGCCGGGACGCCGAACAGAAAGCCGACCACTCCGGTCGTCAACGCGGCGACGGGGATGGTCAGGAGGTAGTCGACCTTGTACTGGTGGGCGAGGATGGCGGAGATGTAGGCACCCATGGCCATGAACGCGCCGTGGCCGAGCGAGAGCTGCCCGCTGTAGCCGACCAGGATGTTCAGGCCCATGATCGCGATGGCGAGGATCAGCGCCTGCGCCCACTCGCTGGCGAGGAAGCTGGAGATCACCGTCGGGAATCCGAGGAAGAAGATCACGACCACGGCGACCAGCCAGTAGCGCGGAGGCGCGGTTCGGACTCTCTGCATCAGACGCGCCGGGTTGCCGCGCGGCCGAACAGGCCGTTGGGCTTGAGGATCAGGACGAGGATGATGATGCCGAGGCCGAAGGCGAGCTGCAAGTCGCCCGCGTTGGGGATGTACGCGCCGGCCAGGTTGATGACGACCCCGACGACGAGACCGCCGACGACCGCGCCGAGCGGGCTCTCGATGCCGCCGAGGACGGCTGCGGCGAACGCGTAGATGATGATCGTCTGCATCATGTTCGGTTCGAGCAGGAGGATTGGCGCGACCATCATTCCGCTCACGGCGCCGACCGCCGAGGCCAGCCCCCAGCCGAGCGCGAGCATCCAGCTGACGTGCACGCCGAGCAGCCGGCTCGCCTCCGGGTGGTGGGCGGCAGCGCGCAGCGTCAGCCCCACCGTGGTGTGCTGCAGCAGCAAGTAGACGGCCAGCAGGACGAGGCCCGAGACACCGATCACGCCGAGGTCGCGTTCGTTGAGGAACACGCCGCCCAGGTCGATGCTGTCGGAGGAGAACGGGCTCCCGAAATAACGCGGCACGTAACCCCAGATGAACCCTGCGAAGCCGTTGACCAGGGTCGCCAGGCCGAGGGTGATGATGACGAGGGTCAGCACCGGCGCCCGCTCGACCGGCTTGATGACGATGCGCTGGATGAGGATCCCGCCGCCGAAGGCCAGCACCATCGTTACCGGGAACGCGATCCAGAAGCTCATTCCGTGGTTGATCAGCGTGTAGGCGATGAACGCGGCGAACATCGCCATCTCGCCCTGGGCGAAGTTGACGAGGCCCATGGCGTTGTAGATGAGGACCAGCGCCAGGGCGAGGCTCGCAAAGATCGCGCCGGTGGCGATGCCGCTGACGACGAGCTGGAGGAACTCCTGCATGTCGCTAGTACCCCAGGTACGAGCGGCGCACCGACTCGTCGCCCTGCAGCTCGGCGCTGGCGCCGTGGACGGCGACGCGCCCCACCTCGAGGACGTAGGTCGTGGTCGACAGGTCGAGCGCGATGCGCGCGTTCTGCTCCACGAGCAGGACGGCGACCTTGCTCGTCCGGTTGATGCTGCGAATGATCTCGAAGATCGAGCGCACGACCATCGGCGCAAGGCCGAGCGACGGCTCGTCGAGCAGCATCAGGCGCGGCCGCATGAGCAGCGCGCGCGCGAGGGCGAGCATCTGCTGCTCGCCGCCGGACAGCGTGCTGGCCGAGAGCCGCCGGCGCTCCTTCAACACGGGGAAGTACTCGAAGACCCGGGCGTAATCCTTTTTCACCTCGGCTTTGTCCTGGCGGAGGTGCGCGCCAAGGCGGAGGTTCTCGTCGACCGTGAGCTCCGTGCAGATGCCGCGCCCCTCAGGGACGTGGGCGATGCCGCGCCGCACGATGTCCTCGGTCGGCGATCGGCGCAGCGAGCGGCCGGCGAACCGGATGTCGCCGGTCCAGCGCACGCCACCGGTGATCGCGCGCAGGGTGGTCGTCTTGCCGGCACCGTTGGCGCCGAGCAGGGACACGACCGAGCCGTCCGGCACCTCGAGCGACACGCCGTGCAGGACCGACGTCGGCCCGTAGCCGGCGCGGACGTTCTCGAGCTCGAGCAGCGCCGTCACAGTCGACGCGACACTAGGCGGCGCCCAGGTAGGCTTCGATCACTGCCGGGTTCTTCTGCACCTGGGCCGGCGTCCCCTCGGCGATCTTCTTGCCGAAGTCGAGGACCACGACGCGGTCGGAGATGCCCATCACGAACGCCATGTGGTGCTCGACCAGGAGCATGGTCACGCCGAGCTCGATGTGCACTCTCCGTAGCAGGCTTGCCATCGCGTCCACCTCTTCGTGGCTGATGCCGCCCGCGGGCTCGTCGAGCAAGAGGAGGCGTGGGCGTGAGACCAGGGCGCGCGCCAGCTCGACGCGCTTCTGGACGCCGAACGGCAGCGCCGCCACCGGGCGGTCGGCGTGCATGCGCAAGCCGACGAAGTCGATCATCTCGAGCGCACGCTTGCGCGAGGCAGACTCGGCCGCCACCGCGCCGGGCAGCGGCACCGACGCCTGAAGCCACCCGCTCCTGGTCGCCACGTGGTCGCCGACCAGCACGTTCTCGAGCACAGTCATGGATCGGAACAGGGCGACGTTCTGGAAGGTGCGCGCGAGGCCGTGGCGGATGACGTTGTGCGCGCGGATCGTCTGCACGGGCTGGCCGTCGACGACGACCGTGCCGTGGCTGGGCCGGTAGACGCGCGTGACCACGTTGAAGAGCGTCGTCTTGCCGGCGCCGTTCGGACCGATAGGGCGACGACCTGCCCGGCCTCGACGGCGAACGAGACGCGGTCGAGGGCGACCACTCCTCCAAAGCGGACGCTCAGGTCTTTGACCTCGAGGAGCGGCATCGTTCGAATACTAAGTTCGAGCGGCGCTCACGTGAATCAGTGGCTCGGCGGCGGCGCCCCGGACGACTCCTTCTTCTCGGGCGGCTCCTCGAAGCCCCAGCCGCCGCTGCCCGTGCCCCACTCGGACGGCGGGCCCCACTCCACCTGCGGCTCAGCTGCCGCGGAGGATGGTTCCGGCGGTGACGGCGGCTGGAGAGGCGCCGCCGGTGGCGCTGCATGCATCGGCTCGCTCCAGGCCGACGGCTGTTCCGCGGGCGAGGGCGCGGCGGGCGCGGCGGGCGCCGCGCCAAACCCCGCGCTGTAGTCCGGACGCGTCGCGCGGTGCACGATCGCGGCTGAGGGCAGCGGGGACAGCCGGCGTGGCCGGCGGATGACGCTGAAGGCCCAGTAGGCGAGGGAGAGCAGGATCGCGCCGATCCCGAAGATCGGCAGGAACACGAACGGCGGCCTCGAGATGACGTCGAGACCGCTCAGATTCGACGTGATGCGCACGGGCGTGGCGACCTGGCCCGGAGTCTCGTCGGGCGACGCGGAGGGGAGCGGCGACTCGGGGGGAGACGGCGTGGGTGTGGGGGATGGGATGCCGGAGTCGAGGGCGAAGTTCGCACACGGGTTCGGCTGGACGTTGATGCTGGCGCAGAGCTTGTGCACCCCGGGCGCGTCGCCGCCGAAGGGCTTGACGCGCGAGTTGAAGTTGCCGTTCGCGTCGGCCGTCGCCGATCCCGCGACCTTGCTCGGCTGGTCCCAGTAAAGGGTCACCGTCTGGTTCGGGAGGAACTGGCCGCCGGTGACGTTGATGACCGTGTTCGGCCCGCCGGCGGTGACATCAAGAGAAAGGAAGGCATTGACCGGAACGGGGGTGGGACACGGGCTCTGGCTCGCGCTGGGCCCGCATGCCGCCCTGACGGTGGGTGCGTGCGCGACCAGAAACGCAGCGGAGGCGGCAGCGGTGAGGATCAGGACAGCCGGCGCAAGACGAAGGGTCCCCGGGGATCGCATGAAGCGCGGCAACGGTACCAGAGTCGGTTTCGTTACACCGGCGGCCACGGAATCGACCAGGCTGAGCTCGGCTCGGGAAAGCGCCAGTCTGGCCCGAGCACCGCTCGGAGCCGGCGCGTCAGGGCCCTCAGCTCTGCGTCGCTGATCAGCTTCTCCAACGACTTTCGAAGCGCCCCACGCTCCGCCTCGACGAGCGCTCGCTCGACGTCCCCACACACGTCCTCGGGGAGCGGGCGGCCGGCGAAGTCCCAGATCACGGTCCGCAGCTTGGGGTCGACGTGAAAGGTCAGGCCGTGGTCGATGACCCAGACATGGTCCTCGGCGTCGAAGAGGCAGTGGCCGGACTTGCGGTCGGCGTTGTTGGTGATGACGTCGAAGAGCGCGACCCGCAGCCAGGTCGGGGCGCGGCGGCTGCTCTCGCCGAGGAAGTGACGGCCGTCAGCCTCGATGAAGAGCTGCACCGCCCCCACCCCATGGGGCGCCTTCCTGCGGACCACCGTCGGCGGGATGCGCGGCCAGCCCAGCACCTTGCTCAGCTCGTAGGCCGCCACCTCGCGCCTGTAGAGCGAGCCGGCGTCAAAGTCCCAGAGCGGCGACTCTCCCCGGGCAGGCTTGTAGACCGCGCGCAGACCGTCTGCGCCGTGCGGTCCGACGCGGGCCAGGAAGGTGTAGTTGGAGGCCCCATGGAGGAGACCCAGGATCTTGAAGTCGGGAAGGTCCCGGAGCTCGCGCTCGGTCTTGTCAGAAGACGGGCCGGGCACCGTTCATGACCGGGCATGGATGGCCGGAGGGATCGATGGGAAGCCCGCATCGCGGGCACAGCGGACGTCCCGCCGAGATGACGGACTCGGCCTGCTTGGAGAACGCGAGGACCTGGTCGTGGCTCAGCCAGAAGCGCACGCTGGGAGCGTCGTCGCTTGCGGCCTCGGCCTGCTCGCCGGCCGCGCCCTCGCTCGCGACCAGGACGAACATGCGCCGCGCCTCGTGGTAGCCGAGCCCCATCTCGCCGATCTGCCACTCGGGCTCGCCCGGCGCCTGCGTCGCGGCGGCGGATGGCGGCGCCGCCTCCGGAGTCTCGATCTGCTGCGCCTCCAGCATCTGGTGAAGGCGGAGGATCAGGGCCTGGATCTGGGCCTTCTCGCAGCCCAGCGTCAGGGTCCGGCCGGAGCCCGTGGCGAGAAGGAAGAACTTACGCTGGCCGGGCTCGCCGACGGCCGCCACGGCGATGGCGTCGACGGGATCGAGCTCGTAGATGGCCATCGACCCAAGCGTAAGACGTTGCCTGGTTTTGCCTCCCTGGATGCTGGGAAAGAAACCCAAGGTATTCGTCTTTGAATTCAAACCAACCCACCTGGAGGACAGCTGACATATGCCAAAAACCGTAGGAATCGACCTGGGGACGACCAACTCGGTCATCGCCGTCATGGAAGGCGGCGAGCCTGTCGTCATTCCCAACTCCGAAGGTTCACGCACCACGCCCTCCGTCGTCGCGTTCACCAAGTCGGGTGAGCGGCTGGTGGGCACACTGGCCCGCCGCCAGGCGGCCGTCAACCCGGAGAACACCGTCTACTCGATCAAGCGTTTCATGGGCCGCAAGTTCGGTGAGGTCGACTCCGAGCGGAAGATCGTGCCCTACCAGGTCAAGCCCGGCAAGGACGACCGCGCCGTGGTGTTCGTCCCCAGCGCCAACAAGGAGTTCACGCCGGAAGAGATCTCGGCCATGATCCTGCAGAAGCTCAAGGCCGACGCCGAGGCGTACCTGGGCGAGAAGGTCGTCGACGCGGTGATCACCGTCCCCGCCTACTTCAACGACTCGCAGCGGCAGGCGACCAAAAACGCCGGCCAGATCGCAGGCCTGAACGTGCTCCGCATCATCAACGAGCCAACCGCCGCCTCCCTGGCCTACGGCCTGGAGAAGAAGGCCAACGAGACGATCCTCGTCTTCGACCTCGGCGGTGGGACCTTCGACGTCTCCGTGCTCGACGTGGGGGACGGGGTCTTCGAGGTCAAGGCGACCAATGGGGACACCCACCTTGGCGGCGACGACTACGACCGCCGCATCGTGGACTGGCTCGCCGACGAGTTCAAGAAGCAGAACGGCATCGACCTGAAGGCCGACCGCCAGGCCCTGCAGCGCCTGACCGAGGCCGCGGAGAGGGCGAAGATCGAGCTCTCGAGCCGGCTGGAGACGACGATCAACCTGCCCTTCATCACGGCGGACCAGACCGGTCCGAAGCACCTCGAGATGACGCTGACCCGCGCCAAGTTCGAGTCGCTGACCGCCGACCTGACCGAACGCTGCCGGCAGCCGTTCCTGTCCGCACTGAAGGACGCGAACCTCACGCCGCAGCAGATCAACGAGGTCGTGCTCGTCGGTGGCGCGACCCGCATGCCGATCATCCAGCAGCTGGTCAAGGACCTGCTCGGCGGCAAGGAGCCCCACAAGGGCGTCAACCCGGACGAGGTGGTCGCCGTCGGCGCCGCCATCCAGGCCGGCGTCCTGAAGGGCGAGGTCAAGGACATCCTGCTCCTGGACGTGACGCCGCTGTCCCTCGGCGTCGAGACCCTGGGCGGCGTCATGACCCGGCTGATCGACCGCAACACCACGATCCCGACCTCTCGCTCCCAGGTCTTTTCGACCGCAGCCGACAATCAGACGTCGGTCGAGGTCCACGTCCTGCAGGGCGAGCGCGACATGGCGCGTGACAACCGCACGCTCGGCCGCTTCCACCTGGACGGGATCCCGCCCGCGCCGCGGGGCATGCCG
Organism: Chloroflexota bacterium; assembly: GCA_005889135.1. Lineage (GTDB taxonomy): Bacteria > Chloroflexota > Dormibacteria > Dormibacterales > Dormibacteraceae > 40CM-4-65-16. The sequence continues at coordinate 9,302 of VBEK01000153.1, forward strand.
CAGATCGAGGTCACTTTCGACCTGGACGCCAACGGCATCCTCAACGTCAAGGCGCAGGACAAGGGCACCGGCCGGGAGCAGTCCGTCACCATCACGGCCTCCTCGACCCTGAACAAGGACGAGGTCGACAGGATGGTGAAGGAAGCCGAGGCGCACTCCTCGGAGGACCGCGCCAAGCGTGAAGAGGTGGAGCTCCGCAACCAGGCGGACCACATGATCCACCAGGCCGAGAAGATCATCAAGGACAACGAGTCCCGCATCCCCGAGGACGTCAAGAGCGAGGTGAACACCAAGCTCGAGGCGCTGAAGACGGCGGCCAAGGGCTCGGACACCAAGGACCTGCAGCGCAAGATGGACGACTTCAACGAGTCGCTGCAGAAGATCGGCCAGCACATCTACCAGCAGCAGGGCGCCGCGGCGCCGAGCGGAGCTGCGGACGACGGTTCCTCGTCCGGCGAGCAGAAGAAGGAAAAGGAAGGCGACGTGGTCGACGCCGACTACCGCGAAGTCAACTAAGTAGCTCACCCAAGGGCTCGGATCGAGGTCCGAGCCCTTATTTTTTGCCTGCCGTGCTTGCCTTCTTCCGTCGCCGCACCAGGTTGTGGGCGGTGGCGGGCGTCTGGACCGGCTCGCTGCTGACTGCCTTCAACGTCTACGCCGCGGCCGTCACCTACGTGCCTCAGTTCCTGGTCCGGAACGACTTCCGGCTCGTGTATGGCGCGGCCCTGAACGCCTGGCAGCACGGGTACGGCCACCTCTACGACTTCGCGGGCCAGAAGGCTGCCGTTGAAGGATTGGGAGCTTACTGGTCTCCCTTTATCAACCCGCCGCCGCTTGCCTGGCTGGGCACCCTGTTCCTGCCTCTTCCCTTCGATGTGGCCGTCGTGCTGTGGACCGCACTGGTATTCGCAGCCGCCCTGTTGGCGTGGTACCTGGTCGCGCCCGGCGCGGGGTTGACGCGCGCCGCGCATCTGGCTCTTTACGTGGGCCTGTTTCCGACCGCTTTCGGGCTCATGGTCGGACAGCCCGTCGCGCTGGTGGCGGCGGCCGTCGCGGGCGCATGGTGGCTGGCGGAGCGGGATCGCCCGCTGGCGGCGGGGATCGTCCTGAGCCTGGTCGCGATCAAGCCGCAGCTGGCGCTCCTGGTCCCGCTGTGCCTGCTCGTCGCGGGCCGGCGCCGGATGTTCGTCGCCTGGCTGGCAGCCACGGCGGTGATGGTGGCGGTCGCACTGGTGCTGCTGGGCGGCGAGGGGCTCCAGCGCTACCGGGAGGCGCTTTCGCTAGCGTCCCAGTGGGAGCCAACACGGCGGTACGCAATCGCCGGTCCGCTGGGCCTGGGGCCGCAGGTCTACGCGGTCGAGGCGGTGGTCGTGCTCATCGCTGCGTTCGCCGCCTGGCGACACCGCCACGGTGCCGTCGGAATGCCGATCGCCGTAGGGATGGTCGCGTCGCTTCTGTTCACGCCGTATGTCGGGTTCCAGGACTTCGCGATGCTGGTCGTCGCGGGCTGGCTGGTGCTGCGGTCCGGCGCGTCGCCGGTGCAGGTGGGCCTGATGGTGGTGGGCTACGCGCTGCTCGAGCTGGCCCTCGTGGTGCTGGCGGTGCCCATCCTGGTGGCCGAGGCCGCGCTGCTGGTCTCGCTCCTGGCGACGCCTGTGCCCAACCAGCGAGTGCCGGCGGTCGCGGCATTCGCGCGTCCGGGAAACCTGCGAGCGCCGGCGAATGCGGGAAACCCGGACTAGCGCGACCTGGAGCCGACGGTGGGATTCGAACCCACGACCTGCCACTTACGAGGCGGCTGCTCTGCCAGCTGAGCTACGTCGGCGTCGACGCCGTCGCGATTTTGACGACGAATTCTGGAGATGTCGCGAAGGCCTACGTTAACATCGGTCGGGGATGCGGACTCTCGACGTCGAACGCCTCGCGACGGGCGATTATGCCCTGATCAAGCCTCTTCTCGTGGAGCTGCACCTGACCGAGCAGATCCACTACGAGGACCACCCGCAGCTGCCGCGCGAGGAGATCGAGCGACACCTGGCGGCGGTCCCTTCGGCCTTCCGCGGCGAGAACGTGATCTTCGTGGTCCGCGACGAGGTCGGCCGGGTCGTCGGCTTCTGCTGGATCGTCCTCTACGACCCCGGCACGGGGCTCGAGGGCGAGGTGGCGGAGCTCTACGTCGCCGAAGGGCACCGCGGCCGCGGCATCGGCGAGATGCTCGTCCGCCAGGCCGTGCGCCTGTTCGCCGAGCGGCGGGTGACGCTGGCGTACGTCTGGACGCGTCCCGACAACGAGGCCGCGGTCAAGCTCTACAGCGCGGTGGGCTTCGAGCCGAACCGGCAGCTCGTCATGACCTGGTACCCGCTCGAGCCACCGCCGCCGCAGAGCTGACCACACCCAACCCCGGCGCGGCTCAAACCTAAGATCACCTCATGCGTCCCGTTTGGCGTCCCCTCCTGGCCATCACGGCCGGCCTGCTGGTGACGATCCTCGTGGCCGCCGGAGTCACGCTGGCCATCCTCCGCCTCGAGTCGCGCACCAACCCGCAGCAGGTGAACCTCCAGCCCGGGGTGACCCTCACCCAGGACTCGGCCATCGTCCAGGCGGCGGCCAAGGGCCGGCCCGCCGTGGTGTCGGTGGTCACCCAGCACCAGCCCGCCATCGTGCGTGGCTCCGGATACCTGGCCACGTCTGACGGCTACATCGTGACCAGCATCAACGTCATCGCCGGCGCCAACGGCCTGACCGTCCTCGTGCCCGGGGACCCTGCCACGCACGCGGCGCGGCTGGTCGACTACGACTGCCAGACCGGCGTGGCAGTGATCAAGATCGACAAGGTGAGCGGTCTCCCCACTCTCGTCTTCGCCGACCCCGCGGCGCTCGTCCAGGGACAGGTGATCGTCGCCGTGGGTGGCCCGGTCGACGGCGGCGCCGTCACCCCGGGCTACGTGAGCGCGATGCACCGTGTCACCTCGGCCAAGGACCCGGTGAATCTGGGCCACGCCGTGCAGTTCAGCGACACCATCCAGACCAACCTGCCGATCGACGATGGGACGGCCGGCGGGCCGCTGCTCAACGTCAGCAGCCAGGTGGTGGGCATCGCCATGGCCGCGTCCACAGAGCAGGCGGGGTTCGGCCTCAACGTGGCCGACATCCAGGACGACGTGACCCAGATCCTTTCCACCGGCCAGCTCGTGGTCGCCTCCGTCGGGGCGACGACGGCCGACGTCACACCTGAAATCGCGGCGCTGGGCGGCGGGGCTCAGGGCGCGCAGGTGCTCGTGGTCGAAAAGGGCGGCCCGGCTGCTCTCGCGGGTCTGCAGAGCGGCGACGTCATCACCCAGCTGGATGACGTTCGCATCGACGCCGCCCACCCGCTCTCCCTTTTGCTGCGCTCGCGCTTTCACGCCAACCAGCGCGTGACGGTCACCTACACACGCGGGAAGAGCTCGACCCAGGCGGAGCTCACGCTCACCGGCCAGCACCCAACCTGCTGATGGTTCGCGACGCCATCCACAGGGCGCTGGTCGACGCCGTCCGCGGCCTCGGCGTCGACGGCGAGCTTCCGGATCTCGAGCTCGGACGGGCGAAAGTGCCCGCGCACGGCGACTACGCGAGCTCGGCCGGTATGAAGCTCGCCCGGGTCCTGCGCCGCCGCCCCGACGAGATCGCCGGCGAGCTCTCGAGCAAGATCGTGGCGCCCGACGGAGCATTCACCGCCGAGGCGGCCGGCGGCTATGTCAACTTCCGGCTCACGGACGACTGGCTGCGCCGGCTAGTGGCCGACGTCCACCCTGGCTACGGGGCACGCGACCTTGGGCACGGTGAGCGGCTGCAGGTCGAGTTCGGGAGCATAAACCCGACCGGTCCTCTGCACATCGGCCACGGCCGCGGCGTCACCCTCGGCGACTCGATCGCGCGCCTGCTCGTGTTCACGGGGCACTCGGTGCACCGCGAGTACTACGTCAACTCCGACAACACCCAGACCCGTCGCTTCGGTGCTTCGGTCTACGCGCGGCTCCACGACATGGAGCCGCCCGAGGGGGGGTATCTCGGCGATTACGTGAAAGAGGTCGCCGAGATGGCGAGACGCGACCTCCCCGGCATCGACCGCGAGCCCGAGGAGGTCGCCGAGCCGAGGCTGCGCCGCTACGCCATGGAAAAGGTGATCGAGCAGATCCGGGCCTCGGTCGCTCGGCTTGGCGTGCGCTATGACGAGTGGTTCTGGGAGGACAGCATCTGGCAGTCGGGCCTGGGCAAGCAGGCGATCGACCGGCTGCGCGAGTCCGGCCACCTCCGGGAGCGCGACGGCGCCCTGTGGTTCGGCGAGCCGGACGACGAAGGGGAGGAGGAGCAGCGCGTCGTCATCCGCGCGAACGGCCAGCCGACGTACTTTGCCTCAGACCTGGGCTACCTCCTGAGTCGCTTCGAGCAACGCACCTTCAACCGAGTGATAGAGGTGTGGGCCGCCGACCACCACGGCTACGTGCCCCGAATGAAGGCGGCAGCCGCGGCGCTCGGCCTGGACCCGGAAAAGCTGGTCATCATCATCCACCAGCTCGTCAACCTGAAAGAAGGCGCCCCGCGCAGCGGACAGAAGGTCAAGATGTCCAAGCGAGCGGGACGCTTTGTCACCCTGGACGAGCTCATCGACCGGGTCGGCTCTGACGCGGTGCGCTACTTCTATCTCCTGCGGTCGCCCGACACGACCATCGAGTTCGACCTCGAGCTGGCGGTGACGCAGGGCAACGAGAACCCGGTGTACTACGCGCAGTACGCCCACGCGCGCCTGGCGAATGTCGAATCCGCGGCGCGCGAGCGCCATGCGAACCTGCCCGCGAGCGCGGACGTCTCGCTGCTGACCCAACCGTGGGAGCTGGACGTCGCCCGCCAGCTCGCGTTCTGGCCCGACGTCGTCGAGGACTCGACCCGGCTCCTCGAGCCGCACCGCATTCCTTATTACGTGCACGACCTGGCGACGTCGGTGCACCGGTTCTACCACGCGGGCAACGCGCAGAGCGAGCACCGGGTGGTCGTCGACGACGTGACGTTAACAAGGGCCAGGCTGGAGCTGTGCCGCGCCGCGCGTCACACTTTGAAGACCGCGCTCGACCTCATGGGCGTCAGCGCGCCGGAACGAATGTAAGGACGCGAGGAGAAAGCATTTGGACGTCACCTGGCTTGGCCACGGCTGCTTCCGGCTTCGAGGCCGCGGGGCCGCGGTCGTCACCGACCCGTACCCGCCGGCCATCGGCCTGAAGCTGAGCCGCATGGACGCCGAGGTGGTGACGGTCAGCCACGACCACGAGAACCACAGCTACACGCAGGTGGTGCGCGACGGCGCGTACGAGATCCGCGGGCCGGGCGAGTACGAGGTCGCGGGCGTGAGCGTGATCGGCGTGCCGACGTACCACGACGAGCAGAGAGGGGCCAGGCACGGCCGCAACACCGTCTACCTGATCGAGATCGACGACGTCAGGGTGTGCCACCTCGGAGACCTGGGGCACAAGCTGGACGACGCCGAGGCGGAGGCGGTGGCGTCGCCGGACGTGCTCCTGGTCCCCGTGGGCGGCCGGACGGCGATGAACGCCGCCCAGGCGGCCGAGGTCGTGCGCCAGCTGGAGCCCCGCTACGTGGTGCCAATGCACTACGCCATCCCCGGCCTGAAGCTGGAGCTGGACCCGATCGACCGCTTCCTCAAGGAGATGGGCGTGACGGCGTCCGAGCCGCAGCCCAAGCTTGCGGTCCAGAAGTCGTCCGTCAGCGAGTACGAGACGAAGGTCGTCGTCCTGGAACCCAAGGCGGAACCCCGCTAGACATATGAGCGGCAACCCTCCGGGTTTCCGCTCATCGGGCCGCTACGCGGCCCTGCTCACCTTCCGGGGGTTGGGATCGCCTAAGTAGCCTTCCACCTACGACGCCTGGCGTGCCGACACGACGCGCCACGCAGCCGGGCGAAGCCCGGCTGCCAAAGTCATTGCGGGTTAGACGTGATGAGCGGCAACCCTCCGGGTTTCCGCTCATCGGGCCGCTGCGCGGCCTTGCTCACCTTCCGGGAGTTGGGATCGCTTAAGTAGCCTTCCACCTACGACGCCTGGCGTCCCGACATGACGTGGGATGCAGCCGGGCGAAGCCCGGCTGCCAAGTCATCGCGGGTTGGAACTTGTAAGCGGCAACCCTCCGGGTTTCCGCTCATCGGGCCGCTGCGCGGCCCTGCTCACCTTCCGGGGGCTGCGATTCGCCTTAGTAGCTTTCCACGGGTTAGAGGTTTGTCCACAGGCCGTTCTAGGTAACATTTGAAAAACCGCCAGGAGGGTCGTCCATGTCGAAGTACGTTTTCGTGACCGGCGGTGTCGTCTCCTCGCTCGGCAAAGGCATCACCGCAGCGTCGATCGGGAACATCCTGAAGGCCCGCCACCTCACCGTCTCTCTGCAGAAGCTCGACCCGTACCTCAACGTCGACCCTGGGACGATGAGCCCTTACCAGCACGGCGAGGTGTTCGTCACCGACGACGGCGCGGAGACCGACCTCGACCTCGGACACTACGAGCGGTTCGTCGACGAGAACCTGACCGTTGCGTCGAACGTGACGACGGGCAAGATCTACCAGGACGTGATCGCCCGCGAGCGCCGCGGCGACTACCTGGGTGCGACGGTCCAGGTCATCCCTCACGTCACCAACGTGATCAAGGAGAAGATCCTCCGCGCCTCCAAAGATCCCCAGGCGGACGTGGTCGTGGTGGAAGTCGGAGGGACGGTCGGCGACATCGAAAGCCTTCCCTTCCTCGAGGCCATCCGCCAGCTGAAGAACGACCTGGGCCGGCAGAACGTCTTCTACGTCCACTGCTCGCTCGTGCCGGTGGTGCGTGGCCAGGAGATGAAGACCAAGCCGACGCAGCACTCGGTGCAAGCGCTGCGCGGGATCGGCATTCAGCCCGACGCGATCATCTGCCGCTCCGAGCTGCCAATCGACAACGACCTCAAGGAGAAGATCGCGCTCTTCACCGACGTCCCGCGCGACGCGGTGGTGAGCGTGCCCGACGTGCAGTCGATATACGAGGTTCCGCTCATGCTCGAAGGCTCCGGCCTCGGCAAGGTGATGGCCCGGCACTTCGAGCTGGACGATCCAGCGCACGCCCCCGACCTGGAGCCGTGGATGAACCTAGTCGACCGCATCAAGCACCCGCGAGCGCGGATTCCGATCGCCATCGTGGGCAAATACATCCAGCTCCCCGACGCGTACCTCAGCGTCATGGAGTCGCTGCGCCACGCCGGGATCCACCACGGGCTCGACATCGACATCCGCTGGGTGTCGTCGGAAAAGATCGACGCCGGCGACACCTCGCCGCTGATGGGCGTGGCCGGGATCGTCGTCCCCGGCGGCTTCGGCTACCGCGGCATCGAGGGCAAGGTGCAAGCCTCGCGCTACGCGCGCCACAACCGCATCCCGTACCTCGGTCTCTGCCTGGGCATGCAGTGTGCGGTGATCGACTTCGCCCGCGAGAAGCTGGAGGCGCCGGACGCCAACTCGACGGAGTTCGCGGCGTTCACCTCGACGCCGGTCATCGACCTCATGCCCGAGCAGCGCAACGTCGACCAGATGGGGGGCTCGATGCGGCTTGGCCTGTACCCGTGCAAGCTGCTGCCTGGGTCGCTGGCGCACAGGGCCTACGGGGAGGAGGTCGTTTACGAGCGTCACCGCCACCGCTTCGAGTTCAACAACGAGTACCGCGAAGTGATGAACGAGGCGGGAATGGTCTTCAGCGGGCTTTCGCCTAACGGCCGCCTCGTCGAGATCATCGAGCTCGCGGATCACCCCTGGTTCGTGGCCAGCCAGTTTCACCCCGAGTTCCGGTCGCGTCCAAACCGGCCGCATCCGCTCTTCCGCGATTTCGTCAAGGCCGCCTACCTCCAGAGCGGCGATCAACTCGAGCTGCGGCCGGCGGAGCTGCTGCAGGAAACCGAGAAGGCCGACTAAGAAGGAACAATTGGAGCAGCACGGGAGCGGCATTCCTTCTTCGGGGCCTGCGGGGCCCGCGGCCCAGCTCCCGACGAGCAGGGAGCGGCGGGACGATCTTGGCCTAAGCCTCGTGCACGTGACCGAGGCCGCGGCGCTCGCGTGCGCGGGCCTCCTCGGCAAAGGCGACGCGGAGGCGGTGAGCGACGTCGCGGGCGAGGCGATGCGGCGCGCGCTCGAGTCCTCGGGCATCACGGGCACCGTCATCCTGAGCCCGCGCCCGCAGGCGCACCTACCGCAGGGCGCGGTCATCGGAGGTGGCGAGCAGAAGGTCGACCTCGGCGTCTACCCGGTCGAAGGCGCGAGCCAGGTCGCCCGGGGCCACATCAACGCGGTCTCCATCGTCGTCGCCGTCGAACCGGGCGGTTTCGCGTCGCCGCCGGCGGTGGCGCAGATGGAGAAGTTCGTCGCCGGGCCTCGCGCCCGTGGCGCCATCGATCTCGACGACCCGGTGGCGGACAACTTGCGCCGGGTCGCGTTCGCTCACGACCTGCGAGTCCAGGACCTGACCGTGGCCATCCTCGAGCGGCCGCGCCACCAGGAGCTGATCGCCGACGTCGCCGCGGCCAGGGCGCGCATCCGCACCCTGGAGGAGGGCGACGTCGCCAGCGCCGTGATGGCCGCGATCGCCGGCAGCGGGATCGACGCCGCGATCGGCATCGGCGACCTCCACGCCACGCTGATCGCCGCCTGCGCCGTGCGCTGCCTGGGGGGCGAGTTCGCCGCCAGGCTGATGCCGCGCAACGACGCCGAGCGCGCGTTGATCGGCGAACTGGCCTCCCACGTCTACAGCCTGGCCGAGCTCGCCCCGGCCGCAGACGTGGCGGTGGCGATCACCGGCGTCACCGGCGGCCCGCTCCTTCCCGGGGTGAGCTTCGGGAGCGGGTTTGCGGAATCGTCGTCGCTGGTGATGTCCAGCCGCCACGGGACGGTGCGCCGCCTCACGACGCGCCACCATCCGGTCTAGGGACCGGATTAGGGACGTTCCAGCAGGGGTATCAATACCTAGTCCCTTGAGCCAGAACGATCCTTACCAGCCCCCTTACAGCGGTCAGTACATCCCGCCGCCGCCCGACTCCTACCAGGGCGGCACGGGCGGCTCGGACATTCCGCCGCAGTCCCCGTACCACTACTCGCCCGCGCCCACGCGCTCGACGGGCAACGTCCTGGGCTGGCTGGGCTCGGCCGCTTTGGCCGTGTGGGCGGTGGTCAAGTACGGGCTTGTGTTCCTGGTCAAGATCCCGGCGTTCGCAACCCTGTTCACAGCCCTCGTCAGTGTCGGTGCGTACGCGCTGGTCTACGGACCGTGGTTCGCCGTGGCGCTGGTGCTGATGATCTTCGTCCACGAGATGGGTCACGTGGTCGAGATCCGGCGCCAGGGCATGATGGCGACCGCCCCCATCTTCATCCCCTTCCTCGGCGCCGCGATATTCCAGCGCCAGCACCCGACCAGCGCGGTGAACCAGGCCAAGATCGGAATCGCCGGCCCCATCGCGGGCACGATCGGCGCCACCGTCGCCTTCATGTTCTACACCGCGACTCAGAACCCGGTCTTCCTGCTCGCCGCCTTGATCGGGTTCGGTCTGAACCTGCTCAACTTGCTGCCGGTGTGGCAGCTGGACGGGGCGTGGGTGCTGGCGCCGGTCTCGCCGTGGTTCCAGGTCGCGGGCCTGGCGCTGATCGCGGTGCTGGCGGTGGTCTTCCACTTCGTCAGCGTGCTCCTGGTCATCGTCGCCATCCTCGGCATCCAGAGCGCGCGGGCCGCGTTCCGGAACGCCCGGAACCCTTACTACACCTCGGTCCCGGCCAACGCCAGGCTGGCGCTGTTCGCGTCCTGGCTGGGGCTGGTCCTGTACCTCGGCGTGATGACGCTCCAGACGGAGAGTTTGTTCATCGCGTTGGCTCGGTAAACTACCCTCCCTGGAGTCGAAACCTTGAAAGCACAGATTCATCCCACCTTCTACGAAGACGCGGTCGTCACCTGCGCGTGCGGGAACACATTCACGACCGGATCCACGCGCAAGGAGCTCAAGACCGAGATCTGCTCCGTCTGCCACCCGTTCTTCACGGGCACCCAGCGGATCGTGGACACCGGCGGACAGGTCGAGCGGTTCCGGAAGCGGGCTGCTAAGACCCGGGCGTAGATGCCTCTCCCGGAGGTAACCGCTCCGGAGGCCGAGGCAAAACCGAAGGCCGAACCTTTCTTCTACGGCGGGCAGGCCGTCATCGAGGGCGTGATGATGCGCGGCAAGCGCCACTACGCCGTCGCCGTGCGCCTTCCGACTCCCAACCCGGACACCCTGGCGCGTGAGATCGTCGTCAACCGCGGCGAGCTCAAGGCGCCCATCTACACACACCCGGTGTGGAAGCTCCCGTTCGTGCGCGGGCTCGCGCTGATCGGCGAGCAGCTGCACCTCGGCATGAAGTCCCTCATCTGGTCGGCGAACGTCAACGCCGGCGCCAACAACGTCCAGATCGGCAAGCGCGAGATCACCGGCTCGGTGGCGCTGGCCGGCGTGTTCGCGCTGGCCCTGTTCATCGGCCTGCCTCTGCTGCTCGCGGGACTTGCCGTCCACCGCAGCGGGAGCTTTGCCTTCGTCCTGGTCGAAGGCTTGATTCGCGTCGGCCTGGTGCTCGGCTACCTGGCGGCCATCTCGCTGCTGCCGGACGTCAGGCGCGTGTTCATGTATCACGGCGCCGAGCACAAGACGATCAACGCCTTCGAGTCGGGCTGGACGCTGGACGTACCGTCGGTGCGGCGCGCGAGCACTCTTCACCCACGCTGCGGGACCGGGTTCCTTCTCGTCGTGCTGGTGGTGAGCGTGGTCGTCTTCAGCATCGTCGCCCTCTTCCACCCCAACGTCTTCTGGCTGATCGCCAGTCGCGTGCTGGCCATCCCGCTGATCGCGGGGGTGGGCTTCGAGCTGATCCGCTACATGGCCAGGCATCGCACCAACCCGGTGGTGAAGGTCGCGCTCCTGCCGGTGCTGGGCACGCAGAAGTTCACGACACGCCAACCCACCGATGACATGCTCGAAGTCGCGATCTGCGCCTTCAACGCCGCCCGCGAAGGTGAGGAGGCGACCGCGGGGGCGGCCGCGTAATGATCCCGCTCCAGGCAGCGGATGATTGACCGCCTGGAGGCGATAGCGAAGCGCTATCGCGAGATCGATTCCGAGATGGCGCGGCCTGACGTGGCGACTGACCACGAGAAGCTCACGCGTCTGGCCCGAGAGCAGCGCTCGATGCGCGAGATCGTCGCCGCCTACGACGCGTTTCGACGCGCGCGCGGCGAGGTGGAGTCGGCGCGGGAGCTCGTGCGCCATGAGAAGGACTCCGAGATGCAGGAGTACCTGCGCTCGGAAGAACGCCGCGCGGCCGAGCAGGTCGCGGAGCTCGAGGAGAGGTTGAAGGTCCTCCTCCTCCCGAAGGACCCCAACGACGAGCGCGACGTAGTTGTCGAGATCCAGGGCGCCGAGGGTGGGGAGGAGGCGGCGCTGTTCGCGGCCGACCTCTTTCGCATGTACGCGCGCTGGGCGGAGAAGAAGGGCTGGAAGGTCGACGTGGTCGATTCATCGCCGACCGGCATGGGCGGCTACGACAAGATCGAGTTCGAGGTCCACGGTCACGGCGCCTACTCGCAGCTGAAGTACGAAGGCGGCGTGCACCGGGTGCAGCGCGTGCCTAAAACCGAGGCGCAGGGACGCCTCCACACGTCGGCGGCCACGGTGGCGGTGCTGCCCGAGGCGGACCCCGTCGAGGTCGAGCTCAAGCCGGAGGACCTGGAGATCAAGGCCTCGACCTCGACCGGCCCGGGCGGCCAGAGCGTGAACACGACTTACTCGGCGATTCGCATCACCCACAAGCCGACCGGGCTCGTGGTCAGCATCCAGGACGAGAAGTCGCAGCTGCAGAACCGAGAGAAGGCTCTGCGCGTGCTGCGCGCACGCCTCTACGAGATGAAGCTCGCGGAGCAGCAGGAGGCGATCGGCGCCCAGCGGCGGGGCATGGTCCGGACCGGCAACCGCTCGGAGAAGATCCGTACTTACAACTTCAAGCAGAACCGAGTCACGGACCACCGCATCAACCTGACCCTGCACAAGCTCGATCAGGTTTTGAACGGCGACCTGGACGAGCTCGTCTCGGCCCTGGCCGGCGCGGAGCGGGCGGCGCAGCTCAACGGCGGCGGCGACCAATCGGCCACCTGAAAACTTTGGATAGTCCGGACTATCAGCGTGTTTGGGGCCGCCGATGCGCGCTTAGTCCGGACTATCCGGGATTAGCCTCTTGACCATCGTCGAGGTCCTGAAGCTCTCCGCCGACTACCTGCAGAAGCACGGAGCCGACTCCGCGCGGCTCGACGCCGAGCTGCTCCTGGCGCACGCCTTGAAGCTTCGGCGGCTCGACCTCTATCTGAAGTTCGACAGGACGCTCGGGGAGGCGGAGCTGACCGCTTACCGCGGTCTCGTCGCACGACGCGCGAAAGGGGAGCCGGTCGCGTACCTGGTCGGGCATCGTGAGTTCATGGGCCTGGACTTCGAGGTCACGCCCGACGTGCTCGTGCCCAACCCCGACACCGAGGTGCTCGTGCAGCGCGCGGTCGCGATCGCGCGCGAGGCCGCTGGCCCCGTGCGTGTGGCCGACGTCGGCACGGGCAGTGGCTGCATCGCGATCGCGATCACCCACTACGCCCCCAACGCCGAGGTCTGGGCGACCGACGTCAGCCCCGCGGCCCTCGCCGTCGCGGGGCGCAACGCCGCCCGCCATCACGTGGAGGAGCGCGTCCATTTCGTCGAGGGCGACCTCATGCGGGGTCTCGCCGGCGAGTTCGACCTGGTCTGCGCCAACCTGCCGTACCTGGCCGCGGAGGCGAAGCTCCCTGCCGAGGTGACCGCGCAGCCGGCGCGCGCGCTCTATGCCGGCGATGGAGGATCCGCGCTGGTCGTGCGCCTTCTCGCCGACGTGCCGGCGAGGCTCTGTCCGGGAGGCAAGGTGCTGGCGGAGATCGACCCCGCCATCGCATCCGCAGTGACCGACGTCGCCGGCCGCTGCTTTGCCGGCCGTCGCATTCACCGCGACGCCGGCGGCCGCGAGCGAGTCCTCGAAGCGTGGTCCTGAAGCCCACCAAGGCCGGGCTGCAGCGCGCGGCGCAGCTCCTGCGGAGCGGGGCGGTGCTCGCATTCCCGACCGACACTGTCTACGGCCTCGGCGCCAGCGCAGACGACGAGGTCGCGCAAAAGCGGATCTACCAGATCAAAGGCCGCCCGGTCGGGCTGCCGCTGATCCTCATGGTCGCCGCTGAGTCTCAGCTGGAGGGACTTGTCCACGTCGACTCGCGGGCCGAGGCGATGATGCGGAAGTGGTGGCCGGGGCCGCTGACCCTGATCCTGTACGCGACCGGTGGCGGCACGCTGGGAGTGCGCATCCCGAAGCACAGGGTCGCCCTCGACCTGCTGCGCCACGCCGGGCCGTTGATGACGACAAGCGCGAACCTCCACGGCCGCGAGCCTGCGATGACCGCCGAGGAGGCGGGTGCGCTGTCGGGAGTGATGGCGGTCGTCGACGGCGGCAACGCGCCCGGAGGAACGGCCTCGACGGTGCTCGACCTCACCGGGCCCGAGCCTCATGTGCTCCGTGAGGGGGCCATCCCGACAGTGGAGGTCCTTGGGCCTCCTCCACTGAAGAGCAGCTGAGACATAGGACGTTTGCCTCATTGAATCTCGGTCGGTCGGGTGGCAACCTTCGTCGCTGGCACCCGAAGGAACCTCGAGGTGTGATGGTGCGCGTCTCGGCCCGGTGCCACCGCGGAAGCGCTATGAAGAGGGGAGCACGTCATGACAGGACTTCGTCGTTTGCTGTCACTCGCTGGCCTGGCCGCCACGCTGGCCCTGGCCGCGGTGGCAACTTCAGCAGGCACCGCCTTCGCCTATGGCCGCGCCGACCACCCTCTGGCCCAGGTCGAAGTTTCGGCCAACTGCGACAATCCGTCCTTTCCGCTCTGCCAGCCATTTCCCGCTGGAGTCGGCACAGGCGGCATCTGGTACTGGGTCGAGCTGGACGCAGACGGCACCGGTGATCTGAGCGGCGCCGCATGCGGTCACACGGTTGGCGGTGTTGGCGGGCCAGGGGGTGCGGGCGCAGGATCGATCAAAGGGACCGCGACCTGGCAATACACGACGCTCGAGACGGCGCCGCCAGGCGCCATCTTCTTCGGTACTTTCGACCCCCACGACCGGTACTACGCCGTCACCATCACGGACGGTTCGACATGGCTGATCCCGACGACGACGGGTCACTACGCGCAGAAGCTGGCCAACGGCGTCCAACTGCAGATCACGGTCGCTCCGTAAGAACGAGGAGATTTGCGCCAGGGGAGCCGGGCGCTCCCCCGGCGCCTCCTTGGCGCCCGGTTAGGATTCGAACGTGACCTCCAATATCACCACGATGACGTTCCGGGCGCTCGACAAGCAGGACCCGGAGATCGCCCAGCTCATCCGCAACGAGTTCCGGCGCCAGTCGGAGACGCTGGAGCTGATCGCCTCCGAGAACCTGACCAGCCCCGCCATCCTGGAGGCGCTGGGCACGCTGCTCACCAACAAGTACGCGGAGGGCTACCCGGGCCGCCGCTACTACGGAGGAACGGGAGAGGTGATCGACAAGATCGAGACCCTCGCGGTCGAGCGCGCCAAGCAGCTTTTCGGCGCCGACTATGTCAACGTCCAGCCGCACTCCGGATCGCAAGCGAACGCCGCCGTCTACATGGCGGTGTGCAAGCCCGGCGACCGCGTGATGGGCATGGACCTCTCCGCCGGGGGCCATCTCACGCACGGGAGCCCCGCGAACTTCTCCGGCAAGCTCTACGAGATCCATTCCTATGGCGTCGACCGCGAGACCGAGCGCATCGACTACGACGCGGTCCAGGAGCTTGCCGAAGAGGTGCGGCCAAAGATGTTGCTCGCCGGGTTCTCCGCCTACTCGCGCATCGTCGACTGGGGACGGATGCGCCAGATCGCGGACTCGGTAGGGGCGACGTTCTTCGTCGACATGGCGCATGTCGCCGGGCTTGTCGCGGGCGGCGTGTATCCATCACCCATCCCGCACGCGGACGTGACCTCGACCACAACTCAGAAGACGCTGCGCGGGGCCTGGGGGGCGATCATCCTCTGCAAGAGCGACTGGCAGAAGGCGATCGACTCCGCAGTCTTCCCGGGAATCCAGGGTGGGCCGCTGATGCACGCGATCGCCGCCAAGGCTGTGTGCTTCGGCGAGGCGCTGAAACCTGAGTTCAAGGTCTACGCTCGGCAGGTCGTCGCCAACGCGAAGGCGATGGCGGATCGCCTGACGGAGCGCGGCCTGCGCCTGGTCAGCGGCGGCACCGACAACCACCTGATGCTCATCGACCTGCGGCCACAGAAACGGACGGGGAAGCAGGTGCAGGACGTCGCCGACAGCGTTGGCATCACGCTCAACCGCAACTCGATCCCGTTCGACGACGCGTCGAAGTTCAACCCCAGCGGCGTCCGCGTCGGCACTCCCCTGGTGACCACGCGAGGGATGAAGGAGGCGGAGATGGCCGTCATCGCCGACTGCATCGCCGACCTGGTCGAGCGCATCGACGACCCCGCCACGCTCGACTCGGTGCACGAGCGCGCCCTGGAGCTGTGCCGGAAGTTCCCGATCCCCTACGACTTCGAATAGTTGAGCGACTTCTTCAGCCCCGCGGCGCTGGAGAGCATCAGCGAGCATCTGCTCCCCGGGCTCTGGACTCTGCTGGTCGCACTGTCGGTCTCGATCGCCATAGTGCCGGTGGCGCTGTGGCTATCGCGTCGTTTCGGCGTGCTGGCGCAACCGGGGGGCCGCCACGCCCACGCCAACCCGACGCCGCTGCTCGGCGGGCTCGCGATGTGGGCGGGCTTCGCCGCCGGGACCCTGCTGTTCGCGCATCTCAACCTCGAGACCGTGGGCGTGCTGGTCGTGTCGGGGCTGGCCATGGCGCTGCTCGTCATCGACGACAAGCGGGGCATGAGGCCGCTGGTCAAGCTCGGCGTGCAGGTCGGGCTCGCGCTCCTGGCCGTGGTCGGTTTCGGCATCGAGATCAAGTTCTTCAGCCTGCCCGGCGGCCACATCGTCCAGCTGGGCCTCCTGGTCTCCCCGGTCAGCGTGTTCTGGCTCGTGGGCATGCAGAACACGGTCAACTTCCTCGACGGCGCGGACGGACTGGCCGCGGGCGTGGTGGCGATCGTGGCCCTCGTCCTCATGCTGGCGGCGGGCCAGCTCGGCCAGCTCGAGGTGGTGCAGCTCAGCGGCGCCCTGGCAGGGTGCTGCGCGGGATTTCTCCTCTTCAACTTCCCACCCGCACGCATCTTCATGGGCGACTCCGGTGCGCATTTCCTCGGCATCGCCCTGGGCATGATCTCGATCGTCGGCATCGCCAAGGTCGCGGTCGCCTTCGCCCTCGCTGCGCCGGCGCTGGCGCTGGCGCTGCCGATCGCGGACACCGGCTGGGCGATCCTGCGCCGGGGCCGGCAGGGCAGGTCGGTGGCGGCGCCCGACACGCTGCACATCCACCACCGGCTGCAGTCCTTCGGCCTGGACGCGCGCCAGACCTGTTTCGTCTTCTACGCCGCGAGCGCGCTGCTGGGCGGCCTCGGCCTTACCCTCTTCGGGCACGGCCGCATCCTGGCCGTGGTCCTGATCGCGGCCGCGATCCTCACCTCGACCGTGGTGGCCGACCTGCTTCAGCACGGGCGCTGGCGTGTGCCCGCGCCGTGGCTGCGCCGCCTGCTCGGCGAACCCGCCTCCCGGTAGGATTTAGCCCGGGTATGGCGTCCAGCCGGAGCCCAGGGCCGACCGGCGCCGAGCTCATGGGACTCGGTGCTCTCCTGGCCGGCGCGGTAGTCGCGCCGATCGTGCTGGGCATCGTCCTCGATGGAGCCCTTCGCACCTCGCCTTGGTTCTTGTTCGCGGGCCTGGTGCTCGGGATCCTCGCCTCCGTCTGGGTCGTGTACGTGAGGTACGTCAAGCGCTATTGGTGAGGTTGCAAGGGGTCACCGGCCGGGCGGTCATCGGCTGTCTGCTGGCAGCCGGCGTCGCCCTCGTGGTGCTCGCGCTCGCCGGTAACGCACGGGCCGGCGTCGCGGTCGCGATCGGCCTGGCCCTCGGCTCGGTCAACGGCGCCCTGGCCGAGCGGGCTGTCAACGCCGGGATGAGCCTGCGCATGTCCAGCCTCCCGCGCCTGGCGCTGCTGTCGGCCGCGGCGATCGGGGCAGGGCTCTTGATCGGGCTGGACTACGCGTGGCTGGTGATCGTCGGCGTGGCCGCGGCGCAGGGCGTGCTCGTCGCCGTCGCGGCCAGGAGCCTGCTGCGGCGATGAGGTTTCTTTTCCAGGAGGAGCAGCCGCCGGTCACGCATCCGACGGTCGACCTTGGATGCGGCTACTGGTGCACGATCAACTACGACAGCGTCATCTCGAGCGCGCTCGCCATGGCGGTCACGATCGTCGCCGCGGTCTTGATTGCCCGCTCCATGACCAGCGAGCGTCCGAATCGGGTGCAGGCCCTGGCCGAATGGGCTTTTTCGTACGTCCGCTCGACGAGCAACGAGAGCGCGCCCGATGCCTCGAGCTTCGTCGTCCCGCTGGCGGCCACGATCGGCTTCTACATCCTTGTCGCCAACTACCTGGACTTTCTACCGATAACGCTGATCCCGAATCTGCACCCGGCCAACACCGATGTCAACCAGACATTGTCGATGGCGGCGGTCGTCTTCATCCTCTTGCACTGGTACAACATCCGCCTCCGCGGCTTTCGCGGCTACCTCGCTTACTACACGCGCCCTCACGAGCTCCCCGTGTGGGCGCGGGCGATCTTCGTGTTCCTGAACATCATCGAGGAGATCGTTAAGCCGGTCACGCTCTCGCTGCGACTCTTCGGCAACCTGCTCGCCGGACTGCTGATGATCTACGTGATCGGCATCTTGTTGCCCGCCGTCATCCAGGCGCCGGTGATCGCGATCTGGAAACTGTTTGACGTCCTGTTCATCGGCCTGATCCAGGCCTTCATCTTCATGCTGCTGACGCTCGTCTACTTCGGTCTCGCCCGCGAGGGCTTTGAAGAAGAGCATTCACACTAAGGAGGGATTCATGGACCATTTGGCCGCGGCAATGATCGCGTTCGGACTCGCCCTGGGAGGAGGCGCGATCGGCGCCGCCATCGGCGACGGCCTCGCGGGCAACGCGACCATCAACGGCGTCGCCCGGCAGCCTGAGGCGCGCGGTCAGCTGCAGGGCATCATGTTCATCATCATCGGCCTCGTCGAAGGCATGTACTTCATCAACCTCGCCTTCGGCGCCCTGTTTGTGTTCGCCTTGGGGCGTCAGTGACGCCTCTGTACCTGGTCGACCTGGGACCGCTGACGATCAATGGCACGTTCATCGTCGAGACCGTCGGTTTTCTCCTGATGCTGCTCTTCCTCTCCTACGTGCCGCTGCCGTTCCTCGGCATCCCCAAGCCGGTCTTCCCGTGGATCATCTCCATCGCCGAGGCGCGGCAGCGCGAGATCACCGCCAAGCTGCAAGAAGCGGAGCAGGCGCGGCAGGAAGCCGAGGCCAGGCTCAAAGACGCGGATGCCAGGTTGGTCGAAGCCCGCAAGACCGCGGACACGATCGTCCAGGGGGCCAATCGCTCCGGCGAACAGTTGCGTTCCGACCTCCGGCAGAAGGCCGAAGCCGAGCATGACCGCATCGTCGAGAGCGCGCAACGAGACATCGCGGCCGAGCGGGACCGGGCCTTGCAGGAGGCTCGCGATGAGGTCGCGGGAATGGTCGTGGCCGCGACCCAGAAGGTCATCGG
The DNA here is from genome assembly GCA_005889135.1 of Chloroflexota bacterium. Lineage (GTDB taxonomy): Bacteria > Chloroflexota > Dormibacteria > Dormibacterales > Dormibacteraceae > 40CM-4-65-16. The sequence continues at coordinate 28,166 of VBEK01000153.1, forward strand.
CGAGACTCTCGACGAACGCAAGCACCGCCAGCTCATTGAAAGGGCGATCGAGGAGGTCACGAGTGGCGACGGCCGCCGCTAAGAGGTACGCCAGGGCTGTCTTCGACCTCGCCCAGGCCGAAGGCCACGTCGAGGAGTGGGCGCGCCGGGTCGCGCGAGTGCGCGAGCTGTTCGCCGACCCCGCCGTGGCCGCGGTCCTGAGCAACCCGACCATCGCAACGGACCAGCGAGAAGCTCTGGTCGCCGGCACGCCGCACGTCCTCGACGAGGAAGGCACCAACCTGGCCCGGCTCCTCATCGAGTCCGGCCGAATCGCCGAGGCCCTGGACATCGACGAGGAGTTCCAGCGGCTGGCCGACGTGGCCGCGGGACGCGTGCGCGCGACGGTGACGACCGCCATCGAGCTCGAGGAGCAAGACCGCGACCGCGTCGCGCGCGAGCTCTCCCGGAGGCTCGACAAGGAGGTCCGTCTCAGCCTCGACGTCGACCCGCGCATCCTCGGAGGGATGAAGCTGCAGTACGGAGACCGCGTCGTCGACGCGAGCGTGGCTACGAGGTTGGAGCAACTGCGCCGCCGGCTGGCGGCTTCCTAAGGAGAAGCAGGTGGGCATCAGCACCAGGGAGATCTCAGATGTCATCAAGGAGCGGCTTAAGGACTTCGATGCGCGCCTCGTGTCGGCGGACGTAGGGCGGATCGTCGCCGTCGGCGACGGCATCGCCCAGATCTATGGCCTGCAGAACGCGATGGCGGGCGAGCTGCTCGAGTTCCCCCACGACACCTTCGGCCTGGCCCTCAACCTCGAGGAAGACCAGGTACGGTCGGTCATCCTGGGCGAGTTCGGCCACCTGCACGAGGGCGACGAGGTCAGGACCACAGGCCGCCTGCTCGAGGTACCGGTTGGCGACGAGCTGCTCGGCCGGATCGTGAACCCGCTCGGAGTGCCTCTCGACGACAGAGGTCCGATCAAGACGAGCAAGACCCTCCCGGTGGAGAAAATCGCCCCCGGCGTCATCACCCGCAAGCGAGTCGACAGCCCCGTGCAGACGGGCATCAAAGCAATCGACACCATGATCCCCATCGGCCGCGGTCAGCGCGAGCTGATCATCGGCGACCGTTTCACCGGCAAGACGACGGTCCTGCTCGACACGATCATCAACCAGAAGGGCAAGGACCTTTACTGCATCTACGTCGCGATCGGCCAGAACGCCGCGTCGGTGGCGCGGGTGGCGGCGACCCTCGAAGAGAACGGGGCGATGGACTACACGATCATCGTCGCCGCGACGGCCGCCGACCCGGCGTCCATGCAGTACATCGCCCCCTACGCCGGTTGCGCGATGGGCGAGCATTTCATGGAGCAGGGCAAAGAGGTCCTGTGCTGCTACGACGACCTCACCAAGCAGGCCTGGGCGTACAGGCAGATCTCGGCAACCCTCCGCCGGCCGCCCGGCCGCGAGGCTTATCCGGGGGACGTCTTCTACCTTCACTCCCGGTTGCTCGAGAGGGCGGCCAAGTTGAACGAGTCTCACGGCGGCGGTTCGCTCACCGCCCTCCCCGTGATCGAGACGCAGGCGAACGACGTCTCCGCCTTCATCCCGACCAACGTGATCTCGATCACCGACGGTCAGATCTACCTGCAGTCCGACCTCTTCAACGCGGGCCAACGGCCGGCTCTCAACGTGGGCATCTCCGTGTCACGCGTCGGCGGCGACGCCCAGACCAAGGCGATGCGACAGGTGTCGGGCAAGCTGCGCCTCGACCTCGCGCAGTACCGGGAGCTGGCCGCATTCGCCCAGTTCGCCTCTGACCTCGACACGGCGACCCGCAACCAGCTGGAACGGGGCGCCAGGCTGACCGAGCTGCTCAAGCAGGACAAGTACCAGCCGGTGCCGCTCTCAGAGCAGGTCGCCGTGCTCTACGCGGGGACGCAGGGCCACCTCGACAAGGTGCCGGTGGCGCGAGTCCGGGAGTGGGAGGCGGGGTTTGTCCGCTTCCTGAAGTCCGACCGGTCGACGGTGCTGGAGGAGATCGACCGGCAGAAAGCGCTCGACGACGGCCTCTTCGCACGCCTCAACGCCGCGATCGCGACGTTCAACCACCAGTTTGGTGTCGAGGGCTACAAGGAAGAGGCGGACCCCGGTGGTCAGCCCGCTCCCGCGGCGAAGAAGGAAAAGAAGGAAACGAAGGAAACGAAGGAAACGAAGGACAAGTAGTTGCCCTCATACCGTGACATTGCCCGGCGCATCGACTCGATCAAGAACACGCAGAAGATCACCAAGGCGATGCAGGTTGTGGCCGCGACCCGGCTGCGCAAGGCGCAGGCCGCCGTTCAGGCGACGCGGCCGTACGCCGACAAGATGATCGAGGTCCTGCAGACCGTCGGCGAGCGGGCGACCGAGTACAAGCATCCGTTCCTCGTCCGGCGCGAGGGCAGGCGTGCGGTGATGATCCTCGTGACCACGGACAAGGGGCTGTGCGGCGCCATCAACGTCAACAACATCCGGGCGGCGACGCGCTACATGCAGGAGATCTACCCCGACCGCCCGCGGTACGTGACACTGGGTCGGAAGGGGCGTGACTTCCTGCTCCGGTACCGCCGGGAGGTGATCGCCGAGGTGAGCAATCTTCCGGACCGGCCCAGTCCCGCGCTCGTGCTGCCTGCGGTCACGGTCGCACTCGAGGAGTACACGAAAGGCAATGCCGACGCGGTACTTCTCTGCTACGCGAAATGGATCTCGACCATCCGTCAGGAACCCACGGTCCGCGTCCTCATCCCGGCGGAGATTCCCAAGCGTGAGGGCGGTCAGGAAGGGTTACGAGCGGACTACATCTACGAGCCGGAGCCGGAGGCCGTGCTCGACGGTCTCCTTCCGCGCTATGTCGAGACCCAGGTCTTCCAGGCGGTGCTCGAGAACAAGGCCAGCGAGTACTCGGCCAAGATGATCGCGATGCAGAACGCGACCAAGGCGGCGGGCGACCTGATCGACTCTTTGACCCTGTTTGCGAACAAAGTGCGGCAGGCAGGTATCACGACCGAGCTGATGGAGATCGTGAGCGGCGCTGAAGCAGTCAGCGGGACGTCCTGAGGGAGGAGCAAGCAGTGGCGAAGACCAAGCGCAAGCCTGAGGGGACCAAGCAGGAGTCGCGCACCGGCAAGATCAGCCAGGTCATCGGCGCCGTGGTTGACGTGGAGTTCCCGGCCGGTCAGCAGCCCGAGCTCTTCGAGGCGCTGGAGGTCAAGGTCGGTAACCGGACGGTGATCCTCGAGGTCGCGTCGGACGTCGGCGACAACGTCGTCCGATGCATCGCCATGGATTCCACGGACGGCTTCCACCGGGGGGACCCTGTCCGGGCCACGGGCAGCCCGATCTCGGTTCCCGTCGGCGTCGAGACGCTCGGGCGGCTCTTCAACGTCGTCGGTGAGGCGATCGACGACGAGCCGACGCCGGAAGGCGGGACCCGATGGCCCATTCACAGGCCGGCCCCGCCTCTGTCGGAGCAGGAGGCCAAGGTCGAGATCCTCGAGACCGGGATCAAGGTCATCGACCTGATCTGCACCTTCGCGAAGGGATCCAAGATCGGGCTCTTCGGAGGCGCCGGCACGGGCAAGACCGTGATCGTCCAGGAGCTCATCCGCAACATCGCCTACCAGCACAAGGGTCGCTCGGTGTTCGCGGGCGTCGGCGAGCGGACGCGCGAAGGCAACGACATGTTCGTCGAGATGGGCGACGCGGGCGTGCTGCCGCAGACCGCGCTCGTGTTCGGCCAGATGAACGAGCCGCCCGGCGCGCGGGCGCGTGTCGGCCTGACCGGGCTCACGATGGCCGAGTACTTCCGCGATGAAGAGGGCGCTGACACGCTGCTGTTCGTCGACAACATCTTCCGTTACCTGCTCGCCGGCTCTGAGGTGTCAGCGCTGCTGGGCCGCATGCCGTCGGCTGTCGGCTATCAGCCGACGCTCGCGTCGGAGATGGGAGAGCTGCAGGAACGCATCACGTCGACGCGCAAGGGATCGATCACGTCGGTGCAGGCCGTCTACGTACCGGCCGACGACTACACTGATCCAGCCATCCAGACCGTGTTCGCCCACCTCGGCGCGACGCTGCGTCTGGAGCGGTCGCTCGTCGAGATCGGCATCTACCCGGCCGTCGACCCGCTGGGCTCATCGAGCCGCTTCGTCGAGCCC
>VBEK01000160.1 GCA_005889135.1 Chloroflexota bacterium
GGCCGAACGGTGACGGAGGTCGCGAGGGACTGGAACGTAAGCCGCCAGACCTTGCATCAATGGCTGGGACGCTACGAGGAGGAAGGATTCGTGGGATTGGCGAATCGCTCGCATCGGCCCGTCCACTGCCCCCATCAGATAGCGCCTGATATTGAAGTCCAGTTGCCCGAGGTGCCCGGGATCTTTGCCGGCTCGCGCACGTTCGCCGAGGAGTGGCCCTATGGCTTCTTGGGCGCAGCTGTGGCCGATCCACACCGGGTCTTCCTAAGTAATGTCTGCTAATGAGCTCTATTCGAGGCGGGATGTGATTTTTTGAACCTGACACCTCCGAGGAGTCTGTGGCCGGCAAGAAAGAGACGGGCCGGGCAGCAATAGCCCGGCCCGTCGCTATTTGTGGCCTGATCAGCTCGCCTTGCTTACAAACTCGTTGGTATAGGTCTTGGCGATGTCAACTGTGGCGCCCTTCATATCCTTGACGTACTTGAGCTCGATGTCGAGTGCGTTCTGCGCGCCGGCCGCAGGCATCGCTCCGTCTGCTGTGAACGAATCCTTCTGCCCGTCGAGCGCCGTGATGTACATATCCTTGTCGCCGGCCCAGTAGTCGGCCGGCACCTTGTCGGTGATTTCAGTCGCTGTGTGCGACTTCATCCACTTGAGCGTCTTGACGTAGGCGTTGACCAGTCTCTGGACTACACCCTTGTGCTTGCTCACGTAGTCGGCCTGCATGAAGATGCCGATGAAGGGGTAGTCCGCGCCGAGGGCCGCACGCGTCGCCGCTGGCGTACGTAGGTCGACGAGAACCCTGGCGACTCCCTGCTTGATCGCGGTGGAGATTGTTGGCTCAGTGGTCATGCCGGCGTCGATCTTGCCCTGCTGCATGGCCGCGATGAAGGTCTTGCCCGCCCCCACTGCGACGAAGTTGACATCGGTCTCGGGTACGCCGGCCCGGCCGAGCAGCGCCTTGCTGATCGTGTGGGTGCCGGATCCGAGCCCAGTGACCCCCAGGTTCGCCTTGGGGTTGTGGCTCTTGAAGTCGGCGAACGAGGTGAATTTGCCTGCCGACTGAGTCGACACCAACTCGGCTTCGCCCGGTGCGATCTGGAACTGCACGACCTGAAGAAGGAACTTGCCTTTGGCCTGCAGCTCCAGGACGTGGCTGTATGAGCCGGAGCCCCCATCGACGTTGCCCGCGACCACCTCTTCAGAGGTGTCCTGTCCGGAGGCTTCGTCGACGAGGGTGACGTTGAGGTTCTGCTCTTTGAAGTACCCGAGGACCTCGGCCAGCTTGTTGGGCAGGTAGATCTGCTTGCTGAGTCCGCCGACCATGATCTTGAGGTCGGCGGTCCCGGTTTCCGATGGTCCCGTAGACGCGCCGCAGGCGGTGATGGCCAACAGCGCGGCCGCGGCCGAAAGCAACGGGCGAGTGAGCAGGCGCATGTGCATTTCCTCCTAGATTTGGATCTCGCTGCCGAGTGCAGGTGGCCGCCATCTGACGAGGCGGTTTTCGAGCGAGGTGATGAGCGCCTCCGCCAGCAGCGCCATGGCGGCGAGCAGCACCATCCCGGCGAACACACCGTTGGTGTTGAAGTTGGCTTCGGAGTAATAGATCAGCTCGCCGACCCCGGCTGTGGCCCCGAACAGCTCACCGACGACGGCGCCGACAAGGGCGAGGCCGAAGCTGATGTGAAGGCTGGCGAGGATCCAGCTGAGCGCGGACGGGATGATCACCTCGGTCGTGAGCCTGCGATCGTCGGCGCCAAGGATCCGCGCGTTGGCGATCAGGTTGCGGTCGACCTCGCGCACACCCTGGAAGGCGTTGAAGAAGACGACGAAGAATACCAGCACCGACGCGGTGGCGATCTTGGCCCTGATGTCCAGCCCCAGCGAAATGGCGAACAGTGCGCCGAGCACGACGCGCGGGATGGCGTTGGCCGCTTTGATGTAGATCGAGAAGACCTCGGCCAGTAGCTTGTTACCGCCGAGCAGAATTCCGAAGATCACGCCGAGGATGGACCCGACGGCGAAACCGCCGACGGTCTCCTCGAAGGTCACCAGCACTTGCAGCCACAGTGGCCCGAGCGAGGTCTCGTCGGTCACCCAGACCCACAGCTGGTGGGCAATCCCTGATGGCTGGCCGAAGAAGAATGGATCGATGAATCCGGTGCGGGTGCCCAACTCCCAGCTGCCGAGTCCCACTACGGCAACGAGCACGCGCAGCACCAGGATGTTCAGCCGATGCCGGCGGCGCGCCCGCGAGCGGCGCGCGCCCAGGTTCAAGACCTTGGCGGCTTCCTGTGCGGCGCTGACGGGCGCCGTCATCTCAAGCCGCGCCGCTGCGCTTCTGCCGCTCATAGCTCACAAGGACCTCATCGCGGAGGTCGTTCCAGATCTCTTGGTAGATGGCCGTAAACCCGGCTTGGAATCGGATCTCTGCTACGTTGCGAGGCCGGGGCAAATCGACCTTGTAATCGCTCTTCACGGTGCCAGGCCCGGCGGTGATTACGAAGACGCGGTCGCTCAGCGAGATCGCCTCTTCCAGGTCGTGCGTGACAAAGACGACCGTCGTGGGGCTCGCCGACCAAAGGGCCAGGAGTTCGTTTTCCATCAGGTTCCGGGTCTGCACATCGAGTGCGCTGAACGGCTCGTCCATCAGCAGGATGCGTGGTCCGTTGATCAGGCTCTGTGCCAGCGCAACTCGTTTGCGCATGCCGCCCGAGAGCTGGTACGGGAACCTGTCTTCGAACCCCGCCAGTCCGACCCGGGCGATCCAGTCGCGCGCTCGCTCGTGAGCCTCTCGATTTGAGATGCCGTGGTACCGCGGTCCGGCTGCCACGTTGTCCAGCACTGTTTTCCAGGGAAAGACGGCGTCGGTCTGGAAGACATAGCCGATGCCGTCCATCACGCCGGTCACGGGCTTTCCGGAGACCAGCACCTCACCTTGACTGGGTCGCTCGAGGCCGGAGATGAGGGCCAAGGTCGTCGACTTGCCGCAACCGGTGGGGCCGACCACCGAGCAGAACTCGCCCTGCTCGACTGCCATGTCGAGGTCACGCAGCGCCGTGTAGACGCCGCCCGACGGAGTGAGGAATCGCTTGGTGACACCGGAGAGCCGGATGGCTGGAACCATGAACAGCAGATTGCGTGAGGCCGAGCGAGCCTTCAAGTCATGCGGTCTTTGTGGCCCTTTTGGTCGTTTTGGTCGAAGACGGGACGAAAATTCGTACTACGATCACATGGACGCCCACCTTGAAAACCCGCTTACCGCTCGCGTATCAGATCCTCGTATTTCAGTGCGCGATCATCCTGCTGTCGACGCTGATCGGCACCGCGGGCGTCGTCTGGTATGAGCGTCAGCAGCTCGACAACGAGTACGAGCAGCGGGCCCTCGTCATCGCCGAGTCGGTTGCGTCCAACGACGACGTCGTCGAGTCGCTGCAGGTCAAAGACCCCGACCACCACATCCAACGCCTCGCCGAGTCGGTCCGGATCGCGACGAACGCGCTCTATGTCGTCGTCACCGATCGCAACGGGATTCGGTACTCGCACCCGAACCCGGCCCAGATCGGCCAGCCGGTGGGTACTCCGATACCGCCGGACGTCCTAGCGGGACACACGTGGGTAGGGATCCAGATGGGTTCGCTGGGCAATTCGGCCCGGGGCAAGGCGCCGATCATGCGGAATGGAGAGGTGATCGGCGAGGTCTCGGTCGGTTACAGCGAGACCACGATCAATCAGCAGCTCTTGGGACAGCTGCCGACTTTCGCGCTGACGGTACTGCTATCGCTCGTCCTCGGTGTAGCGGCCTCGATTCTGCTAGCGCGATGGCTCAAGCGACAGACTTTCGACCTCGAGCCATACGAGATCACCGGGCTACTCGAAGAGCGAGAAGCCAGCCTTCAAGGTATCCACGAGGGCGCCATCGCTACCGCTAGTGACGGCACGATCACCCTCGCCAACGACGAGGCGCGTCGCTTGCTCGGATTGCCGACGGACTGCGTGGGTCGCAAGCTATCGCAGGTCCTCCCAGCGGACCGCCTCTTGAAGTTCCTGTCCGGTGGTCTGAAGGACGAGGACGAGGTCTTGCTTTCCAGGGACCGCGTGCTGGTCGCAAGTCGCCGCGGGATCTCCGTCCGCGGTCAAGAGATCGGCCATGTCGCCACGCTGCGCGACACGACGGAGCTGACAGGGCTCGCCCAGGGACTCGGGGTGGAAGGACTGACCGACGCTCTGCGCGCCCAAGCGCATGAGTTCGCCAATCGCCTCCACACCATTGCCGGGCTCGTCCAGATCGCCTCCGAGCGTGGCATCGAGCTGCGGGTGAGCGATGACACCGTGATCGCCCGCAGCGCTCTCGACAGCGAAGACCTCATTACGGTACTTGGCAATCTAATCGACAACGCGTTCGATGCGGCCTCCACCTCGGCCGCCGACCGTTGGGTCAGCGTCTCGGTGACAGACAAGGGTGGCGAGGTCGTCATGAAGGTGCAGGACTCGGGGCCTGGTGTTCCCGACGGCGTCGATGGACTGATCTTTCAGGAGGGCTTCAGCACCAAGAACGGTGCCGGCCGCAAACGTCGCGGTTTCGGTCTCGCTCTCGTCAGCCAAATTGTCCGCCGCACAGGCGGAACGGTCAGTGTCGTCAACGACCGCGGCGCGCTCTTCACCGTGCGAATTCCCGTCAAGGCGGACGTGAAGCTGTGATTCGCACACTGGTCGTGGACGACGACTACAGGGTCGCCGACCTGCACTCGGAGTACGTCGGCCGAGTCGCGGGGTTCGGGGTAGCGGGGCGTGCCCACACGGGACGTGGCGCGCTCGAAGACGTGGACCAGCTGCGGCCGGACCTCGTGCTGCTGGACATCTACCTGCCCGACATGAGCGGCCTCGAGGTCCTGCAGCGGCTGCGCGAGGAGGATCATCCGCCCGTCGATGTGATCGCGATCACGGCAGCGCGCGACGTCGAAAGCCTGCGCACGGCGATGCGCGGCGGCGTCGTGCACTACCTGATCAAGCCGTTCCTGTTCGGAATGTTCGAGGAAAAGCTTCGAACCTACGCCGCGGCCCGCGACCGGATGGCGCGCCTTGGACATGCCGAGCAAGGTGACGTGGACCGGATCTTCGGCGCGCTGCGCACCGTCCGAAGCGATTCGCTGCCGAAGGGGCTCTCCGACACGACCCTCGAGTTGATCGTGCAGGCCCTCGGTCGATCGAGCTCCGGTTTACCCGCCGCTGCGGTCGCGGACCAGGCGGGGGTGAGCCGGGTGACGGCGCGCCGTTACCTCGATCATCTCTGCCAGCTCGGTCGGGCCGAGCTCAGCATGCGTTACGGCGGTCCCGGCCGCCCCGAGCACCGCTACCAACTGGTGACCAATCCGGTCAAGCCCTGAACGCTGCGGGCCCGTCCTACTGCAGCAGTTCGTGTAGTGATCCGATCAGAACATTCGTCAAATCTGGACGCCTCGCCCACGCTGCGCTTGGACCTTCGAACTGAAACCGATCGTTTCCGCTATTTCTGGACGAAAGATCGCAGAGTTCGGGACCGTGAGGCCTCTGGGTTCACATCCAGGTCTCCGTGGCAAAGCGCCGCCACCCTCGCGCCTCATTTATGTGTGATCTGCGGTCCCACTCAGGTTGCTCGCGGAGGCGCATCCTGACGCCCTCTCGCGTACAGCAACACGGGCGCTAAACCATGCGAGTAGGCGGCACTCAGCAGCACGCAGCGTATTCGGTCCGGCATTTCCGAACGGGCCGCAGCGATCTGTTAACCGCAAGGTTCGGAGTTCGAATCTCCGTCCCGGAGCCAATTTTGAACTTGAGACTGAGGTGCGAGCGACTCCGCGCGAGCGCCGTACATCCTTTGTACATCCTCCGTACATCCATTGACGCGGGACAAACGGCGACGGTCCTACTGAGGGTGCTGGAGTTGCGCCGATCCCATTCGTACTGGGGCACGGACCGAATCGCCTTCGAGCGGACTCGCAATCCTCGGCTTCGGTCGATAGCCGTCGCCCAAACCCTTGACTCTCGACCGGCTTAGAGTTGCACGCTTTGGGCGTGAGTCAACCGGGTAGGGCGGATTTGGAGTCTATCGGGAGATTTTCCCGGCGAAGCGGAATTCCAGTGAGTCACCTTCGCCACTACCACGATGTGGGTCTGCTGCAACCCGCCTATATCGATCCCGAGTCGGGTTATCGCTACTACGCCGCGGCCCAAAGCGACGCCGCAGAGGTCATAGGCATTCTCCGATCGATCGACATGCCCGTGCGAGACATCCAGCGCTTGTTGGCTGACCCTTCTGAGGCCAACGTTCGAGAGGTCCTGGGCTCGCACCGTGCGCGATTAGAGGATCGGTTGCTCCAAGTAGCTGGTCGCCTAGAGTCAATCGACCGAATTGTCAAGGAGGGCAAGCTGATGAAGCAGCCAAGCGGCGTTCACGACGGGCGTCGGGTGAAGTGCCGCCGGCCTGCACACCGGGGAGCCGCTGACTCCGGATGGGGAACGTACACCCTCAGGCGCTTTAGCCCAAACGAAGACGTCGCCCGGACGAAATCGCGCCCTTGATCTCGACGCGCGTCACCTTGAACGCCGAGATGATGAAGCTCTACCAGGAGCACGCTAGCCGCGTCTTGAGTGGCTGGGCGGGATTTCTTTAAAGAGCTCTGACTTCCACGTCCTGTAAGAAAGGGCTGCGCAGGTTGGTTCGCTGCCCCATCCTGGCGATGCCGTCCGAGATGAAGCGGGCGGACAAGGGCTTGCGGTGCTTGTTCGAGAGGCCTTGGAGGAGCGTGAGCACTTCTATGATTCGAGTAGGCACCTCGTCAATCGCGATAGGGTACGCGTCGAGCCCAAGTCCTGATTGCAGGCTCAGGAACGTGCACCTCTCGACGGAGAAGGCTCCTCTCTCGTACTCGGTGGCGAGCTCGAAGTCCTCCAAGCATGGAAACATCAGACCGCACAGCCCGATGTGCCTCGTGTTCGGAGCCTTGATGAAATCTGCGATTTTCAAGAACACGCCGCTTGTGATCGCATGCTCGAACCTCGAGCCGATTCGCCCGACCAGATCGACGAAGCTCCCGGCGCCATCGCCGAGGGACGCGATCGATGTATCGACGCCGAGGTAATCCTCATCTGCGGCCATGAGTGAATCAATTTCGATCCAGGCCTCCTGCATCCGGTGCAGCCACTCGGCGACGGTCGTACATCCTATCGACAGGTCGGTTGGTTGCAATCCGATAGCGAATCCTTCCTTGTCGTATGTCGCTGACGGGAAGTACGGGCTTGACACGGCGTTGTTGAATGTGAAGGTGAAGCTGAAGGTCTTGGCGGCGCACTTCTGGATGATCGTCATCAGCAGGCCGAGATGCCGATCGTCGATCTGTCCGACGCTGGCCTCTACGTTGAACGCGACGTTTCGCGCTGCACAGAAGCGCTCCAACATCGTCGCTGCCTGCTCGAGTTCTTGGCGTCCAACGCTGAAGAAGATCGACCCTTCTCCTCGTTTGTCGAGATCGAACACAGCGTCTATGTCCGGAGAGCACAGACGCTGTGTCTGGACAACGTAGTCGGCGGCCCGGAGTCGAGCGGCGAGCGCTCTCAGTCGCTCGATTGCGCGTTCGGACGGTCGCTGAGTGAACATGCAGAGCGACCGGACGATCTTGCGGTAGCCCACTCTTACGAGACCAAGATATCCCGATCTGCGCCAGGACCTGCCCAAGCCAGGGAGTTCTTGAAGCTTGTTGGCAACTCCTCGTAACTGTTGGCTGGAAGCGCTCCCGAACCACTCCCCCGACCTTTCGATAGCGATCGCGACTCGCGTAGTTGCCCACTTAGCAGCTATGGCGAAAATGCATCTGACGTTTCCCGAATCTAGCCAGCACCGCGAACCTTTCGATCTCGGCCGGTTCGGACATCAACTCTTGACCGATCCGCCCGAAGTATCAGGGGGCTGTCAGTGTTTGGATCTTCCCAATTCCTCGGAGCGCCGGGTGGCGGCCCACCAGCACTCCTGCCCGATCAAGGCATCGGCGATCGCACCCGACCTTGCCCAGTGCTGGCGCTCAGCTGCGCCAGGCGGATGCTCAGCTCACTGCCGGCGCGCGTACAGAGTTGGCTGCGCTAGGCAGGCCCCGCTCAAACAGCACCACCTTCGAACCCCGTTCAGCGAGAACGATCGCCGAGGCGAGTCCGATGAATCCCCCGCCCACGACGACAATATCGGTCTTGTCCACTCAGCCGTAGTCCCACCACTACGAACAGTTGCGTCCGATGGCTACTTCGACCTGAAACGGCCTACTCGATCGCCCCCCCATCGATACGCACTCAAGCTTGACTCCGTCCTCCAGCGTGATTTCGAGCTGTTCGAGCTGCGAGAAGCCGAACGCGACGTAGAGGGGCACGCCGGGCAAGGTTGCCATCAAGGCGAGTCGGCGAAAGCCCTCGCGTCGTGCCGCCGCCTCGCACTCCTGCGGGATGCGGCGGCCTAGGTGTAGTTCGCGCTAGTTCCTGAGACGGGCCGGGTTACCGTGCCCGGCGATGGATCAGATCGTCGCCGACTTCGGCCACTCAAAAGACCCATATCGTCGGTGGCTTAGGCATACATATCAAGAAGGTCCTGGGTTCTTGTTCCTGGCCACGCGGGGTGGCCGCCCTCCGAAACAACCGACGTTTGGCCTGGTCTATGTCGGCCTGGACAAGTCGACGGGTGACGGTCGTCGGCGCATCTGAACTCGCTTGGCAGCAATCGATGGCTCGGCGGAAGCTTCAGCCTGCGGACGCAACGGGCAGGACCGTGAGGCACCCGGTTCGAAAATCACGGGCGGGCGCGCCTGAGGACGCACAGGTCACGACCGTGCATGGGCATGTCGTTCAGGCCAGCGCATCATCGATCGTTTCACAAGACTGGCCAGCTACGACTGCATGGCCAACTCGAGCCCCGTCAGACAAGCCAGAGGCGAGCCGGGTCACGCACCAGAGCCGGAAACTGATCTGGCGGCCGATGATCGCGCGGCTGCTCGCAACCCTTAGCGGTCCGTAGGGATACGTCTCTTTCGGGCTCGAGTGATTTCCCCCGCTCTTAACCCCCCGACGCGAGGGCGCCAGCACTCTCGCGACTGGCCTCAGCGCGCCGCTGACTGAGCTCCCGCAGATCCCGTTGCGTCCAGACCGGCCACTGGAACGCAAGCCAGAAGATGAAAAGAGCGTTGACGACGTGAAGTGCCGAGAGCCAGGGCATGCGGCCGAGCGCAGGTATGTCAGTGGGGTAACGGTAGGGGATGATGAAAAGGGACTGCAAGAAAAGCAGAGGAATGAACGCGGCGGCAAGTCCGGTCATCCGCCACGGCAGCCGCCCGATAAACGCGGCGATGATCATCACCAGGCTCAAGATCAGCACCACCAGGGGACCGGCAATCGTGTGGTAACGAAGGATGTAGGCTCCTGATGCGTTGTCAGCCATGGTTGAGAACACGCCGGCGCCTGCTGCCGTGAACTGGCCGATGATCACCACCAGCATCAGCCATGTGCCGTATCGGTAGATGCGTCGCGCGACGTCACCCATGATTCCGCGTTACCTCCCTGGCCAGCAGTGATTTGCTGATCTCAACCTAGGCCCACGAGCTCGGGGTCGCCATCGCCGATGCTCTTCTCCACTGTGATCACCGGAACCTTCCCTGGGGCGCTGGAAACCCGCCAGTGTGGGTCACTAGAGAGACTGCAATTAGTGACGGGCTCTCATGATGTGACGGGGGCTTCGAGCAGGCCCTTCAGATCTCTGAGATTGGCCTCGACCTCTCGTCTGAGAGCCGCCGCCATCAGCGACCCTGCGAGGCGGAACAGGCCCGACGGCCGCAGCTCGACCCGGGCGATGAGCCTGGCGCTGCCCGTGCCTGTCGGTTCGACGACGTACGACCCTTGCCCGGGCAGCCAGTTCGAGGTGGCGTTGAAGGCGACCAGCCTGCTGGGCTCGTACCGCGTGAACTCGTTGCTGGCCTCCAGCCGGCGGCCCATGAACGTGCGCACGAACGTGTGTCGGGTGCCGACACCTATCGGACCGTCGGTCGCGCGGCGCACCTCGAGCAGTCCGCGCTGCCAGCGCGGAGCGTTCGTATGGTCGCTCACGAACGCGAAAACGGCCTCCGCTGGACGATCGATGGCGATGCTTTTCTCTACTGTGACCACCGCAACCCTCCTTTGGGCGCTGGAAACGGGCTAGTGGCGGTCACTAGAGACGGTAACTAGTGACGGACCCTCATAATGTGACGGCTGCGATGCCTGCTGTCAAGAGGTCCGTGCCCGCCAGACTGTCCCGCCGCGGGCGCGCGAAAGCGACGCATTGGCGGATCGTCAAGGCCGCCTACACGCTCTTCTGCGCGCGGGGGTACGCCGGCACAACGATGGCTCAGATTGCCGAGGCCGCGGGTGTGGCCGTCCAGACTGTCTACTTTGCGTTCCATACGAAATCGACCCTGCTGAGTCGCGCCTACGACTTCGCGGTGATGGGCGAGGACGAGCCGCTCTCCCCCGACAAGCAACCCTGGTTTGGCGCGATGACAGCCGAGCAGGACGTTGAGAAGGCGCTGCGCCACCTGGTCACGGGCGTGGGCGAGATCACCCGGCGGGTAACCCCGCTGTACCTCGTCGCGCGTGTGGCGGCAGACGGCGATCCCGACGCGGCGCGGGTCATGGCCTTCCACGAGCGCTGGGCGGCCGATGGCTACCGACAGATGCTGGAGCTCCTGCGTGCCAAGGCGGGGCTCCGC
>VBEK01000154.1 GCA_005889135.1 Chloroflexota bacterium
GACCGGCTCAACAGCCTGCAGCCAATCCGCGTCTTCGGCATCGATGTCGACCTGAAGGGCGTCACCCAGACGGTGAGCTCGCACCTTCGCGAGTACCTGCTTGGCCAGTTCGGCAACGCACTCACGCTCGGCCTCACCGCGCTGACGATGGCCCTCCAACTCCTGCTCATGTTCATCGTCGCGTTCTTGCTCGCGCTCGAGGCGCCCGCCGTTCGGCGCGACCTCCGCCGGTTCGTGCCCAACGACTACCGCACCGATTTCGACCAGATCTGGCGCCAGGTTCGCAAGATGCTGTACGCGTACGTTCGCGGCCAGTTGATCGTTGCGGCCCTGATCGGCATCAGCTCCGGCGTCGCATGCTTCGTCCTCGGTCTACCGGACGCGGTGGCGCTAGGTCTCATAGCAGGTGTGACAGCGCTGATCCCTTACTTTGGGCCCTTCCTCGGCGCGATCCCGGCGATCCTGGTCGGGCTGTCGCTATCGCCGCAGACCGCGCTCGTGATCGCGCTTGTCTACCTGCTGCTCTCCAACGTGATCCTCAACGTGGTCTACCCCAAGATCGTCGGCGACGCAGTCAAGCTTCCCCCGATCCTCGTCATCATCGCCCTTATCGCCGGTTTCAGCTGGGGCGGCATCCTGGGCATGTTCGTCGCGGTTCCGATCGCGGCCACGCTGCGCATCCTCTTCGACCACATCTATCCGCGCCTTTATGAGAGGCCGGCTTGAGGATCGCGATCCTCTCCGACATCCACGCCAACTGGCACGCGCTCGAGGCTGTGCTGCGCGACTGCCCGTTGGTCGACCAAACACTTTGCCTCGGCGACGTCGTCGGCTATGGAGGCGATCCGAAGCGCTGCGTCGACGAGGTGCTGCACCGCAAATGGCCGACCCTCGTCGGCAACCATGACCGCGCCTGCACCGACCCCGAGATCCTCGAGTGGTTCAACGACGACGCCGCGTCGGTGGTGCGTTGGACAATAGAGGTGATAGGACAGGAGCGGCTGGTGTGGTTGCGGGGGCTGCCAGACAGCCAGGTCGAGCATGATGTGCTGCTCGTCCACGCGAGTCCGCGCGATCACATCTACGAGTACGTCCTCGACACCGCCGTCGCGCATGCCAACCTGGAGTTGCTTGACGGCGGCATCTGTTTTCACGGCCACACGCACGTTCCCGGCATCTTCGGCATGGCGAACGGCGCCGTGACGCACGAGTATCGCGTCGACACCTTTGCGCTGAGCGGACCTTCGCTGGTGAACCCAGGGAGCGTCGGACAGCCGCGCGACGGACTGCCCACCGCCAGCTACGGGATCTGGGACGTGGACGAGAAGACGGTCGAGTTCCGCCGTGTGCGCTACGACATCAAGGGGGCGCAGCGCGCGATCAGAAAAGCCAGGCTCCCGGAGCGGTTCGCCCTTCGCCTCGAAACCGGGCGATGAGCCGCCGGCTGGCCGTGCGCCTGGTCCGCCTCGGTTACGCGGGCGCAGCCGGCGCCGGCATCGGTTCGTTGGCTTTCTGGACCATCTACTGGTTCTCGTTCGTGCGCGGCAACCTGCGCGGTCCAGACTTTTTCAACTTCTACGCGGCGGCCAGGCTGTACGTCACGCAGGGTGGCTCCGCGGTCTATGACATCGCGCTCCAGCGCCAGGCCGAGCTCGAGATCACGGGCCAGGATCCGTCGCGGTTCATCGTCCTTCCGTATTTCCATCCCCCGTACTACACGCTGCTGATCTCACCACTCGCGTTTCTCGACTACCGCCACGCGTACTACGCGATGGCTGCGTTCAACGTCCTGCTTGCCGCGGCGCTGATTGCGATCCTGGTCACCACGAGCCTCAGCGTCCGCGGACGCGGATGGCTCGTCGCCGGCGCAATGATCGCGGGCTTCTTTCCGCTTTTCGTCACCGTCCTGCAGGGGCAATCGGACCTGGTGGTGCTCGTGCCGCTTGCGGCCGCGTACGCGGCGTGGGCCCGCGGCCGGTATGAGTGGGCGGGTGCTTTCAGCGCGCTCGCGCTCGCCAAGCCGCAGCTTCTGCTGCTGATTCCGGTGTTGTTCATCGCTCGGCGGGCGTGGCGTGCGCTCGCAGCGTTCGCGGGGGTGCTGGCGGGACTCGGCCTTCTCTCCGTTGCGACCTTCGGAGTGGGGGCCGTCCTCGGCTACCTCAACGCCGTCAGCACCTGGGCGGTGACCGGTCGCCTGCCGAACACGGACCAGCTCGTGTACACGGACCCGGCGGTCTACTCGCTGCGCAACATCCTTGAAGCGTTGCCCGGCGGAGGCAAGGTCGTCGCCTTTGTCGTCCTGGTCCTGCTGCTGGCGCTGGTCGCTCTTTCGCTAAGCTGGCGTCCCGACAAGCCGCGGCTCGACTTCGCCCTGGCGATCGCGGCATCGCTCGTCCTGAGCCCGCACCAAAACGTGCACGACCTCGCGCTGCTCGTCATCCCAGGCTTCGCACTGGCCGACCTTGCGCTTGCGGGCGGGCTGCGCTGGCCGCACGCGGCCGCGGCGGTTCTCTTCTTTGCGTATGCGGCCATCGACCTGACGCTGACGATCAACTTCTGGTCGGCGGCGGTCGGTGCGTTCGCGGTCGCGGCGTATCTGACCGTAGAGAGGATGGCGGTGCGGCCCGACCCCATCCCGCTCGGCGAGCTGCACTGGAGCGGGCCGCGTCCGCGGCGGGTCATCGTCCTGCCGGCCTACCGTGCGGCGAAAACGCTGGTCGAGGTTGTGGGCGACATTCCGCAGGGCCACGCCGACCGCATCTTGCTCGTCGACGACGCCAGCGCCGACGCGACGGTCAGCGTCGCCACCGCGCTCCGGCTGGACGTCATCCGCCACCAACGCAACCTGGGCTACGGCGGCAACCAGAAGACGTGCTACCGCCAGGCGCTGGAGATGGGCGCGGACGTCGTCGTGATGCTCCACCCGGACGGCCAGTACGACCCGGCGATCATCCCGGGCCTATGCGGAATGATCGAGAGCGGCGAGGCGGACATCGTGCTCGGGTCGCGTTGGCTCGGCCTGGACCCGGCAAAGGCCGGCATGCCATGGTGGAAACGATTGGGCAACCGTTTTCTGACCGCGTCAGAAAACCGCGTCCTCGGCTTGAGGCTGTCCGAGTACCACACCGGCTATCGCGCGTACTCGCGGCGCTTCCTGGAGGCGATCCCGTTTCTCGAGAACAGCAACGACTTCGTTTTCGACACGCAGGTGCTCATCCAGGCTGCGACTTTCGGTTTCAAGATCGGTGAGGTCCCGGCGATCGGCCGCTACCACGCCGACGCGAGCTCCGTGAGCTTCCGCACCTCGACGGTGTACGGGCTGAAGACGCTTGCTGCGCTGGCGCGCTATGTGCTGCATCGCGCGGGCTTTCCCTGCCCGTGGCTGACGCCGAGATCAGACGCCGACAAACAAGCGCTTCCGGTAAGCCAGGTAGCCCACCACAGCCAGGTTTAGGAATAACGCGCCGACCTTGAAGAAGGTCGGGCGCCTGACCACCTCGTAGGCCTCATAGGGGATCAGGATTCCGGTCGCGATCACCGTCAGGTACTCGGCCCAGCGGCGGCGCATCGCGAGGCCGACCCCCTCCGTCGCCTCGAGCGTCGCGTAGAGGATCGCGCTCACCGCCAGCAGCGTGATGTGGGTGAAGGCGCCGATGTAGACCAGAGCCTTGAGGAGGATCTGCATGATGATGCTGCGGCCGACGCCGAGGTTCAGCTGGTCCTCCGCGTACTGCGCCCACGCGTCGAGCCAGCCCTTGCGTCCCGCCACCAGCAGGCCGACGCCGAGCACGAGCAGGACGAGGGCCTTGGCGATGCGCTCGACGATGATCACCTTGATGAATGCGTCGTGCTCGCCGCCCATGCGGCCAAGCTCGCGCCACAGGCGCCGGAAGTAGTGCGGTCGGGCGGCGGCCTCCGTCATGTGCCGGTGACGTTAACAAGGTGGGTTGCCAAGGCCGTGGACGCCGGCTAGGCTCCTGTGCCAGGCTCGGCAGGCTGGGGGAGGGCGCCGTCGGGAGAGGGAGGGCCCCCGAAGGGGGTGGGATTTTGGTTAGAGCGCTTCTTCCCGGTGCTCCCGGTGCTCACGGAACAACATCACCCGGCACGTCGCGTTCTTCAGCACATACGGCACGGTCTTCCCCAGGTTGAACTCCCCGAACCGCCTCTTGTACGGCAGACCCATCACGATCAGGTCCGCCCCCCACTCCACCGCCTCGTCGACCAGCGCCGGCCCCGTGTCCCGCGCCTGCACAAGCTCCGTCTCGACCGGGAGCTGCGACGCCGACGCCAGCTTCTCGACCTCGTCGAGGATCTTCTCCCCCCGGTCGACCACGTCGTCCAGCACCGCGCCCAGCGGCAGCGAGCGATTGACCTCGATGATGTGCACGCCGTACAGGCGTCCGCCCTGTGGGTCGGTCATGCGGCACGCGAGCCGCACCGTCTCCTCGTCGATGTCCTGTCCGCCCACGGCGACCAGGACCTTGCGCGACGTGGTCGGATGCGCGTGCTTGTCGCGCTCGGCCATCAGTGCTGCGGCCCGCGCCGCACGCGCCGGATCAGCACGTAGGCGGCAAACCCGAAGCAGACGACCGCGGTGGCTGCGGCGAGGGCCCACGAGGCCGCGTCGAGCGTCGGATGTCCCGCCAGATATGTCACCGCCCACCCCCCCATCGCGAGCGCCATCAAGCCCATGAACGTGAATGGAAAACGCACGCGGCCAAATCGTAGCAACCTCCCGCGCGGCCGCCCGGGGCGACTCCAGGGCCTCCCTATAATCGAGCGGACTTGAAGCTGCTGATCGTGGGGTGTGGTCGTGTTGGCTCGCAGATCGCGGCCAACATGGACAAGGCGGGCCACGAGGTCGTGATCGTCGACCGCGACCCCAACGCCTTCTCGCGCGCCGCCTCCCGCGGCGTGCTCACCCTGGACTTCCGCGGCGACCAGGTGGTCGGCAACGGCACCGACGTCGACGTCCTGCGTCGCGCCGGCATCGAGAAGGCCGACGGCTTCGTCGCCGTGACCGAGGGCGACAACCGCAACATCATGGCCTCCCAGATCGCCAAGCATGTGTTCAAGGTCCCACACGTAGTCACCCGGATCTACGACCCCGAACGCGCGGAGACGTACGAGAAGCTGGGCGTGCACACCATCTGCCCGACCATCGAGGGCGCCAAGCACATCGAGCACGTCCTGCTGGAGCGTAGCTAGCACCGTATGTACGTGATCGTCGTCGGCGGCGGCACCGTGGGCTATTACCTGTCGCGTGACCTCGTGGAGCGCGGACATGAGGTCACTCTCATCGAGAAGGATGCGCGGCGCGCCGACTGGCTGGAGACGCAGCTCGGCAGCATCGTCATGCGCGGCGACGGCTGCGAGGTCCGCTTCCTCGCTCAGACCGGCATCGAGCGCGCCGATGCCGTGATCGCAGTCACCGCCGACGACGAGGACAACCTCATCGCGCTCCAGGTGGCCAAGCGACACTTCCGCGTGAAGAAGACGATCGCGAGAGTCAACAACCCGACCAACGTCGAGATCTTCAAGATGCTCGGCGTCGACGAGGCCGTCTCCGCGACGGAGGTGCTTCTCGCGGCGCTCGAGCCGCCGATCACCACCTGAAATGAAAAAGGGCCGCTTTCCAAAGAGCGGCCCTTTCAGAAGATCGTCCGCTTATACAGTAGCCTTGCCGATCTTGTAGATCTTGGTGCCGCAAAACGGGCACGTGCCGACTGTTGCAGGCTTGCCATTCTTCATCGTGATCGGCTGAGGGTCTTTCATCTCGACCTTTCTTTTGTCCTTCAAACAGTAGCCTTCCACTAAGTCACCATCCTTTCTAGAGATTCTGTTGGAGGGCGGACTTGCCCATTCTAGGGGTGGGTTTCTGCCCAATACAACCCCAATTCAAACCGAATTCAGCGAATCGACCCCTGAACCCCCGGAAAAACGGACCAGAACGCGGCCTCAAAAGGCATTTTTGTGTCTTCGCTGAAAAGAACAAACCGAATCTCTGTTGCTTGCCAACCATCACTTAACGCTTTGTGCAAAGACTCCGCCATCACGCGCGCGCACTCATCGATGGGAAATCCGGCGATGCCTGTGCCCACCGCGGGCACAGCGATCGTCTCGACGTCGTGTGCTCGCGCAAGTCGAAAAACATGATCCATCGAAGACTTCAACGAGTCACGCGATGTCCGTCCTCCTAGCGCCATGCTGGCCGCGTGCAGCACGTAACGCGCGTGCAGCGCGCCCGCGCCCGTGACGGCCGCCTCGCCGACGCGAACAGGTCCGTGCGCGTCGCACTCGTCCTGGATCGAGGGACCGCCCGCGCGCCTGATCGCACCCGCGACGCCTCCACCGAGAACCAGGTCGTTGTTTGCGGCGTTGACGATGGCGTCGACCTCTTGCTCGACGAGGTCCCCGGTGATGATCACGACTCGCGTCCGAGACACTCCCATACCTCCGCCATTCGGTCCTCCAGCAGCTGCGGCGTCGCGCTGGCGATGCCGCGCACGCCGATGGCCTCAATGGTCAGCGACGCGCAGGCCACTCCGCACACAAGCGCGTCTTGCAGTCCGCCGCGCTGCGCTCCGGTGGTGAGCCAGCGCGCCAGCATGCCGCCGGCGACCGCATCGCCGGCGCCCGTCGTGTCGAACGCCGGGTAGTGCGGCAGGGCGGGCACGTGGATCTTGCCGTCGGACGTGTGCACGGAGACGCCCTTGTCGCCGGACTTGATCACCAGGCCGTCGAGCCACCACCGACGTCGGAACTCCTCGGGGTCGCGACCGCCGAGTTCCGCAAACTCCTCCTCGTTGCAGAAGTACCACGCTGCCCGTCCCAGCACGTCCCTGGAGGCAAGCGCCTGCTCGCGTAGGTAGGAAAGCATCGCGTCCGCGGCCAGGAGCCTGGCGCCAGGCAGCATCTTCATCGCTTGGGCCTGGCGGTCCGGGCGCATCGAGCCCACGAACGCCCAGCCGATGAAGTCATGCGGCGCATCCGGCTTCCAGCGATCGTAGATCTTGTCCGAGCTGCCGAGGTCGACGTTGTGCCCTGCCTCCTGCCGCGACTTCCACCGGTACGTGGGCGCGTCGAAGACGTGCACCAGGGCGGTGTCGATCGGCCGGCCGTCGAATGCCTTGGCCACCTTGTCGATGGCGTCATTGCCGACAGGCGCAGAGACTGTGACCGGGGTGAGCAGGCTAGCCGCGAGCGCGAAGTAGACGGCCGATCCACCGAGCTCGTCCTTCAGCGACCCGAACGGTCCCTCGCGGCTGTCCAACGCGACCGAGCCGACGACGAGAAGGTCGGTGGCGTCAGGCACGCCGGCCGGTACCGCTGCTCGTGGTCACGACGTGGCGCGCGGTCCGCAGCTTCTCGAGGAAGTCATCCGTCCCGCCGTACTCCTCCATCTCCATCCAGCTCCGCCCCAGCTCCTCCGCCGAGTGAGAGTCTGAGCCCGTCGCAGTCACTTTGCCCAGGTCTTCGGCCAGTCGCGCCGCGGCCCGGTTGGCGGCGGCGTCGCACCAGGGGTTGTAGGTCTCGATGATGTCGATGCGGCCGGCGAGCTGGACCAGGCGGTCCATCCGAAAGTGCGAGCGATTGCGGTCCAGCGGGTGCGGGACATAAGTGAGGCCACCCATGCCGTGTATGAGGTCCATCGCCTGCTCAGGGCGGAGAAACGGCGCCACGCGTGCCGTGATGAAAAGTCCGATGACCTCGCCCTCGAGCGTCTTCACCTCCTCGCCCGCGATGGCGAGCTCGGGAGCGAGTCGGAGGAATTCCTGCGCGCCGTCGAAGGTGTTGTGGTCGGTGAGCGCGAGTCGGTCGAGGCCGCACTCGTGCGCCCGGTCGATCAGCTGCTGAAGTGAGCTTCTGCCGTCGTGGGAGTAGTGCGAATGGAGATGCAGGTCGACCCGCAGCATCCGCGCGGCGTCAGACCGAGGCGGCTTCTTCGAGCATCCGCGCGCGCGAGCGGCGGCCGAACAGCGGGATGATCTGCGCCGGCTTACGGCTCAGGCACGCCTGCTCCATCAAGGCGGCCTGCGCGTCATAGAGAAGCTCCATCACCTGCTGCGGCCGGCGCTCGCGACCGAGCCGCTGCGGCAGCGACGGGTGCGCGTGGCGGAGCACCACCGTCAGGCGCGGAACCAGCCACCCTGGGATGATGCGCACCTTCTGAACGAGGCACTCCTCGACCCAGAAGAGCAGCTCGTCCGACTCGCGCAGCAGTCGCCGGGGAGTCACGGCGCGCCTGCTGTGACGATGCCAGCGCTGCAACCGCTCCTGCTCCTCGATCGTCTCCTGAAGCATGGGCTGAAACCCACTATATCAGCGAGTCGCGGCGACACCGGTCCTCATCGGATAGCACAGCGTCCTCCATTCGCCCGCCGCCGGCACAAGGTGCACCTGGCGGTCGAACGACCACTCCCGCCACTGCTGGCGGACGCGATAGTGCATCACCAGGCGCGCCACGTTGGTGTACGTCCGGCCGTGCACATGGTCGGTCCAGGTGTCGAGCAGCGTCTCGCCCGCGACCTGCATCTCGAGGATCTCGAGCCACTCGTCGAGCCGCGGCATCTCGCGCACGAAGTGCTGGATGCCACCCCACGCGCGCTGGGCATCCTCGGCCAGCATCTCCCACATCTCCTCGAACCGGCCCTCGGCGTGGAGCTTCATGAAGCGCATCTCGTAGACCGCCGGCGCCGGCCTGCGCACCCGCACCGCGGGCGCCGAGGGTGGGGCGGCGGGGACCACGACGCCGAACAGCTCCCCCGCGGGCCAGGTCGCCGCCCGCGCCACGAGGCTGGCCAGAAAGCCGGCAACGACGGGCCACGGCCGGAACCGGCCAACGAAACTCTTGACCAATGCCGCTAGATGTTGTGTGATCTCCCCAGACTGTATACATAATGTGGATAACTCGCAAGCCCCAGCGTCGGTGCCAGCGCGGATCGAAGCTTGCGCGCCGGCGCCGCCGGCGGGTGCTCGGCGGCGTCAGGGTGGGACGCAGGACGTGATCCGGATCGGCGTCGCCGCCTGGAGGCTTGCGCCGCGCCCTCAGCGTCTGCTCAACCGCCGCACGACCGTCGCGACCTCCTCCAGCGGCAAGCCCACGGGGCAGACCGCGGCGGCGGCGGCGAGGTCGGGAGTCTCGCCCTCGACATCGGAGGACGCCTCGCCGAGTCGCGAGTAGAGGCGCATATAAGAGGACGCGAGGTCCGGCAGGCGGGTCTTGCCCAGGCGTCCCGCGGCCAGCGCGCACAGCCCGCAGTTGATGCAGGTGACCAGTCGGGGGTGACGCTCGCGCTCTGATCGGTCGAGCGCGCGCATGCCGTCCGCGCTGCTGGTGTCGAGCAGCGCGCGCACCTGTGGACGCCCGCGCGTCAGCCGGCGACGGGTGAGATGGACGCCATAAGCGAACGCGAGCTTGACGAGAGAGTCAGCGCGAGCCATCGAGCAACCCCCGCATCGAGCCCTGCGCCAGCTCCTCCTGCGCCCAACCGGCATGACCCAGCACCGGCGCGCGCCCCAGCCAGGCGCCCCGCACGAAGTCGCGCGCCGCCTCGAATCTCTGCGCCGCGCTCCAGCCGAGCTCACGGCCGACGACTTCCGCCGCACGGAGGATGCAGGCCGCGCCGGCGCACGGACCGGCGGCGATGCCGACGCGGCGAAAGGCGTCCGCGAGCGAGCGCACCTGCTCGTGGCGGGTCGCGTAGATCAGCTCGCCTTCGGTCACGGGCTCACAGCGGCACAGCAGCCGTGACGTGCCGCCTTCATCGAGCACCTTCTCCGCGTCCGAGCCATGCCGCGACTGCAGCTTCATCGCCGCCAGGGCAGGGATGCCGCAGCGCGCCGCCAGCTCGCCGGGCGGGACCACGTCCGACTCGTTGCCGGGCAGCGCTCGGTTCGCCGTCTCTGACCTGGACGGATGCCCGAGCTTTCTGCACACGGCGTCCGCTGTCTCCTCGGCCATCAGGCGGTACATCGACAGCTTGCCGCCGGCGATGCTGATCAACCCGTCGGCTCCGTCCGAGGCGTGGTCGATCACCCTGTAGCGCCTGGAGAGCTCGTCCTCGTAGCGCCGCCACTTGAAGAGCGTCGGCCGGACGCCGGTGGTGGCGCGCACGGGCCGGTAGTCGCGGATGGCCGGAAACACGCGCTCGAAACCCTGGAGCAGGTAGTCGACCTCGTCCGCCAGCACGTCGACCGAATCCAGGTCGCCATAGAAGTCGTCATCGGTGGTGCCGAGGAGGGTGAACCCGCCGTGGGCGACCATCAGCAGGTCACGGCCGTCGATCGACTCGGCGGTGATCGAGAAGTTGGAGATCCGGTGCGGATACACGAGATGGATGCCCTTCGCCGGCCGCAGCTCGACGTGAGCTCCCGCCATCGCCGCCACCTCGGGCGACCACGGACCGCTCGCGTTGACCACCACCCGCGCGCGCGCTTCGGTCTCGGCGCCGTCTGCGCCGCGGTAGCGGACGCCGATCACCTTGCCGGCGTCGCGGACGAGCTCGGAGACGCGCGTGTGGTTCAGGGCTCGCGCACCGTGCGCAACCGCGTCTTGAACGTTCGCGAACACAAGTCGGTGGGGATCGACGCCCCACTCCTCCATCGTCACCGCGCCGACGAGGTCGGGCGCCAGGCCGGGCTCGACGTGCAGGGCCTCTGCCGGGGTGAGCCGCCGGTGCGGGTGCGACTTCTTCAGCGGCTGGAAGCGGTCGTACACCTCCATCGCCGTCTCCATGCGCTCGATGTTGTTCTTGTCGTGAGGGAGAACCGGGATGATGAAGACGACGCGGTAGACGAGGTTGCGCGCGATGGTGACGATGTGGCCCGCGTCCTGGCAGGAAAGTCGGGTCGTGTCCCAGTCGAACTCGAGGTAGCGCGGACCGCCGTGGATCATCCAGCTCGAGGCGCCGGTGGTGCCCGCGCCGTAGTCGCCCTTCTCGAGGAGGAGCACAGACAGGCCGCGCAGGGACAGGTCGCGCGCCACACCCGCGCCAGTGATGCCGCCGCCGATGACGACTGCGTCGTAAAGACTCGCGGCTGTCACGCCGCCGATGTTAGTGGGCCGACGCGGCCGCCTCGTGCTGCTTCTGGAACTCTTCGATGATGCCCTTGGCGAGGTGCGCGGGCATCTCCTCGTAGTGGGAGAACTTCTGCGCGAAGCTCCCGCGGCCCTGCGTGATGGAACGCAGGTCGAGCGCGAACCGCAGCATCTCCGACTCGGGCACGATCGCCTTGACGTCCTGGTAGCCGTCGGTCGGCTCGGTGCCGAGGATCTTGCCGCGGCGGCCGTTGATGTCGGACATGATGTCGCCGAGGTTGCGCTCGGGGACGTGGATCGTGGCCTCGACGAGCGGCTCGAGCAGGACCGGGCCGGCCTCGAGCGCGCCCTTGCGGATGGCCATCGAGCCGGCGATCTGGAACGCCATATCGCTCGAGTCCACCGTGTGGTACTTGCCGTCGAGCAAAGTGACCTTGACGTCCACCATCGGGTAGCCCGCGACGACCCCCTTGGCCATGCTGTCGACGATCCCCTTCTGCACCGAGGGGCGGAAGTTCTGGGGGATGGAGCCGCCGAAGATCTTGTCCTCCCAGACGAAGCCCTCGCCGCGCGCCGTGGGCGCGACCTCGATGACGCAGATCCCGTACTGGCCGTGGCCGCCGGACTGCTTGACGTGCCTGCCCTCGGCGCGCGCCGAGCCATGGACGGTCTCGCGGTAGGGCACGCGCGGCACCGCCGTCGTCGCCTCGACGCCGTACTTACGCTTCAGCTTCTCGAGCGTCACGTCGAGGTGGACGTCGCCGAGGCCGGCGATGACCAGCTGCTTGGTCTCCTCGATGCGCTCGACGTGCAGGGTTGGGTCCTCCTCGCTCAGGCGGGCAAGCCCGGATGAGATCTTCTCCTCGTCGCCGCGCGCCTTGGGGGTGATGGCGAGGCTGTAGGCCGGGCCGGGGAGGTCGAGCGCCGGCACCGGACCGCCGTCCTTCATGCCGAGCGTGTCGCCGGTCAGTGTGTGCGCGAGCTTGGTCGCGGCGGCGATGTCCCCCGCGTGCACCTCGGTCGCCGCCACGTGCTCCTTTCCGCGTGGGAAGAAGATCGTCGCCAGCCGCTCCTCTCCGCCGCGGCTGAGGTTGGGGAGGTGGGCGTCCGCCTTGAGCGTGCCGGCCACGACCTTGAAGTAGCTGACGCGTCCGAACTGATCGCCACCGGTGCTGAAGACGAACGCCTTGACCGGCTTGTCCGGCTCTACCTCAGGCGGAGGCATCAGCTCCGCGATCGTCGACATGAGCGTGCGCACGCCGAGCAGCTTCGACGCCGAGCAGCACACCACCGGCGCGACCTTGCCGTCGAAGATGCCCTGGCGGAGGCCGCGCTGGATCTCGTCGTCGTCGAGCGTGCCGGCGTCGAGGTACTTCTCGAGCAGCGAGTCGTCGCTCTCCGCCGCCGCCTCGATCAGCTGCCCGCGGTACTCCTCGACGCGCTTCTGCATGTCGTCCGGGATCGGCACCTCGCTGCCCTTGCCGTCCGGTGCGGTGACGTAGGCCTTCAGGTGGAGGAGGTCGACGATGCCCCGGAACTCCTGCTCGGCGCCGATCGGCAGGTGGAGCGGGAAGGGACGAGGTGAGAGCGCCTCCCGCATCGCGGCCACTGCGCCGTAGAAGTCGGAGTTTTCCTTGTCGAGCTTGTTGACGACGACGATCCGAGGCTTGTTGGTGCGGTTGCACTGCTCCCAGGCGATCTCGGTCCCGACCGCCAGCTGCTGGGAAGGGCCGACGACCACCACAGCGCCTTCGGCGGCGCGCAGCCCGCTCGCCACCTGGCCGGCGAAGTCGAAGAAGCCGGGGGCGTCGAGGATGTTGATCTTGTGCCCGTTGTGCTCGGCGAAGGCCATGCCGAGGTTGATCGAGATCTTGCGCTTCTGTTCCTCAGGCTCGAAGTCGGTGGTCGCCGTCGACTGGTCGGGGGAGCCCAATCGGGCGACGGCGCCGGAGGCGAAGAGCATCGCCTCGGCGAGCATGGTCTTGCCGTCGTGCGAGTGGCCCAGCAGGACCACGTTGCGGATCTTTTCGGCGGTGTAGTCGGCCATCCAAACCCCCCGGAGATCGGCGCTGCGGAGTTACGAAACCCAAGTCTAAGGCTCGGTCGAAATCGACCCGGTAGAATGGCTTCTCCCATGGTCAAGAAGACCGCGTCGATCGAGGAGGTGCTGGCCGCCATCGAGGCGGCGCGCGACAAGGTGATGGCCGACGAGGTGAAGTCCCTGACCAAGCTCGGCATCCCCAAAGCCATGGCCTACCAGATGATCGCCAGCCGCTTCCACCAGAAGGTGGGGAACCAGGAGGAGGCCGAGCCCGACCCGTTCGAGGGCAACGCGACCTCCTGGGAAGAAATCTCGTAGAGCCCCCACCTCCCACATGCGACGATGGGAGGCGTCTGGCATGCGACGCCTTGGGGACGGCCGGAGTGAATCCGGCCTTGTACTCCACCTCGTCTGGCCTCGGCTGTGAACCGCGCTGAGCGCCTCGCTCGGCTCCTCCGGGTGCTTGCCGCCATCATCGCCGAACCCGGCCTCAACCCTCTGGAGCTGGCCGACCGGGCGGGCGTCTCCGAGCGCACGCTGCGCCGCGACCTCGCGCAGCTTCGCGAACTGGGCTACGAGGTCGCTTACACGAGCGGCTACGAGGTCCAGGAGAGGCTGAACCTCGAGGGCCGTGGGAAGCGGCGGCCTCGCACGCAGGGGGACGACGCGTTGCTCCAGGCGGTCGCCCAGGCGGTGGAGACCGCTGGCCTCTGGCGCGACACCGGCGGCGAGGTCCCGCAGGCGCCGCGACGGGCGAAGGCAAAGCGCGTCGGCGCCGCGCCGATCGTGCTCATCCCCGCCGGCGGCGACGACCCCGACTTTCGCTTTGCCACCGGCATCGGGCTCGAGCGCGGGCTCTACATCCGCTACAAGGATGGCGACGACGTCCTCGTGGTCAGCCCGCTCGAGATCGACAACGCGCGCTCGAGCTCGCGGGCGAAGACGATCGTCGAGGACGGTGAGGTCTACGTCCGCGAAGCATGGGCCGAGCTCGCCGCGCGCATGCTGCGCGAGAAGGGCGCGGAGGGCGCCCGGGTGTCACCCAACCTGCCGGCCGTCCATCTCGAGGACCTGCGCCGCCACGGGGTGGCCGCGGAGGTCGACCGCGCGCTGTTCGTGGCTGAGCGCCGTCACAAGACCGCCGAGCAGGCGGCTGCGATCGAGGCGGCGCAAAAGGCCGCAGAGGCGGCCGTGGTGGAGGTGGTGCGCGAGCTGGCTGGGGCCGAGATCCGGGACGGCCTTCTGTGGACGGACGGCGATCCGCTGACCTCCGAGCGGCTGTACGCGCGCGCTCAGCTGCTGCTGGCCGAGAAGGGGTTCGCGTGCCCGGACATGATCATCGCGGGGTCGCCCGGGACGGCCATCCCGCACTTCCGCGGCGAGGGCCAGATCAAGGCCAACGCGCCGGTGATCATCGACATCTTTCCGACCAGCCGGAGCACACACTACACAGGGGACCTCACCCGCACGGTGGTGGTGGGCGAGGCCAGCGAGGAGGTCCGGCGCATGCACGCGGCGGTGCTGCAGGCGCTGGACGCGGGCATCGAGTCGATCGCCGCAGGCGTGCCGGCAGAAGAACCGCACCACACGGTCTGCCAGGTTCTCCTCGACCGCGGCTACGGCACCACCACGCCCGGGTTCGAGGGCCCGGACGGCGTGGCGCGCCTCAACCACAGCACCGGCCACGGGGTGGGCCTCGAGGTCCACGAGGAGCCGCCGCTGCGGCACTCGGTCAAGGCGCCGCTCGAGGATGGCGATGTGGTCACCGTCGAGCCCGGCCTCTACCTGCTCGGCTTCGCCGGCGTCCGGGTCGAGGACACGGGCATGGTGACGGAGGGCGGCTTTCGCAACTTCACGACCCTCACGCGCAGCCTTAACCCACGGGACTACCTGTAAACCGACCCTTTACCCTGAGCGGCGTGGAAGACAAAGAGACCCTCGGGCAGCGCATCCGGCGCGTCCGCACGCAGCAGGGGTTGAGCCTCGCGAAGGTCGTCGGCAGCGACGTGAGCCGGGCGTTCCTCAACCAGGTCGAGATGGGCAAGGCGCGGCCATCGATCCGGGTCCTGCGCATCATCGCCGAGCGTCTCGGGACCGAGGTCGAGTACCTCCTCGAGGGCCGCACCGCCGGCATCGAGCGCGAGCTGGCCCTGGAGAAGGGCCGCGTCCTGCTCGCGCGCGGCGAGCCGAAGCGTGCCCTGCTGGCGCTGCGCCCGGCGATCGCCACGTACGACTGGCCGCTGGGCACCGACGCGCGCCTGGCGCAGGCGGAGGCCCTGATCGCGCTCGGCCGCAGGGACGAGGGCCTTGCGGTGCTGGCCAAGGAGCGCAACGAGATCGAGCTGCACAACGACCACCACCGGCGGGACCGCATGCAGCTGATCGAGCGCGGCGAGCACTTTCGCTTCAGCGGCGACGCGGTCGACAAGCACCTGCGCATGGCCGACCGGGCCCAACGCCTGGGGAACAACCACGACGAGCTCGAGCACTACCGTGCGGCGCGGGTCTTGCTCGAAGCCGGCGCGGAGGCTACAGGCCCGAAGGAAACGTGAACTTCGGCGGCGGGTTCACGTCGGGAGGCGTGACCTCGATCGTGATCACCTCGTGCTGCTTCAGCGGGATGGCGCGCGGGTCGCCTGTGTAGACGGTGGCGCCCTTGCCGTCGCCCAGGTCGATGTAGATCACCATCTTGTCGTCCGGTCCGAGCGTGATCGTGGACACGTGCGTGGCGTCGAGCTTCTGCGCGTCGCCTCCCTTCGCCGTGCTCCACGCGCTCCAGACATCGAAGAACTGGCCCAGGGTGAAGGTCTGGCTCGCGGGCGACTCGATGTGGATGATGTTCGGGTCCCGGGTGTGGACGTGCAGCCAGTAGTAGCACGTCGGCTTGCCGCTCGAGTCGGTCTGGATGCCGGTGTCGCCCTTGAGGTTGGTGGTCACGCCGTGGTACACGATCTGGAGCGCGGCGTGGTAGTGGACCTGCGTGTGCTCCAGCTCGTCGCACGGGACTCCCGCGACCGTCGGCGGAGGAGGCGCGGGGCGGTTGTAGTAGACGATGGCGCCGATCGTCGCGACCAGCAGGACGCCCAGGATGCTGCCGACGACGATCGGCAGCAGCGGCACGCCGCCACGGCTCTTGGGTCTTACGTTCTGTCGCCGCCCGCCCTTGCCTTTGCCCGCGCCGAAGCTCGATCGGGACTTAGGGGCCATAAATCAGGATTGGTAGAATAGCGACAAACCTTTCTGGCCTCGGCCGGAGACGACGGTCTCCGTTCGACCGGGGCCTCAAACCCAAAGGAAGGAGGTTCCCCGATTGCGGGACTACGAAGTTCTCTACATCGTCCGCGCCGATCTCGACGACGACAAGGTCCAGGACGCGGTGAAGCGGGTCAACACGCTCATCGAGCGCTCGGGCGGCACCCCCGACGGCACCAACCTCTGGGGTAAGCGCAAGCTCGCCTATGACGTCAAGCACCAGAAGGAGGGGTCGTACGTGCTCCAGGACTTCCACCTGGACCCCGACCGCGTGCCCGAGCTCGAGGCGTCGCTCAAGATCACCGAAGAGGTCTTGCGCCACCTGATCGTGCGCAAGCCCGAGAAGGCAATCGCGACCGCCGTGACGCCGCCTCCGGCGGAGGTCGTGCTCGAGCCGTTGAGCCAGGATTCGGACGAGGCGGCGCGGCGAGTGCGCCGAGCAGACCGTGAGGATCGGGAGGATTCTTAGATGTCGAACCTCAACAAGGCGCTTCTGATCGGCCGGCTGACCAAGGACCCGGAGATGCGCTACACGCCCAGCGGCACGGCGGTGACCAACTTCAGCATCGCCACGAACCGGTGGTCGAGCGGACCCGAAGGCGAGCGCAAGGAGTTCACCGACTACCACAACATCGTGGCCTACAACGCCGGCAAGCGGAACCTGGCCGAGATCGTGGCCCAGTACACGCGCAAGGGCGCGCTCGTCTACGTGGAGGGCCGCATCCAGACCCGTTCCTGGGAAGGCCAGGACGGCCAGAAGCGGCGGACCACGGAGATCATCGCCAACGACGTGCAGTTCCTCGACAGCCGCAGCGGCAGCGGTAGCGGCGGCGGTCCGAGCGACGGCGCGCAGCGTGGCGGCAGGGCGACACCCACCGACGACATTCCGGCCCCCGCTCCGGACGACGCGCCTCGCGACGTCGACCCGGATGAGATTCCCTTCTAGGAGCTAGCTGCATATGGCTGTTTCACGACCACCAGCGCGGGAGGAGAGGCCATCCGGACCGGGCGGTCCGAGAGGGCCGAGGCGGCAGCACCGCAAGGTCTGCGCCTTCTGCGTGGAGAAGATCGACTACATCGACTACAAGGAGATCTCGCGCCTGCGCCGCTTCATCAGCGACCGGGGCAAGATCCTGCCCCGGCGGGTCACCGGCACCTGCGCCCGGCACCAGAGGCCGCTCACGACGGCGCTCGAGCGGGCGCGCGCGATCGCCCTTCTCCCGTACACGACGGAGCTGCACTAAGGCAAACTTTGCAGCGCCGCCGCAACCTCGTAGTGGAGCGCGCTCAATGACATTCGCCCCGCAGCTGAGAATCCCCGGACCGACGCCGCTCCCCGAGCGGATCGTCCGCAGCATGACCCGGCCGATGATCGATCACCGCGGGCCGGAGTTCGCGACCATCCTTGCCGAGATCACGGCGGGCGCGAAGAGGGTCTTCAAGACCGAGAACGATCTTCTCCTGCTCACGAGCTCAGGCACCGGCGGCCTCGAGTCGGCCGTCGCGAACCTGGTCTCGCCCGGCGACGAGGTGGTCGTCGCCCTGTGCGGCAACTTCGGCGAGCGGTTCGCGGCGCTCGCCGCTGCGTATGGCGCCGACGTGGTCCGGCTCGAGTTCGAGTGGGGGCAGCCCGTCGACCCTGACGATCTGTCGGTGGTCCTGGAGCGCCACCCCAAGGCGCGGCTTCTCTTGCTCACCCACAACGAGACCTCGACCGGGCTCACCAACCCGCTGCGCGAGCTCGCCCGCGCCGGCCGGAACGCCGACCGGATAGTGGTCGTCGACGGCGTCAGCTCCATCAGCTCGATCGCCATCGAGACCGACGCCTGGGGCATCGACGTCGCCGTCAGCGGGTCGCAGAAGGGCTGGATGGCGCCGCCGGGCTTTGCGCTCGTCAGCGTCAGCGAGCGTGCGTGGGCGCAGCAGGTGAAAGCCCGCTCCCCGCGCTTCTACTTCGACTGGAAGGAGGCGAAGGCCTGGGCGGAGAAGGGCATGACGCCGTTCACGCCCGCGGTCTCGGTCGCCTTCGCGATGCAGGAAGGCTTGCGCATGCTCGAGGAGGAGGGCCTGGAGAACGTGTACCAGCGTCACGCCCGGCTCGCGCGCGCGACGCAGGCCGGGCTCGAGGCGCTCGGCTTCCAGCTCTTCGCTCGCGACGGGTATCGCTCGCACACCGTCACCTCGGCGCTGCCCCCGCCGGGCCTGGACGTCAACGCGCTGCGCAAGCTGCTCGACGCCAGGTACGGCGTGGTGATCGCGGGCGGGCAGGGCAAGATGACCGGCAAGATGGTCCGCGTCGGCCACCTCGGCGCGGTCGCCGAGGGCGACGTCGTCCAGGTGATCTGGGCCATCGAGCAGGCGTTGGAGGAGCTCGACATCGCGCCCGCGGACGGGCGCGGGGTGGCGGCGATAACCGCCTCGGTGCAGGGCGTCCCGGCAGCGACGCGGTAGCGTCGACCGTGGCCAAGATCCTCGTCGCCGATCCGCTGGCCGAGGACGGCCTCGAGCGGCTGCGGCGGGCCGGCGAGGTGACTGTGGTGAGCAAGCTCGGTGAGTCGGAGCTGATCCGGCGCATCCCGGAATTCGATGCCCTCGTGGTGCGCAGCGAGACGCGCGTGACCGCGCCGATCATCGAGGCCGGCAGCAAGCTGCGAGTCGTCGGTCGCGCCGGGGTCGGGGTCGACAACATCGACGTCCCCGCGGCGACGCGTCGGGGCATCCTCGTCGTCAACGCGCCCCGTGGCAACATCGTCGCCGCCGCCGAGCACACGATCGCGCTGCTGTTCGCGCTCGCGCGCTGGGTGCCGCAGGCGGACGCGTCGGTAAAGCGCGGCGAGTGGACGCGGCAGATGTTCCTCGGCACCGAGGTCCGCGGCAAGACGCTTGGCGTGATCGGGCTCGGCAACGTCGGCTCCGAGGTTGCAAAGCGCGCCCACGGCCTGGAGATGGACGTGGTCGCCTACGACCCGGTGGTCTCGGTGGAGCGGGCCGAGCTGTTCAACGTTGCGCTCGTCGGCCTGCACGACCTGCTCGAGCAGGCGGACTTCGTGACCGTCCACGTGCCGCTCGTCGACTCCAACCGCAACCTGATCGGACCTGCGGAGCTGGCGCGCATGAAGCCCACCGCCCGCCTGATCAACACCGCGCGCGGCGGCATCGTCGACGAGAAGGCGCTGCTCGAGGCGCTGCGCTCGGGACGGCTCGCGGCGGCCGCGGCGGACGTGTTCGAGACCGAGCCGCCGGGCGAGAATCCTCTGCTCGCGCTGCCCAACTTCATCGCCACGCCGCACATCGCGGCATCCACGGTCGAAGCGCAGGTGTCCGTCGCCTTCGACGTGGCGGAGGAGGTCGCCGCCGTCCTGGCAGGAGACCTGCCGCGGTTCGCCGTGAATGCGCCGGCGCTGCCGCCCGAGGAGCTGGCTTACCTGCGTCCCTTCGCCGACCTGACGGAGCGCCTGGCCGCCCTGCACGCGCAGCTGTTCGGAGGCAGGGTTTCGGTGATCGAGCTCGACTGCGAGGGCGAGCTGGCCGAGCACGACGTGACCCTGCTGACCGCGGCGGCCATCAAGGGCCTGCTGCAACCCTTCACCGAGGAGCGCATCAACGCCGTCAACGCGCGGCTGATCGCGGGCAGCCGCGGCATCAAGCTCGTCGAGCGGCGCAGCCGCGCGCACTCGAGCTACGCCAGCCTGGTCACGGTGCGCATGCAGGACCACGAGATCGCGGGCACTGTGCTGATGGGCGAGCTGCGCGCGGTACGCATCGACTCGTTCCGCGTCGACCTTGTGCCCGAGGGACGCTTCCTGGTCAGCAGGCACGAGGACAGGCCCGGAGTCGTCGGCAGGGTCGGCAGCATCCTAGGGGAGCACGACGTGAACATCGCCAGCATGCAGGTCGGTCGCGACGCCCCGCGGGGTAACGCGATGATGATCCTCGCGGTCGACGACCGCGTGCGCCCCGACGTGCTGGGCAAGCTCAGGGACGTCGCCGGGATGTCGGACCTGCGCTACGTCGAGCTCGGGAACAACTCCGACGGCTGACCTCCGAGCGTTTCCCGGTGTCAGGTACTACCTGGCGCGGGCCGGCGACATGACCAACCTCGTGGCGCCGCCGTATGACGTGATCCCGGAGCAGGACCTGGCCCACTACCGCGGGCTGTCGCCCTACAACGTGGTCCGGTTGATCCGCCCGGGGTCCGCCTACGAGGGGGCGGGGCGAAGCTTTAACGCCTGGTTGGACGACCGCATCCTCGAGCCCGACCCTGCCTCCATGTACGTGCACGAGGTCACCTACGACGGCGGCGTCCGCCGCGATCTGGTCGCCGCGCTGCGGCTGCAGCCTTACTCGGACCGCGTCGTCCTCCCCCACGAGCGCACCCATCTCGGGCCGAAGGCGGACAGGCTGGCCCTGACCCGGGCGGTGAGGGCGAGCCTCGAGCCGTTGTGGTTCCTGTACGACGGCGGCCAGACGGAGCTGCCTACCCTGCTGGAGAAGGTGGCCGCGCGCGCCGCGGCGGTCAGCTTCACCGGTCCGGAGGGCACACACGATCGGCTCTGGGTGATCTCGGACCCGGCCATCCACGACTCCGTCCATGCCGCGCTGGAGAGCCTGCCGCTGCTGATCGCCGACGGCCATCACCGCTACGAGACGGCGCTCGCCTACGCAGAGGAGGTCGGCGGAGGCCCCGACGACCCTTCGCGCTTTACCCTGGCGCTTCTGACCGACCTGGCCGACCCAGGTCTGGCGGTGCTCCCGACCCACAGGGTCATGAAGTCGGCCATCGCCGTCACCGGCGGAGAGCCGACGGGATCGCTGGAGGAGACGCTTGCCGCCCTGCCCGGCCGGGTCGCGGCCGGGACCTACCGCGCCGGCAAGTTCCAGGTCCTCCCGCTGGAGGGAGACGTGGCCGTGCAGGAGCTGCACGAGCAGGTGATCGACAACCTCCTTGGCAAACGCAGCGCCGAAGACCAGATCCTCTACACCCGTGACCCCGAGCAGGCGGTCCGGTGGGTGGACGAAGGGGAGGGCGTGGCTGCCTTCTTCCTCGACGCCCCCGACCTGCGCCAGGTTTTGAGGCTCGCCCAGAAAGGGAAAACTCTTCCTCAGAAGGCGACTTATTTCCACCCCAAACCACCCTCGGGGATGGTTTTCGACCGGCTGGAAAGAGGCCGGCGTTTATAGTTCAGGAACCCCAAAAGTGCCCACCTACGGTTACCGATGCTCCAGCTGCGGACACGAGTTCGAGATCCATCAAAGAGTCTCGGACCAGCCGCTCGCTGTCTGCCCCAAGTGCCAGGGCAAGCTGACCAAGATCCTCTACCCCGTCGGGATCGCGTTCAAGGGCAGCGGGTTCTACACCACCGACTACAGGGGTTCCGGCACGGCTTCGTCGGGCAATGGCTCAGGCCCGGCCCCAGAGAGCAAGCCAGATGGCAAGTCGGAGCCCAAGAGCGAGCCCAAACCGGAATCAAAGCCGGCGTCGGGCGATTGAGTCTAGAGAGGGAAGTGCACGTGTCAAACATCCAGGAAGTAACCGACAGCGAGTTCGAAACCACCGTTTTGAAGGCCGACAAGCCGGTGCTGGTCGACTTCTGGGCGACGTGGTGTGGACCCTGCCGGATGATCGCGCCGATCGTCGAGCAGATCCACGGCGAGCTCGGTGACAAGGTCAAGGTCGTGAAGATGGACATCGACGAGAACCCGTCGGTGCCGATGCAGCTCGGGATCATGTCGATCCCGACGGTCATCATCTTCAAGGACGGCAAGCCCGCGGAGCGGACCGTCGGCTACCGCCCCAACATGAAGGGCGACCTCAAGGCCAAGCTCGAAGCCCTGATCTCGTAACCGGCTTCGTTGCCTGAGTCCGGCGTCAGCGTCGGGCCCGACGGCGTGGCCCGGTGCTGGTGGGGGGATACGGACGATCTCTACCGCCGCTATCACGATCTCGAGTGGGGCCGGCCGTCGGCCGACGACCGGCGCCTCTTCGAGAAGCTGACCCTCGAGGGGTTCATGTCCGGACTCAGCTGGCTCACCATCCTGCGCAAGCGGGAAAGCTTT
The DNA here is from genome assembly GCA_005889135.1 of Chloroflexota bacterium. Taxonomy (GTDB): domain Bacteria; phylum Chloroflexota; class Dormibacteria; order Dormibacterales; family Dormibacteraceae; genus 40CM-4-65-16. The sequence continues at coordinate 22,392 of VBEK01000154.1, forward strand.
CGGACCGCGTTTCGCGACTTCGAGCCGGCGGTCGTGGCGCGCTTCGGCGCCCGCGACGTCGCCCGGCTATTAAAGGACGAGGGCATCGTCCGCAACCGGGCGAAGATCGACGCCACGATCAACAACGCGCGCCGCTACCGCGAGCTGGTCGCGGAGTTCGGCAGCTTCGCCGCCTACGCGTGGCGCTTCGCCCCGCCGCCTCGGCGACGGTTGATCACGCGTGAGGAGCTGATGCGGGTGAAGTTCAGCCCCGAGGCGCTGGCCATGAGCAAGGACCTGCGCCAGCGTGGCTGGGGGTTCGTCGGACCGACGACCGTGTACTCCTTCATGGAGGCGATGGGCCTGATCAACGACCACCTCCGGGGCTGCGCCGCCGGCCAGGAGGTGCTGGGCTTGCAGCGCGACTTCGTCCGGCCCGGATGACGCTCCACCAGGCCGCGCTGCCCTCGCCGGCATATCGCTCGTGTGACCGCGCCTAGGATTGGCTCGGGGATGTACGGGAGCTGGTGCTCCCCGCGGTCTTCAAAACCGTCTGCGGGGCGCTGTTGAGGCGTCCTGGGTGGGTTCGATTCCCATCCATCCCCGCCAGTGGTTGCTGATGGCCACGTTTTTATGATCGCACCGGACTACTCAGAGGCACCCCGTCGAATGACCGTGACGGTACGGGACGATAGCGACCACGAGTGGACGTTTGAAGAACCCGGCTGGATGCCGCTGAGCTATGGCGTGTCCAATGGACGGTTTCAGATGTGGTCGGCTCGGCGTCTGATGATCTTTGGACCAGATGCGGTTGAGCCGGAGATCATCACGAGCGATGAAGACATCCATTACGTCTTCGGGCTGGAGGAAGGTTGGGTCCTCATCACTGAGACGTCGGTGAGCTTCTTCCGTGGCGGCGCACAGCGGTCGCGACTGGAACTGCCGGACGTCGTCCTTGCCGTCAAGCTTGACGGTAGGCGTTTGAGTGTGACGATGTTTGACGGCACCGCATTGCACGTGATGGTTACTGCGGACGGGCTATCGATCGCGTGACGCGATGATCCAGCCTCCGCCGCTTCGACAGGCGTCAGTCGGTTTCGAACAGGCCGCGGGGTAGCTGGGATTGGCGAATGATCGAAAGAAGCGTTCCGATGCGTAACTCGTCGTGGTCGGGCACCGGGAGGGTACGTGTCGATTCCTCGGTCCGTAGCTGCATGACTATGTGACTGCCGCGCCGGCGGACTTCGACAAAACCGTTGTTCGCCAGGATGCGGCAGACCTCGCGGCCCGAAAGCCTGCGAAGCCTACCCAACCTTCAGATCGAAGTGGGTAACGTAGACCTCCCGGTGGAGGCGATCGCGAGCCTCGGAATCACTGGCTGTTTCGAAGAAAAGCTCGAGTGCCTCGCGGAGGTTGTTCGAGGCGTTTTCCACGGTATCCCCTTGGCTCGCAATATCAAGGTCGGGACAGAGGGCGACATACCCGTCATCCTCTCGTTCAATGATCGCCGTTAGGTGCTCAATTCGCTCCACGGTGCAATTCTGACAGCCAAGCTGACAGCCAACTCCGAGCACGTTGGCGA
>VBEK01000155.1 GCA_005889135.1 Chloroflexota bacterium
TCAAGCTCGGTCGCCACGACCAAGCACGAGAACAGCACCGGCTCGGTCGGCGCGAGCACCGGCAACACGGCCGGCAGCGCGGCTTCCCAGAGCACGGGCAACAAGAGCACCGGAGCGTCAGTGGGCGCCAGCACCGGCAACACGGCCGGCAGCGCGGCCTCGGGCAGCACCGGCAATAAGAGCACCGGCTCGGTGGGCGCGAGCACCGGCAACACCGCCGGTAGCGCAGCTTCCCAGAGCACGGGCAACAAGAGCACCGGCTCGGTAGGGGCGAGCACCGGCAACACGGCCGGCAGCGCGGCTTCGCAGAGCGCGGGCCAGCAGAGCACCAGCACCGGCGCCAGCACCGGCAACACGGCCGGCAGCGCGGCCTCGCAGAGCGCGGGCCAGCAGAGCACCAGCGTCGGCGCCAGCACCGGCAACACGGCCGGCAGCGCGGCCTCGCAGAGCGCGGGCCAGCAGAGCACCAGCACCGGCGCCAGCACCGGCAACACCGCCGGCAGCGCGGCCTCGCAGAGCGCAGGCCAGCAGAGCACCAGCACCGGCAGCACCAGCACCAGCACGGGCGGCCAGAGCACCAGCACTGGCAGCACCAGCACCAGCACAGGCGCGAGCACCAGCGTCAGCACGGGCGCCAGCACGAGCACCAGCACGGGCGCCAGCACCAGCGTCAGCACCGGTGGCACAGGCACTACGGGTGGCACGGGCGGCGTGTCCGGAGCCACAGCCACGGGCGGCGTGGCCGGAGCCACAGCCGCGTCGGGTGGACAGGGAGCGGTTCTCGCGGCGACCGGCACGCCCATCCTGGGCGGCATCGCCGGCGGGATCCTGTTCCTCCTCGGTGCCCTCGGACTTCGCAACCGACGGCGCTAACCGACAACGTCAAGACCGGGCCCGCGCAGCGCGGGCCCGGTTCTTTCTTTTCGGCGGTGATCTTCGGTATGGATCGAGAGTGGCGCGTTTCTTAGACGTGCCTGCCTCGCAAGGGGCGGGCACACCAGTTTTTTTGGGCCCGGGGGCCCGTCGGATCTACCTCAGTTGTACGGTGACGAGCCCCCGCCTGAGGCGATTTGATGTAGTTCGAAAAATAGCGCCTTGGGGGGAACAGTGGAATCAGTCGCGGTGCCGGTCGAGGGCGACGTGACGCTCGACGACGCCCACCGCGCGCGGTCCAAGCGCTCCTCGGCGCGGCTCGAGCGCTGGCAGGAGTCGGCGATCGCCGCCCTGACCGCCGTTTCGTCCTACCTCGACTCGCGCGACGACCTTCCTGTCTTCTTCGGCCGTCTCAGCGGCACGATCGCCAAGCAGGTCGGGGCGCGTCGGGCAGCGTTCTGGCGCCTGGGGCCCCGCGGCGCCCTCGTCCTCCGGCCGGCGCCTTACGGATTCGCCCACACCTCCCGGGTGCACGAGCTGCGCCTCCAGCTGGGAGCACCGGGCGCGGGCGTGATGGAGCGGCTGGTCTTCGCCGACGAGCTCGACCTGGCCGGGGGCACGTCGCCAGGCCTCGACTCCATCTGGCGCCGGGAACGGCTCACGGACGTCAAGAACTCGATCGCCGCGCCCTGGCGCGCGGGGGAGCGCCGGATCGGCGCGGTCGTGGTCTACGACTCCGACCAGGGGTTCACGAGCCAGGACCTGTCGGTGCTGCGCCTGGTCGGCGCGGCCGCCGGTCTGGTCTGGCAGTACAGGGAGTCCGAGGACGAGCGCGGGCATACGGCCGGCCGGCTCGAGGACGCGATGGCCGCGCGCCGCCATCTGCTCAACAACATCGCGGCCGGCGGGGACGAGGCACGCCGCAGGTTTGCCACCGCCCTGCACGACGACTCGCTCCAGCTCCTGACCGCCGCCGAGCTCCAGCTGGAGCGCGTTCGCGCCGAGGCCAACGGCGCCACCGGCCACCAGGCCGTGCAGCTGGACCAGCTCCGCGTGATCCTGCGCAAGGTCGAGGACTCGCTGCGCCGGCTGCTGATCAACGTCAGCCCCGAACCGCTGCAGCTGCCCAACGACCTGCGGCAGGCGATCAGCGAGCGGCTCGAGTCACTTCGCCTCCGCGCCGGGATCGAGGTCTACATCGACACGCGCTTGCCCAAGCTCGTGCCATCGGCCATCCAGGCCATCGTGGTCAAGAACGTCGCCGAAGCCCTCACCAACGCCGAGAAGCACGCCCACGCGACTCGCGTGACAGTGGTCGCGAAAGAGCTCGATGGGGGCCTCCGCGTCGAGGTCAGGGACAACGGCACAGGGTTCGTCGTCGCCGAATCGGTGCGCGTGCCGGGCCACATCGGCCTGGTCGCGCTTCGCGAGCGCGCGCAGCTCGCCGGCGGCTGGTGCCGCATCGAGAGCGAGCCCGGGACCGGCACGAAGATCGAGTTCTGGGTGCCGCTCAGCCTGTGAGACGCAACACGAAGGAATAGCCGGAGAGGAAGGGAGACATGCCGACCAGGACCGCAGCCAGGAAGGGGACCCAGGCCACGAATGGCGCCGAGGCCATCGACACCAAGACGATGCTTCGCGTGCTCGAGGCCGTGCAGCGCGGCGACTTCTCGACCCGCCTGCCGGAAGACTGGCCTGGGGCCGGGGGCAAGGTCGCCGCCGCCTTCAACTCGATCATCGAGGCCAACGAAAGCCTCGAGCGAGAGATCCGCCGCCTCACCCGCCAGGTCGGCAAGGAGGGCCATGTCCGCCGGCCGGCGTCGCGGCGCGTGCGAGGCGCGTGGACGACCACCCTCGACGCGGTCAACGACCTGGCCCAGGACCTCGCCCGCCCGAACACCGAGATCGCGCGCGTGATCAGCGCGGTGGCCAACGGCGACCTGTCGCAGACCATGCCCCTGGAGATCGACGGGCGCCCTCTCCAGGGCCAGTTCCTGAACACCGCCCGGACCGTGAACACGATGGTCGGCCAGCTCAACGCCTTCGCGGGCGAGGTGACGCGTGTAGCGCGCGAGGTGGGCACCGAGGGCAAGCTCGGTGGCCAGGCGCACGTGCGTGGGGTTGGCGGCGTGTGGAAGGACATCACCGACAACGTGAACCTGATGGCCGGCAACCTGACCAGCCAGGTGCGCAACATCGCCGAGGTCACGACGGCCGTCCAGCAGGGTGACCTCTCGAAGAAGATCACCGTCGACGTCCGCGGAGAGATCCTCGAGCTCAAGAACACCATCAACACGATGGTCGACCAGCTGAACGCCTTCGCGAGCGAGGTGACGCGCGTCGCCCGCGAGGTGGGCACCGAGGGCAAGCTGGGCGGCCAGGCGGACGTCAAGGGCGTGGCGGGCATCTGGAAAGACCTGACCGACAACGTCAACCTGATGGCCGGCAACCTGACGAGCCAGGTCCGCAACATCGCCCAGGTCACCACCGGCATCGCCAACGGCGACCTGTCGAAGAAGATCACGGTCGACGTTCAGGGAGAGATCCTGGAGCTCAAGAACACCATCAACACGATGGTCGACCAGCTCAACGCCTTCGCCAACGAGGTCACGCGCGTGGCCCGGGAGGTCGGTACCGAGGGCCGGCTTGGGGGCCAGGCCGACGTCAGGGGCGCGGCCGGCATCTGGAAGGACCTGACCGAGAACGTCAACTTCATGGCCGGCAACCTGACGAGCCAGGTCCGCAACATCGCCGAGGTCACCACCGCCGTCCAGCAGGGCGACCTGTCGAAGAAGATCACCGTCGACGTCCGCGGGGAGATCCTCGAGCTCAAGCAGACCATCAACACGATGGTCGACCAGCTCAACGCCTTCGCGGGCGAGGTGACGCGTGTCGCCCGCGAGGTCGGCACGGAAGGAAAGCTGGGCGGCCAGGCCGACGTCAAGGGCGTGGCCGGGATCTGGAAGGACCTGACCGACAACGTCAACTTCATGGCCGGCAACCTGACGAGCCAGGTCCGCAACATCGCCGAGGTCACCACCGCCGTCCAGCAGGGCGACCTGTCGAAGAAGATCACGGTCGACGTCCAGGGAGAGATCCTGGAGCTCAAGAACACCATCAACACGATGGTGGACCAGCTCAACGCCTTCGCCAACGAGGTCACGCGCGTCGCGCGCGAGGTCGGCACTGAGGGCCGGCTGGGAGGTCAGGCCGACGTCAAGGGCGTGGCCGGCATCTGGAAAGACCTCACCGACAACGTGAACATCATGGCCGGCAACCTGACCAGCCAGGTCCGCAACATCGCCGAGGTCACCACGGCAGTCCAGCAGGGCGACCTGTCCAAGAAGATCACGGTGGACGTCCGGGGAGAGATCCTGGAGCTGAAGCAGACCATCAACACGATGGTCGACCAGCTGAACGCGTTCGCCAAAGAGGTCACGCGCGTCGCGCGCGAGGTCGGCACCGACGGCAAGCTTGGCGGCCAGGCGAACGTGGAGGGTGTTGCCGGCATCTGGAAGGACCTGACCGACAACGTCAACACGATGGCGTCCAACCTCACCGACCAGGTGCGCGGCATCGCGCGCGTGGTCACGGCGGTCGCGAACGGCGACCTGAGAGGCAAGCTCACCCTCGAGGCCAAGGGCGAGATCGCCGAGCTCGCCGACACCATCAACAGCATGACCGCCACGCTCGCCGTCTTCGCCCAGCAGGTCACCACGGTGGCCCGCGAGGTCGGCGCCGAGGGACGACTCGGCGGCCAGGCGAACGTGCCCGGGGCCGCGGGCACGTGGCGCGACCTCACTGACAACGTCAACCAGCTGTCGGCGACGCTGACCACCCAGGTGCGAGCCATCGCCGAGGTCGCGACGGCGGTGACCACGGGCGACCTGACCCGGTCGATCCGGGTCGATGCGTCCGGAGAGGTGGCCAACCTCAAAGACAACATCAACGAGATGATCCGCAACCTGCGCCAGACCACGGAGAAGAACCAGGAGCAGGACTGGCTGAAGACCAACCTGACGCGGTTCACGCGCATGCTGCAGGGCCAGCGCGACCCGATGACAGTCTCGAAGATGATCCTGTCCGAGCTCGCCCCGGTCGTGCACGCGGAACACGGGGTTTTCTACGGCGTGGTGCCCGCCAACGCCCGGCCGAGCTACCTCGCGTTCCAGGCCGGCTACGCCTACCGGCCGCGCAAGGGCGTGGCGATGGAGTTCGCGATCGGTGAGGGCTTGATCGGCCAGTGCGCGCTGGAGAAGAAGCGGATCGTCGTCACCAACGTGCCCAGGGACTACATCAAGATCGGATCGTCCCTCGGCGAGGCGGCGCCCGCCAACATCGTCGTCCTTCCCATCCTTTTCGAGAACGACCTGCGGGCGGTCATCGAGCTCGCGTCGTTCGAGCCCTTCAGCCCGACCCACCTCGACTTCCTCGAGCAGCTGGCCGAGAGCATCGGGATCGTCCTCAACACGATCGAGGCGAACAGCCGAACCGAGGACCTCCTCAAGCAGTCTCAGTCCCTTGCGACTGAGCTGCAGAGCCAGCAGGAGCAGCTGCAGCGCACCAACGAGGAGCTGGCCGAGAAGGCCAGCGAGCTCGCGGAGCAGAACGCCGAGGTCGAGCGCCGCCGGCACGAGGTCGAGTCGGCCAAGGCCCTCGTCGAGGAGAAGGCAGAGCAGCTGGCGCTGACGTCGCGCTACAAGTCCGAGTTCATGGCCAACATGTCGCACGAGCTGCGGACACCGCTGAACAGCCTGCTGATCCTGGCCCAGGAGCTCGCCGCCAACCCGGACGGCAACCTGCTGCCGAAGCAGATCGAATACGCGACCATCATCCGGTCCTCCGGCACCGACCTCCTGAAGCTCATCAACGACATCCTCGACCTGTCCAAGATCGAATCCGGCACCGTCGCGCTCGAGATCAGCAACTGGCCGCTGGCCGAGCTGAAGCCGATGCTCGAGCGCACCTTCCGCCATGTCGCCGAGGCGACCAGGCTCGCCTTCCACATCGAGCTCCGGCAGGGCCTGCCCGACACGCTGCCCACCGACCCGCAGCGCCTGCAGCAGATCCTCAACAACCTCTTGAGCAACGCCTTCAAGTTCACCGAGAAGGGCAAGGTCGAGTTCATCGCCGAGATCGCCACGGAGGGCTGGAGCCCCTCCAACGAGGCGCTCAATCGCGCTTCCCAGGTAGTCGCGTTCCGGGTCCTCGACACCGGGATCGGGATCCCGCTCGAGAAGCAGAAGACGATCTTCGAGCCGTTCACCCAAGCCGACGGGTCTACCAGTCGCAAGTTCGGCGGCACCGGTCTCGGCCTTTCCATCTGCCGTGAGCTGACGCGCCTGCTCGGCGGTGAGATCCGGATCCAGAGCGAGCCTGGTGTGGGCAGCATCTTCACCATCTATCTGCCCGTCATCACGTCGGTGCAGCCGCGTCGCGGCGAGCCGATGGAGTTCATGGAGAGCGCACCCGCCGAGCAGTCCGAGGGTCGCGTCCCGGTGGCGACGGGCAGCGCGGCGTCAGGGCGGGCGCAGACGTCGGAGGTGGCCAACGGCAGCGAGCCTGCCCGGTCCCTTCTGGTGGTTGAGGACGACCCGGTGCAGCGGCGGTACATCACCGACCTCATGGCGCCCAGCGGCACCAGGACGGTGGCGGTGGGCACCGGCGACGAGGCCCTGGCGCTGCTGCAGAGGGAGAAGTTCGACTGCGTCGTGCTCGACCTGGGTCTGCCTGGACTGTCCGGCTGGCGCGTCATCGATGAGCTGCAGCAGAGCAAGGCCCTCGGCTCGACGCCGCTGCTCGTCTATACCGCGAAGAACCTCACCAAACGCGAAGAGATCAAGCTCGTCAAGGCGGCGCGGAGCATCGTCATCAAGGACGCGCGCTCGCCCGAGCGCCTGAAGCAGGAGATCGCCGCGATCCTGCACGAGGGCGAGCCTGACAGCGGGGCCGAGGTGGCCGTGCGCGCAAACGGAGCCGAGTCGGCGAATGGAGCGCTGGCGGGCAAGAAGGCACTGGTGGTCGACGACGACATCCGCAACATCTTTGCCCTCACGGCGCTGCTCGAGAGGCAGAGGATGGAGGTGGTCTCGGTCGATTCAGGCAAGGAGGCGTTGGACCTGCTGGAGCAGGGCGGAGGCGACTTCGACATCGCCCTCGTCGACGTGATGATGCCTGAGATGGACGGCTACGACACGATGTCGAAGATGCGTGAGGTCAAAGCGTTTGCCGGCCGGCCCATCATCGCGCTGACCGCAAAAGCGATGAAAGGAGACCGCGAGAAATGCATCGAGGCGGGGGCGTCCGATTACATCGCGAAACCCGTGAACAACGGGCACTTGCTCGCCATGCTCAACTCATGGCTCACGCGGTGAGCGGAGCCGAGGCCAAAGCTCTTCGGCTAGACAGCTCCGGGACGGAGATCGAGGAGATCGAGATCCGCCTCCTGCTGGAGGGCATCCATCTCTGCTACGGCTATGACTTCCGTGAGTACACGCTGAACCCGCTGCGGCGCGGGATCTTCACTGCCATGGCGCGCGAGCACGTGCCGACGGTCTCCGCCTACCAGGACCTGATCCTGCACGACGCCTCGTGCATGCAGAGGTTCCTGAGCACGGTCGGCGTGAACGTGACGAGCATGTTCCGCGACGCGGACCTGATGCGAGCCGTGCGCGAGGAGGTGGCGCCGATGCTGCGCACCTATCCCTCGTCGCGCGTCTGGATCGCCGGGTGCGCGACCGGCGAGGAGGTCTACAGCTTCGCCATCCTTTTCGAGGAGGAGGGCGTCCTCGACCGGTGCACGATCTACGCCACCGACCTCAACGAGGACATGATCGCCGTCGCTCGCCTTGGCTCGTACCCGCTGGAGCGGATCCGGCGCTATGAGGAGGCGTACCGGGAGTCGGGCGGCAGGGGCAGCCTGGCCGACCACTACGCGGTCGTCGGCCGGAGCGCCCGCTTCCACCGCTCGCTGCAGAGCAGCGTCACCTGGGCCCGACACAGCCTGGTGGGCGACGGATCCTTCAACGACTTCCACCTGATCGTGTGCGCCAACGTGCTCATCTATTTCCGAGATTCGCTGCAACAGCACGCCCATCGGCTGCTGTACGACAGCCTCATTCGCGGCGGCTACCTTGCGCTGGGCAAGCGCGAGTCGCTTCTGTCTTGCCCCGACCGCGACCATTACGAGCAGGTGCGCGACGGCGTGAACCTGTTCCGGAAGACGAGATGGTGACGAACACAGAAACCACACCTGAGACCGAATCGACGCCCGCCACGGGCCGCTCGAAGGTCGGCATCCTGGTCGTCGACGACGACGCGACCAAGCGCTTTGCGCTGCGCACGATCCTGGCGCCGCTCGACGAGGACGTCGTGGAAGCCTCGTCCGGCGCCGACGCCCTGCGCCAGCTCCTGCGCCACGAGTTCGCCGTTGTGCTGCTCGACGTACGCATGCCGATCATGGACGGCTTCGAGACGGCGCAGCTCATCCGCCAGCGGCCGCGCTCCGAGCTGACACCGATCATCTTCGTCACGGCGCTGGATCAGGCCGAGACCGACATGGGCCGCGGCTACATGCTCGGCGCGGTCGACTTCGTGTTCGCGCCCGTGGTGCCGTCCATCATGAGGGCCAAAGTCAGCGTTTTCGTCGAGCTGTATCGAGCCCAGCAGGAGCTGCGCCGCTACCGGACGCAGCTGGAGACCCTCGTCGAAGAGCGCACCATCGCGCTGACGGCCATCAACCGCGAGCTGGAGGCATTCAGCTACTCGGTGTCGCACGACCTGCGGGCACCGCTCACCTCGTTCGATGCGCTCAGCAAAGCGCTGCTCGAGGAGCACGGCGGCAAGCTCGACAAGCGCGCGCTGGAGCAGCTGCGCAAGATGCGCGAGGTCAGCGAGCGGATGGCGTCGGTCTTCGACGGTCTGCAGATGCTGTTCCGGCTGACGAGCGGCGAGATCCGGCGCGAGCAGGTGGACGTGAGCGCGCTCGCCGCAGAGATCGTGCAGGAGCTGCGGGCGGCAAATCGGAAGCGCAAGGTCGTGGTCGAGATCGCCCCGGCGATCACGGTCAACGGCGACCGGCGACTCGTCCACATCCTGCTCTCGAACCTTCTCAACAACGCCTGGAAGTTCACCAGCGCCAAGCCCGCGGCCAGGATCTGGATCGGCCAGGAGGCGGTGGATGGCGAGTCGCGCGTCTTCGTCAAGGACGACGGCGTGGGCCTCGACATGATCGACTCCCACCGGCTGTTCGGGGCCTTCCAGCGCCTGCACAGCCAGAGCGAGTTCGCGGGCGCGGGCATCGGCCTGGCGACGGCGCGCCGGATCGTCAACCGGCACGGTGGCCGGATCTGGGCCGAGGGCGCGGTAGGAGAGGGCGCGACCTTCTACTTCGTGCTGTAGACCTGGCGGAGGTAGACCTCCTCCAGCCTTTCGTGGCGCTGACGGAGGGGCCGACCTGAGCTCGGCCCTCAGGTGCACGTCGTCTGTTAGGACCTTCCCGCGCGTTCTATCTCCGGGTTGCGTACGCATCGGGTCCATCCGATGACGGCCTTTTGGGCCGTCTGTATGGTCGCCGGAATCGTCCTGCTGGCGACGTTCGGCTATGGCATGTGGAAGGGCCAGGCCGACCAGCAGCACCTGAACCAGCAGTGGCACTACCAGGTAGGCGTCCGCGACGCCCCCAAGGCCATCGACCCAAAGCTCAAACGGCCCGTGGACGGCATCGATTTCGCCATCCGCATCCCGAAGCTCGAGTACTTCGCCGCCATCCGCGAGGGCATCGACAGCGGCGTGCTCTACTCAGGCCCGGGCCACTATCCGACCACCCGTTGGCCCGGCGACCCCGGCACGGTCGGTGTGGCGGCGCACAACGTGTACTGGATCAACTTCCCGCAGCTGGCCAGGGGCGACGAGATCGATCTGGAGACCCGCTACGGCCTGTACCGCTATCAGGTCACGCGCACCGAGATCGTCGATCCAGACAACAGGACCGCACTCGTCCCTGACGCCAACGGTTTCCACCTGACCCTGACCACATGCTGGCCACTTTGGGCCGGGGCCTTCGCGACCCAGCGCTACATCATCCACACCGACCAGGTGTGGCCGGTCCCGCTGAAGCCGGGTTATACCTAAGGTCGCTCAACGGCCGATGGCGAAAATCGTTTCGACGCTGGGGCGTAACCGGCCGGATTCGCGGCCCTAACCCCTTCCGGAGCGGAAGTGTGGAAATACCCTCCGCATACGACATCTGGGAGACTGCCGTGCGACGCCGGTCGCGGCCGGATTAAACCCGGCCGCCAATGCGGTGCGCTAGCGCGCTTCGAGGCGCAGGTCGACCAGGGGTGCGCCTTCCTGCCGGCCCAGGACGACGATCGCCGTCCCCTCCGCGACCCAGATCGTCAGCGTGTTCGACTGGTTGATGAAGCTCTCGTTGCTCGCGAGCTTGCCGCGGACGTAGGGCGGCAGCGCGTCAGCAGCCTTCTCCTTCTTGCCCACCGAGCCGGCGATCGTCAGGTTGCTCTCCGTGAACGGCACCCGCACCGAGACGCCGATGCCGATGCTGGAGTTGAAGAGCGTCAGCAGCAATCCCGCGGTCAGGACGACGAACACGCTTGCGCAGCCGCACCCGCAGCCCCGGGTGCTGCGCGACCACCGCCGGGTGCCCTCCTCGTTCCTCATGCGTTCCTCTTGTGTGACATTGATGTATCAGATGTGGATGATCTACTGGCTGCGCAGACCCGAGGGGTGGCGGCGCTGGATGGGCCTGGCGTAAAGCTCGGCATTCTCGCCTGGCCTCAGTACACAGACTGGCCGTCGCTCCGGACAGTGGGTACGACTGTCGACGAGCTCGGCTTCGACTCGCTGTGGACGTGGGATCACCTCTACCCGATCTTCGGCGACCCGCACGGGCCGATCTTCGAGGGTTACATGACCCTGGCCGGCTGGTCCAGCGTCACCAGGCGCGTCACGCTCGGGCTCCTCGTCGGCGCGAACCCCTTTCGCAACCCGGCGCTGGTGGCGAAGATGGTGACCACACTCGACCATCTCTCGGGCGGCCGGGCGGTGCTCGGAATCGGCGGCGCGTGGTTCGAGCTGGAGCACCGCGAGTTCGGGATCGATTTCGGCAAGAGCGTGGGCGAGCGGCTCGACTGGCTCGACGAAGCCGTGGCGATCATCCGGGGAATGCTCGACGGCACGCGGCCCAGCGGCCGCCGGCGCTACGCCGCGCGACAGGTCGTCAACGAGCCACCTCCCCTGCAGAAGCACCTGCCCATCCTGATCGGCGGTGGCGGCGAGAGAAAGACGCTGCGCACGGTCGCGCGCTTCGCCGACATATGGAACGTGGGCGGCACCGTTGAGGAGGTACGGCACAAGGACGCCGTGCTCCGAAGGTGGTGCGAGGATGTCGGCAGGAACTCCGACGAGATCGAGCGGAGCCTGCTTCCCGGCGTCGTCGTCGTCCGCGGTTCAGAGGCGGAAGCGCGCGAATACGTGCAGCAGATCCACCGCACGAATCGCGGCTGGGATGGGGAGCCAGAGCTCGTGGGGACGCCCGACCAGATCGCCGCATGCCTTGCGCCCTACCTGCCTCTCGGGTTCCACAACGTGCTGTTCGACTTCCCGCCGCCGTTCGATCAGGAGACGCTCCAGCGCCTCGCAGTCGAAGTCAGGCCACAACTCGCCTCTGCCCTGGTCTAGCCTCCCGCGATCGCGCCGATGATCAAGAGGGGCTCCTTGCCCTCCGCGACCGGGGCGGGCAACGGCGCGTCGAGCGGCTCGTTGGACAGGTCCTCCTCGCAGGCGAAAAACCGGATCATCGGCCGGCGCTTCTTGGTCACGGCGTCGCGCACCGTACCGAGCAGCGCCGGATGGTCGGCTTCCAGGGCGTCGAGCACAGAGCGCTGGGTGGCCGGACCCTGGACCTGCACCTCGACGACCCGTCCGACGCCCGCCAGGATCTGCAGGTTCCGGGGCAGGACCACCTGGATCACTTGAGCGTCTGCACCTCCACGCTCAGCACCGCCGGCAGGTCGCGCACGATCGCGCTCCACGAGTCGCCGCCGTCCGGCGAGACGTAGACCTGGCCGCCGCTGGTGCCGAAGTAGATCCCGGATGGATCGAGCGAGTCGACGTCCATGGCGTCGCGAAGCACGTTGACGTAGCAATCCTTTTGAGGCAGGCCGTTGGTGAGCGCCTCCCAGTCGTCGCCACCGGTCTTGCTGCGGTACACGCGCAGCTTTCCGTCGGGCACGAAGTGGTGCGAGTCGCTGGTGATGGGAATCACGTAGACCGTCTCGGGATCGTTGGCGTTGACGTCGATCACGAACCCGAAATCGGTAGGCAGGTTGCCGCTGATCTCACGCCAGGTGTCGGCACAGTCGTCGGTGCGCATGACGTCCCAGTGTTTCTGCATGAAGAGCGTCTGCGGCCGCGACGGGTGCATGGCGATGCGGTGCACGCAGTGGCCGACCTCGGCGTCCTCGTCCGGCATCGTGTTGGAGCGCAGGCCTTTGTTGGCAGGCCGCCAGGATTTGCCGCCGTCCTCGGACCGGAACACGCCGGCCGCGGAGATCGCGATGTAGATCCGCTCGGGGTTGGTGGGGTCGATCACGATGGTGTGCAGGCAGAGGCCGCCAGCGCCGGGCGTCCAACCGCTCGCGGTCGGATGCGTGCGCAGGCCGGCGAGCTCGGTCCAGGTCGTGGCGCCGTCGCGCGACTCGAAGAACGCCGCGTCCTCGACGCCGGCGTAGACCCTGTCGGGATCGTCGAGCGAGGGCTCGAGATGCCACACCCGCTTGAACTCCCACGGATGCGGAGTGTCGTCGTACCAGAGGTGGGTGCCGGTCTCGCCCTCGTACTGGAACTGGTTGCCCGCGGCCGCCCATGTCTTGCCGGCGTCGTTGGAGCGCTGGAGGACCTGGCCGAACCATCCGCTCGACTGCGAGGCGTAGATCCGATCCGGGTCCGCCGGCGACCCCTTGAGGTGGTAGATCTCCCAGCCCGCGAAGTGGGGGCCGTCGACCTTCCAGCGCTTGCGACCCCCATCCGAGGTCAGGATGAACGCACCCTTGCGAGTGCCGACCAGCACGCGAACTCCGCTCATAGCTTCACCCCTGAAGACAAATTGATCTCTGGTTCAGATCTCTAGACCGCCGACACGACTAAAACTAATCGGTCGGGCGGGGCTCAGGCGTTCCCGGCCCTGGCGCCGGCGCCCCGCGGCCGAGGCTGCTTCGACTCGACGGCGCCGTCGCCCGAGCCGTCCTTGGCGGCGTGGCTCTCCGCCGCCGCAAGCGGCAGCTGCAGCGTAAAGGTGCTCCCCTCCCCCTCGACCGAGGCGACGGTGATGTCGCCGCCCTGGAGGCGGGCCAGCTGTCGGGCCAGGAACAGCCCGAGTCCAGTGCCCTTCAGGTGCTCGGTCTCGGGGGTGATGATCCGGCCGAAGCGGGTGAACAACGTGGCCATGCCGTCGCGTGGGATGCCGATGCCCTCGTCGGCGATCGACACCTTCGCGAGACCCGCTCGGGCGCGGACCTGGCACGTGATGGTCCCTCCCTCGGGCGAGTACTTGATCGCGTTGCTCAGCAGGTTGGCGACTATCGTCCTCGTCCGGTCGCGGTCGATGTTCACGCGCACGCGACGCTCGGGCATGTCGACCTCGAGCCTGTGCCTGGAGTCGAGAAGCGGCGAGACGACCTCGATCGCCGAGCGCACGATCTCACGCAGGTCCGACGCGACCGCGCGTAGCGTGACGCCGCCCTCCTCGAGCCTCGCCGCCTCGATCATTTCCTCGATGAGCTCGTTCATCTCCGAGACCTTCGCGGCCATCACGCTGGCGGCCTTGAGGCCACGCTCGTTGAGCTGGCCGAGCATCCCGCTTTCGAGCATCGACACGTAGCCGCGGATGACCGTCACCGGGCCGCGCAGCTCGTGCGACGCGAGGTTGAGGAACTGCGTCTTGTTGTTCTCGATGGCGGCCATCCGCTCGGTGACTCGTGCTCGCTCGAGGCCGGCCGCCACGGCGTTCGCGTAGCCCTTGAGCTGGGAGACCTCCTCCGAGCCGAAGACCGGGGTGTAAGGGCCGGTGAGGACGGCCATCGCGCCCTGGCCCTCGGTGAGATGCAGGGGCGCCGAGTACATGGACTCAAGCGGCCTCGCGGCCAGCGCCGCGGCGCGCTCGGGGTCGATCCCGCTGGTGGCCAGGACCCTGCCGTCGGCGTCCATCACGAATCCCGCCGTCGCACCCATCATCCGCACCGCCCAGTAGACGGCGCGCTCCGCCATGACCTGCCGCGTCGCGCTGAAGATGAGAAGGTCTTGCAGCGCGGCGCGGACCTCGTTTTCCTCGGCCAGCCGCCAGATCCGGCGGAGGAGGGCGGGCGGCGCGAAGCTGACGTAGATGGCGGGGACGACCAGCAGCGCAGCGAGGGCGATGAGCAGCGCGACGGTGGGGTTCTGCAGCGAGCTGCCGCCGATGACCGCCACGAATAGGATCACGATCAGCAGTCCGAAGCCAAAGCTCAGGAAGCGCAGGCGTGCGCGCTGTACGGTAGGCAGCCTGTTGCTGGCGAGCCAGAACCGGACGATCGGTTCGCCGGTGAAGATCGCCCAGGGGGTGATGAGCGCGAGTCCCAGCATGGTGGCGCTGGCCGGCGCGGTGCGCTGAAACCCGACCACGTCGACGATGCCGACCACGATGGCCGCCGCGAGGAGTACGTACGCGGCGCCCAGCGCGTTCCTGCTGAGTGGAATCAGCTCATTGCGGAAGAGCAGGACGAAAAAGCCCGAGACCATGAACGCCACGAGCGAGATGAGCGAGAGGGCGACGTTGGGGTTGGCCTGGTCCTGGAACCGTCCGAGCACGCTGACCAGCGCCAGGGTGATGAGCGCCCCAGCGAGCATGGCCTGCGTCCGGCTCCGGTCCCGGTACCAGCGGTAGGCGATCGCGGCGCCGAGGGCCACGAACGCGACGGTCGTCAGCGCCTGGGCGACGATGACGGCCTGGGTCAAGAGTCTCCCTGTCCGCGCCTCCGCCGCTGCTCGACCCACATCGGGATGCGCTCCGAGACCTCGCCCGGCGTGACCCGCGACTTGACCAGGTACTCGACCGCGCCGAGCGAGCGCCCGCGGTCGATCATCGAGGGCTCGCCGTAGTTGGTGAGGATGACGACCGGCGGATGGTTGGGGAACCGCTCGTTTAATGCCGCCAGGACCTCGAAGCCGCTGCGGTCCGGGAGGAGAAGGTCGAGAAGAACGACGTCGGGCTCCGAGCCGGAAAGCGTCGAGAAGGCGACCTCGCCGGTGGTGGCCACGGTGACGCGGAAACCGTCGTGCTCGAGCTGGAGGCGGTACATCTCGGCGATCGCGGAGTCGTCCTCGATCATCAGGACGTGGATGTCCGGCTCGGCGCCTCCCTTGAGCCGCGCCGGACGCGACAGCGGGAACCATGCCCGCTCCAGCGCCACTCCTGCGTGGTCCGGGAACCACTGGAGAAGGACCAAGCGGGAATCGATCATCTGGGCAGCTCCCGACCCCAGCGACTTGCCACCTCGGCTGATCATAATGTTCGGTTTCATGGCTTGGGGCGGCAGGAAAACCCGGCCTGAGCCGGGCTTTGGATTTTCGTAAGAATTTGTTAAGTTGTGACCCTGAGGTAAGGAAGTCCTTGGCAACCTCCAGCCCGTTCGACGCGGCATTAAGGGACGTCCTCGACGGACTTCACGCCGCGACCCTTGAGCTCCTGCGGGCTGAAGACCCCGCCGAGGTGGCGCGCCGGGCCGCCGAAGGGGTCCTCGGGCTGACCGGATCGAGCAGTGCGGTCGTGGCTCTGGGCTCCCCGGACCACGGTTACGACCGGCTCTTCACGCGCTCCGCCGGCAGCAGCACGGGGTCTGTGGACGACGGCACGGCCATCGACCTGTTGGCGGCGGCGGGGTTCGGGCCGCCGGGAAGGCCGTTGCCGGACCGGGGGCGGAACGCGGCGGCGGGCGTGGAGCTGCGTGCTTACGGCCAGCTAGTCGGCGCCATCGCCGTCGGGCGCCAGGCGGATTACAGTCCGACGGAGCGCCTTGCCCTCGACCTGTACGCCGCGTACGTAGGGCTCGCGATCGCCGCCTCCAGCCGGTGGGACGAGCCGGCGAGGAGCGTCGAGCGCGTCGAGCGGGCGCACGAGCAGGCCGTCGAGGTCCTTGACGCGGTGTCGTCGCACGCCGCCACGGGCGAGAACCTGGGCGACTTCCATCGCCGCCTGGCGCGCACCGTGGGCGGGCTGGTGGACGCCGGGCGCGTGCTCTTCTGGCGCCTCGGGACCGACCACACGCTCGAGCCCATCTCCGGCGGATTCAGGGTCGACGCGGAGTTTCTCGCCCGGCTCAAGCCCACGCGCTGCGAGCCTGGCGCTGACGACCTGGCGAGTCGCGTCGTCTTCGACGACTTCATCTTTCGGGCGAACAGGACGGACGACCCCCCGCAGCACGACAACGCGCTCGATCTCCTCGGTGTCGAGAGCGCGATCTGCGTCTCCTGGCGCGCGGGCGAAGAGCGGCTCGGCCTCCTCGCCGCCTATGACTCGGAGCGCCCTGGCGGCTTCTCCCGCGAGGACGCATGGGTGCTGCAGAAGGCGGGGCTCGCGGCGGGCCTCGTTACGCGCCTCTGGCAGGCGCAGGAGGAGCTAGGCAGGACGGTCGATCGGCTGACGAACGTCGACAGCGCGCGCCAGATGCTGCTCAAGAACGTGACCACCGTCGTGGAGAAGGAGCGCCAACGGTTCGTGAGCGAGCTCCACGACGACGCGCTGCAGAAGCTGACCGCCGCCGAGCTGCACCTCGCGAGGCTGACGCCGGGCGCAGCTCTCGACCTGGAGTCGCTGGAGAAGCTGCGAGGCGGCCTCGAGGAGACGGAGAACGCGCTCCGGAGGCTGGTCTTCGACGTCCGGCCGCCGGCGCTCGAGAACCCGGACGGGCTGGAGCAGTCGATCCGCGACCGGGCCGCCATGCTGGCCGGGACGCGAATCGACGCGGAGCTGGCGCTGGAGGTGCCTGACGACCTGAGCCTGGAGACGAAGACGCTGATCTTCCGCCAGGTTGCGGAGGCAATCAGCAACGTGGAGCGTCACTCGGGGGCGACGCACGTGAAGGTCTCCCTGTCGATCGTCGATGGCGGCGTCCTGGGCACGGTCCGCGACGACGGCCAGGGATTTGAGGTCGCGGAGCGCAGCAACCTGCCCGGGCACCTCGGCCTTCTCGCCCTCCGCGAGCGCTCGTTGATGGCGGGCGGGCGCTACAAGATCGAAAGCGCGCCAGGCGCGGGCACACAGGTGGAGTTCTGGATGCCCCTCGACGGCGCGTAGGGTCGACGTCAAGGGCGCTGTTCCGCGTTAGTCGCGACTATCCAATAACGTCGGGCCCGGAAACCAGTGTTAGTCGCGACTATCCGATAACGTCGGGCTCGGAAACCATGGTTAGTCGCGACGATCCGTTAGGGTCGGGCCCGGAAGGCGCGGTTGGTCGCGACTATCCTAGTTGGGCGTTGCCGTCAGGCCTTGCTGGCTAGATCCGCGCGCAACCGCTCGCCCATGGCGAGCAGAACCTTGACCATCAGGGAGTCGTTCTGCTTCACGGCGTCTCGAAACTGGGCGTGGCTCATGACGTAGAGCCGGCTGGGCGTGAGGGTCGTCACCGTCGCCGTGCCCACGCCGCGGTCGATCATGCTGATCTCGCCGAAGAAGTCGCCCGGCTTCATGACCCGACGCTTCCTGCCATCGATCTCGACCTGGGACTGGCCCTCCAGCTGGATGTAGAAGGTGTCGCCCGGCTTGCCCTGGCGGATCAGGGTCTTGCCCGCGGGGACGTCCACCTCGTCGCCCTCCCGGGCGATGAACTGAAGCTCCTTCGGGCTGCAGCGCGAGAACAGCGGCACACGGCTGAGCGCCTCGAGCTTGCGATCGGCCACCGCCATATTCTGACTGTGTGGTTCGCGCGTGTAGCGTCTGCGGCCTGCCGCTCCCCGAGGGGGCCCGTTTCTGCCCCAACTGCGGGGCGGCCGCGGGGCCGCTCGTCGAGACCGAGGAACGGAAGATGGTCACCGTCCTCTTCACCGACCTGGTCGACTCGACCGGGCTGGCGCAGAGGTTCGACGCCGAGCGCGCGCGCGACCTCCTGGGTCGCTTCTTCGACGCCGCGTCGGAGGAGCTGATCGCCCTCCGCGGGCGCCCCGAGAAGTTCATCGGCGACGCCGTGATGGCCGTGTTCGGCCTGCCCCACGTCCACGAGGACGACGCCCTACGCGCGGTCCGCGCCGGGCTCGCGATCCGGGAGCGCGTCCGCCGCCTCGGAGAGTCGCTCGGAATGGTCCCGCCGCTCGAGGTCCGGACCGGGATCGAGACGGGCGAGGCGGCGGTAGGGCGTTCGCCGACCGGGCAGCTCCTGGTCACCGGGCCTGTGGTCAATACGGCAGCCCGGCTGCAGGCCGCCGCCCAGGTCGGGCAGGTGCTCGTCGGCCAGACGACCTACCTGCTGACCAAGGCAAGCGTCGCCTACGGTCGGCCCAGGCGCGTCCGCGCCAAAGGATTCGACGTCGGCCTGGAGGCGTACGGGGTCGAGGACCTGACGCCGCGCTCGGCCCGGCGCACCATCCCCTTCGTCGGGCGCGCGGGCGAGCAGGCGATCCTGGGCCAGAGCCTGGGCGTCGCCAGCACGACCGGTCGGCCGGTGCTCGTGACCGTCGCCGGTGAGGCCGGGATCGGCAAGTCACGCCTCGCCGACGAGCTGGCCGCCGGCGTGAGCGCCGCCGTCCTGATCCTCCGCGGCCAGGCGCAGGCACACACCGACACAGCGACCTTCTCGCCCGCGGCGGCGATCGTCGGCGACGTGGCCGGGATCCGAGCACGCGACGATCCCGAGGTCATCCGCGGCCGGCTCCGGGAGCTGGCGGAGCGGACCTCAGGCGACGGCGCAGCCGCCCGCCTGACGCAGCGGCTTTCGCTCCTTTTCGGCCTGACCGAGAGCCGAGACGAGACGGCGTTCGTGCCCGAGGTCCAGGCGGGATTCATCTCCGTGATCGACGGCCTGGCGCGCGATCATCCCGTGCTGCTCATCTTCGAGGACGTGCACACGCTTAAGGCGCCGATGCTCGACCTCATCGAGCGCCTCGGCGTGCACGGCCAGGGCCCGCGCCGAGCGCTCATCGTCGCCCTTGCGCGCGGCGAGCTCCTGGAGGACCGTCCCGCGTGGGGCGCCGTGGGCGGCAACTCGGTGCTCATCCGGCTCGAGGCGCTGTCGCGCGACGAGTCGGTGCAGCTCGCTCGCCACGCCGGAGGTGGCCGGATCGACGAGCTCGAGGCGACGGAGATCGCCGAGCGGGCGGGCGGCAACCCCTTTTTCATCATCGAGACCACGGGCATGCTCATGCCCGCCGTCGCGGGGGCCGACGGGCGCGGCACCCGCACCGTCCCTCCGACCGTCCAGGCCGTCGTCAGCGCGAGGATCGACGCGCTCCCGCCGAGGCTGCGCGACCTCGCCCGCCATGCCTCGGTCTTCAAGTACGCGTTCGACCTCAGCGAGCTGACCGTCGTCGACCCGGGCGCCACCGCCGAGGAGCTCGCGCAGCTCGAGGACTGTGAGGTGGTCGTTCGCGACCCGCAGCCGGGCGACCCGCAGCGCTGGCGCCTGCGCCACTCGACGCTGAAGGACGTCGTCTACGCGAGCCTGCCCAAGCGGGAGCGGCTGCGGCTCCACGAGCTCGTGGCCGGCTACCTCCAGGCGGCAGGCCACCCCTCCCTCGCCGCCGACCACCTCGAGCTCGCGGCGTTCGCCGCCATCGACCTCGACCCCAACGACCGCAGCGTCCCCGACCGCGCGGCCGACGCCCTGCTCGTCGCCGGCGACCGCGCGCGGAGGCGGATGGAGAGCCGGACGGCGATCGACCGCTACGAGCGGTCGCTGGCGCTGGCGGGCGCGGAGGAGCGCTGGCAGGTGCGGGAGGCGCGCGTGCTGGCCGGCAAGGGCGAGTCGCACTACTGGCTCGGCGAGTACTCCGCGGCGACGCTCGCGCTGACGCGTGCTGTCGAGCTCGGTGAGAAGCACGACGACGCTTTCGCGTTGGCGCTGGCGCTGCGGTTCCTGGGCGACGTGGCCATCAACTTCGAGGCGGACGTCGACAAGGCCGAGCGGCTGCTGCAGCGGTCAGTCGCCGCCGCCGAGCGGCTCGGCGACCCGTGGCCGATGGTCCGCTCGCTTGTCTTCGCGGGTTGGGTGCCCTGGACCAGGGAGCGCTATGACGAGGCGGAGAAGATATGGCGCCGCGCCCTCGAGACCGCGGACCCGCGGGACCACTGGGCGCGGGTGCGCGCCCTGACCGCGCTCTCGATCAACCACTCGGAGATGGGCGATCGCGAGGGCGCGCTGCAGCTCATCGACGAGGCGGGCGCCCTGGCCGAGGAGTCGGGCGACCGGTTCAGCGTCGGCAACACGGCGGTCCAGAAGGCGCGCGCCCTCGACGACCTGGGTCGCGGCGAGGAGGCGCTGCCGTGGTTCGACCGCGGAGTCTCCATCTTCACCGAGCTCGGCGCGCGGTGGGAGATCGCCGACGCGCGGGCGGCACGCGGCATCGCCAAGCGCAACATCGGCCGCCTCGACGAGGCGGAGGAAGACCTGCGCGCCGCCATCCGCATCGCCGAGGAGCTTGGCGACCGCCAGCTCCCACCCTGGACCTTGCGCAACCTGGCCAAGGTGGCCGAGCTGCGCGGGGACAAGGTGGCGGCCGAGGAGCTGCTCAGGCAGTCGAAGGACGCGGAGTCGCGCGGCCCGCACTGATCGCGCTCACAGCTTCAGGAGGACGAGCGACACCTCCAGCGTGATCCGGGGATCCACGCGCACGAACCCGTCCGCCTCCTGAGGCACCTCGACCCCGAACTCCTCGACCGGGACCACAGTGCTGCCCGCGGCGGAGAGCTGCGCGCCCGAGAGGCGGACGTCGAGCCCAAACTGCGCAGGCCGCGTCGTGCCGTGGATCTCGAGATCCCCAGCGAGCTTCGCGTGCTGGACGGCGGAGCTTGTGGTGCTGAGCTGCAGGGTCACCGGATAGGGCTGGAAGACCACGTAGGGGTGTTCGGCCGCGCTGAGGAAGTCGCGCGAGATGCGATCGCGGTCGGTGACGTTGAACCCCGGGAGCTCGTCGACGCTGCTCAGGGTGCGGACGTCGACCGCCACGCAGCCGGTCTCGATCCGCGCCGCGCCGCCCTCCTCGGCGACCAGCAGCCAGCCGCGCACGCTGTCGGTGCGCGCCACCGCCTCGTGCGGCGACGTGAGCTCGTAGAACTGCTCCCGAGCGCGGTAGCCGGCGACTGAGCCCGGCTGGATCACCCACAGGCCGGCGACCCCGGCGCCGGACCGTGTACCGGATACGGCTGGACGCCGGCAGACCAGGCTGAGGGGGTCGTCCGGAGACGGGCTCGCCGCGGCCCGCGGCGTGACGGTCGCGAGGCCGAGCGCGGCCGGCCGCGTGCGCTCGAAGTACGTGATCGCGCCGACCGTGGCGACGACCGCGAGCAGGACCACGCCGGCGAGGATCTTCCAGGCGAGGGCCAGGCTCACCCTGTACCTACGCCGGGCGGGTGGAGGCGGTTCCCCTCAAGGGGCGACCGGCGCGGCCGCCTCCGTGGCCACGATCGCAGGGACATTGGCCTGGCTGCGCTGCCCTCGTACCGCGACCAGCGCGAGCAAGCCGGCCCCGGCGACCACCACTGTGGCGGCGAGGAACATGACGCGCGGCCCGAGCGCCTGGTAGACGATGCCTCCGCCGAGCGCGCCGGCGATGGGCGCGACCCCGAACAGGACCGCTTTGACGAGCGCTTGGCCGGTGGCGCGCAGCCGCGCCGGCGTCAGGTCGTTCGCGATCATGACCGCCGCCACGAAGGTCAGCGCGAAGGCGACGCCGATCACGAGCTTGAGCAGGGCGGCCACGAATGCGCTCGAGACGAAGGCCCAGGCGACGAAGATGACGAGGTAGATCGCGCAGCCGATGGCGAACAGGGCGCGGTGGCTGAAGCGCCTGGTCAGGACGTGGGTGTATGCCATCGTCGGGATCTCGGTCAGGGCCTGGAACGCGGCGGCGGCGCCGACCAGGAGCGCGCCTCCGCCCAGGTCGCTGATCTGCAGGGTCAGGAAGTTCTGGGTCGCCGCCAGGGAGACGCCCAGCAGGAGGCAGCTGCCGAGGAAGCCGACCATGGCCAGCGGCACCGCCCTTACCCGAACGGCCGCTCTTGCGGCCGGTTCGGCGCTGGAGGCCTCCGAGTCGGGCTTGATGGCGCGCCACGTCCAGAAGCCAAAGGCCAGCGCGAGCGGCGCATAGACGAGAGGAATGAGGCGCAGTCCCAGCGCCTGGTACACCCCGCCGGAGACGATCGCCGAGGCCGCCCAACCCGCGCTCATGCGCAGCCGGATGCGCGCGTAGTCGGTGCGGCTGGTCACCCGCAGCCTCCGGAGGGTGATCGGGTCGAGAAGGGTCAGGGGCGAGCGCGCGACCGACAGGAGCACGATCACGACCGCCAGCGACGCGCCGGCGCCGAAGGGCACCATCAGCAGCGCCGCGGCTGCGGCGGCCACGCTCGCCAGCACCACCAGGCGCTCCGGCCTGAACCAGCGGTCGGCGACCACCGCCCAGGCCAGGCCGCCCGCCACCGCCGCGCCGGCGGAGGCTGCCAGGACGGCGCCGATCAGGGCGGCGCTCATCCCCCGCTCGAGCATGTACAGGGGGAGGAAGGGCAGCAGCGTCCCGTCGGCCACTCCGATCAGGACGTAGGCCCACCTGAGGCCGCGGATATTGGTTTCGGCCATCGATGGGATAGCGTGACAAACGCGAGGCCCGATGGTGCCCTCGAATGAGCACCAGTCCTGCTAGCGGTTACGAGGCGTCGTCGAGCGCGTCAGCCGATGGATGGTACGTCTTCTTAAGCGAAGCC
>VBEK01000161.1 GCA_005889135.1 Chloroflexota bacterium
CGCGAGCGGCTCCAGCCGGCGCTGCGCGGGGTGACGTTCGCCGGCCTCGAGGCCGCGAGCGCGACCACGGACGTGCTCGAGGCGTTGCGCGAGGCGGACAGGGTGGTCATCGGGCCGTCCAATCCGCTCATCTCCATCGCGCCCATCCTCGCGCTGGTCCGTCGAGAGCTGGCGCGTGAGAGGACCGTGGCGGTGTCCCCGATCGTCGCCGGCCGCGCGCTCAAAGGACCGACCGTCGAGATGATGCGGGCCCTCGGCCCGGACCCCAATCCGGTCGAGGTGGCGCGCCTGTATCGCGACGTTGCGTCCGCGTTCGTCCTCGACGCGCGCGACCGCGAGCTGTCGGGTGAGATCGAGGAGCTGGGCTACCGGGTGATCGTGTGCGACACGATCATGGGCGACGGCGGCCGTACCCTGGCCGCGGCGGTTCTAGGTGCTCCCCCGCAAAAATGACGAGGTGAAGCTGCAGGCCCGATTCACTCGGGCCGTCCCCGGGCAAGTGCCGCCAGACGCCACCGAAACGTGGACAGTGGAAGGAGGGGCCCGCGGGGGAGGCCCGCCTCCCCCACGAATCTGACGAAGTGGAGCTGCAGGCCCGATTCACTCGGGCCGTCCCCGGGCAAGTGCCGCCAGACGCCACCGAAACGTGGACAGTGGAAGGAGGGGGTCCGTGGGGGAGGCCTGCCTCCCCCACGATTTACGTCACATGTGAGTTGGCGACCATGACGAGCACGCCGATCAGCACCATCACGAGGCCCACGACCAGGACCGCGTACTGAGCGATCGCCGGGATCGCGCTCGGGCGCCTGACCTCGGCCTCCTCGTCGCCGCCGAGCATGTCGCCAGTGGCGAGCGCCCATGACCCCGCGGCTTCCTCCGCCTTGCCCTTTTTCTTCTTCTTCCCCTCGGGGGCGGCCGTGGCAGCGCTCTCCTTCTCGGTGCTGACGACCGACCAGCCTCCGGCCGAGCTCGGGGAGGTTGCGGAGGCGGCCGGCGCGACGCTTGGCGCGGGCGGGACGGGCTCGGCGGGCCGCGGTGCGGGTGTCCATACGGGCTCGCTCGGCGCGGAAGGCGGCTCCGGCGCGGGCGGCGTGTACGCCGGCTCGGGAGCAGCCGGCGGGTAGTCGAAGGTTGGGGCCGGCGCTGAAGCCGCCGCCGGCACGTCCCAGGGCGAGGCGCTGGGCGCCTGCTTGGGCGACGGGAAGGTCGGCGCGGAAGGAGGCGCCACCGGGGGCGCTTCGTAAGCGGGCGCTTCATAGGTGGCGGCCTGCTGAGCCTGGGTCGCAAACGGGGACGGAGCCTCCGTGGCGCCTGGGATCGTCTGTTCGGCCGGCTTTTGCGAACGGCCCCGCGGCGCCAGGGTCCGCTGCCTGGCGGCGCGGACCTTGTGCTCGATCTGAGAGCGCCGGGCGGAGTACATCGAGCGCTTCTCGACCGACTTCCTGCGAAGCACAAAGAAAATGGCCACGATGCCGATCAAGGCCACCAACGGTCCGGCCAGCAGGTACGCCATAGGCGCCGATTATCCGGGAACGGCACGTCTGAGACAATCGCAGAAGTGTCACTTTATGACCGCGTCCAATCGGAGATGGTCAACGCCCGCGTGCGGCGCGACGAGGTCGCCCTGGGCACGCTTTCACTCTTGAAGAGCGAGCTGGTGCGCGCCAGCAAGGACAGCACGGCCGAAGGCAGGATCGACGACGACCTCGTCGTACGCGTGGCGCGCAAGGAGGTGAAGAGGCGACAGGAGGCGATCGACGTCTATCGCAAGGCCGGGCGCTATGAGGCGGCGCGGCGCGAGGAGGCTGAGATGCAGGTCCTGCGCGCCTACTTGCCCAAGGCTATGAGCGAGAAGGAGATCGAGGACGAGGTGCGTGCGGTCATCGCCGAGGTGAAGCCCGACGGCCCCAAGGGTTTCGGCGCCGTGATGAAGGCGGCGACAACGCGTCTCGCCGGGCGTGCCGACGGCAACCAGGTCGCGGCGGTGGCGCGCAGGCTGCTTGGCTCCTAAGGGCCCCTCGAAGACCAGCAAGCCCAAGAACTGGAACGTCCCCCGGCCGCCGCGCGGCGCGCGCAAGCGAGCGCTGCTGACGGTGGACCGGCTGCGCGACCTGTACCAGGCCGAAACCGAGCTCACCCACGAGAACCCGTTTCAGCTCCTGATCGCGACGATCCTCTCCGCGCAGACGACTGACCGCTCGGTGAATCTGGTCACGCCCGAGCTGTTCCGCCGCCACCCGGCCGCCGAAGACCTCGCGGCGGCCGACCCCGCGGAGGTCGAGAGGCTGATCAAGCCGACGGGATTCTTTCGCCTCAAGACCAGACGGATCATCGCCGCGAGCCGAGCTCTCGTCGAGCTCTTCGGTGGCGAGGTGCCGCGGACGATCGAAGAGATGGTGAGGATCCCGGGCATCGGGCGCAAGACCGCCAACGTCATCCTCGGCGCCGGCTTCGACTCGCCGGGTTTCGCCGTCGACACGCACGTCACCCGGCTGAGCAACCGGCTCGGGCTGGTGCGCACCCGAGACGCGGTCAAGATCGAGTACCAGGTCTGCGCGATGGTGCCGAAGGAGGAGTGGACGGCGCTTTCGCTGCGCTTGATCCTGCACGGGCGCCGGGTTTGCGACGCGCGCCGCCCCCGATGCGAGGAGTGCGTGCTGAACGACTTCTGCCCCTCGTCGCTGCTCCGACCAGGCCGACGACTGCGCAAGGGCAGGCCGATCGGGGAGGCCCCGGGGTCTGATATCAAGCTGGTCCGCTAGCGAACGTTTGTTCTAGACTTACGGGGTGGCTGCCCCGGAGCCTCGGCTGGCGGACGTCGAGTACCTGCAGGTGGAGTGCAAGTCGGCCCTGAACCCGGTCAAGAACATGGGGTTCGCCTGGTCGCTCAACCCTTACACCGGCTGCGAGCACCGCTGCGCCTTCTGCTACGTCCGCGCCTTCGAGCTGCGCGCCGACCGGCCGTCAGACGACAGGTACGGCCGGAGCGTCAGGGTGAAGGTCAACGTCGCCTCGGTCCTGCGGGCGGAGCTGGCGCGCCGCTCGTGGCGTAGGGAGACCGTCGTCATCGGCGCCGCGACCGATCCGTACCAACCGGCTGAAGGCCGATTCCGCTTGACCCGCCAGTGCCTGGAGGTGCTGCGCGATTTCTCCAACCCGTCAGCCATGATCACCCGGGGGCCGATGGTCGTCCGCGACGTCGACATCCTTACCGACCTCGCGCGCCGTGCCCAGCTGCACATCACGTTCAGCATCCCCACCCTCGACGACGACGTGTGGCGCAAGACCGAACCCGGCACCGCGCATCCACGCCAGCGCCTGCGCGCGCTGGAGAAGCTGGTCGCAGCGGGAATCGACGTCGGAGTCGGCATGGCGCCGATCCTGCCCGGCCTCTCGGACCGGCCCGAGCAGCTGGAGGCGGTGGTCAAAGCGGCGCGCGCCGCCGGGGCGACCGGGCTGTGGGCGGCGATGCTGCACCTCAAGGACGGCACTCGCGAGCACTTCCTGTCGGTGCTCGCGCACCACTGGCCGGAGCTGCTTCCCCGCTACGAAGCGGCGTATCGCGATCGCGCGTACCTCCCGCAGTCGTTCGGGGAGAAGACCATGGACGAGGTCGCACGGCTGCGCTCATACCACCGCGTCGCCGACCGCAGGCTTGTGGTCCTCAAACCGCCCCCGGAGCCGGAGCAGCTGCGCCTCCTCAATTAGCATTTGAGCCGCGATGCGCGGACCTATCGACGTCCTCAAAGGGCGTGTCGGCGGCTTCACCAAGATGGAGATCGCGCGCCGCACTGTGCCGTGCTACAAGTACGTGCTCGAGAAGGACGGTGAGCAGCTGGCGGTTTGTCTGCTCGTCGACTCGGGCAAGCTCTACCGCTTCCCTTACGAGACCCTGAAGGGCATCCGCGGCCTCGAGGTGAAGGCCCGCTTCCTTCGCGGCGAGATGGAGCACCTCCGCCTGCGCGAGTTTCAACCTGGCCTTTGCCGCTATGTCGAAAGAGCAGACCAGGCCGTCTGAGTCGCTCGTCCAGGAGCTCCTGACCGAACGTCGGGAGCTCAAGGTCGCTGTCGAGCGGCTGAAGATCGAGCTTGCGGACGCGCAGGCGAGCGGGGGGGCCGGCCCCTCGGACTCGCGCGTGAAGGAGATGCAGGACGAGATCGAGCGCCTGCGCTACCAGCTCGCCTCGTCGCGCGCCGAGGCGACCCAGCTGCGCGAGGACCGAGATGAGCTTCGCGCCGGGATCGAAAGGGCGCTGAAGCAGATCAGCGCCGGCGAAGAGGAA
The DNA here is from genome assembly GCA_005889135.1 of Chloroflexota bacterium. GTDB lineage: Bacteria > Chloroflexota > Dormibacteria > Dormibacterales > Dormibacteraceae > 40CM-4-65-16. The sequence continues at coordinate 4,284 of VBEK01000161.1, forward strand.
TAAAAAGAAAGGCCCCGCCCTGAAGCGGGGCCTTGGTGAACGCAGGGGTTACTTGACGGCGTTCGCCAGCTGGTCGACGTACTGGTTGAGGAAGCCGCCGATCAAGGGCGCCGGGATGCGCTCGCCGTTGCCCTGCAGCGACTTGACCAGGAAGAAGATCCAGAAACCGAGGCCGATCAGCAGCAGCAGGGGAAACGTGATCACGTTGAGGCCGGGAATGAAGCCCAGGATGATGTTGATGATCGCCAGGCCGCCGAAGATGATCAGCGAGTTGGCCGAGTTCCACTTGACGTCAGGGTCGTCCTTGCCAACGAAGAGAAAGATGAGGCCGCCGACCCAGGTGAGCACGTAGGCAAGGATCGTGTAGGTCTTCTTGTTGGGCCCTGCCGAGCTCGGCGCGGCCGGCGCCGGCTGGCCCGGGGTCGATGGTGGCATTTGGGCCATAGATGAATCTCCTCCTGTGGACTGGCTGTTGCGGGCCAGATTATCGAGGTAAAACCCCCAAAACGCCATAGCTCAGACCACCTGCCGAGCGTGTATTGGGTCGGAACGGATCTCTGGTAGGCTCGCCGGAGTGCCAGACCCCGGTCAGTCAGACTGGCCGCCACCACCGGAGGAGGGCAAACCCGAACCTCCCGCCGCGGATCCGGCCTACGCGCCCACTATGCGGCTGATCCCGGTCCCCCCGCCTAACACTCCGCCTCCGTCTATCTCGTCGATAACCACGCCGCCCGCCGTGCCCGGCGAGCGCTACATCGGCAAGTACCGCGTCAAGGGCGAGCTCGGCCGCGGCGGCATGGGCGCGGTCTTTCTGGCCGAGCAGCCGGGCCTCGGTCGCGAGGTGGCGATCAAGGAGCTGATCCAGTCGGCCGACCCGATGTCGCTGAAGCGCTTCCTCCAGGAGGCCCAGGTCATGGCCCGGACGAGCCATCCCAACCTGGTCCAGGTCCACGACATGGAGCTCCAGGGCAACGTCAACTACCTCGTCATGGAGTTCATCCGCGGCCGCTCCCTGCGGGACTGGATGAACGGCGCGCAGATCCCCCCGCCCCAGGTCTTCGCGGTCATGCACGGGGTCCTCCAGGCCCTGGACTACGCGCACCGGCACTCCATCGTCCACCGGGACATGAAGCCGGAGAACGTCCTGATCTCGGACGAGGGCATGGTCAAGGTCGCGGACTTCGGCATCGCGCGGCTGACCGACGACACCGGGATCGGCGGAACCGCCACCAAGACCGGGACGACGGTCGGCACGCCGCAGTACATGTCGCCGGAGCAGGTGGCGTCGAGCAAGGTCGACGGCCGCAGCGATCTGTACTCGGCGGGCATCATGTTCTACGAACTGGTTGTCGGCCAGCCGCCGTTCACGGCCTCCGAGGCCGATGGCCCCTTCACATTGATGGCCAAGCACGTGCAGGCTCCGCCCAAGCCGCCGTCGGTGTTCCGTCCCGGGCTCAACGCTGAGCTCGAGCAGGTAATCCTCAAGTCGCTGTCCAAGCGGCCGGAGGAGCGCTTCCAGACCGGCCACGAGTTCGACGAGGCGATGTCGCGGGTGGCCGACCAGATGTGCCCCGGCTGGCAGCGCAGCCTCGAGCCGGGCGCCGACCTGTCGCGAATGGTGCCGCAACCGGCTCAGGCGGGGGTCGTGCCGTCGACGCCGATCGGGATCGCTATCGCGCAGCCGGGCGCGGCCGTCCAGTCGCCGCCGCACGTGGTCTACAACCCGACACCGCCGGTCAAGCCCGTGGCCAAGAGGTCGATGGGCTGCGTCAGCGTCCTGGGGGTCGTGGTGGCGGTGGCCGTGTGCGCGGCGCTACTGGGGGCGGCCGTCCTCCACTAGTTCGGCGATTGGGGCTGCCGCGCCAGCAGCTCCTCCGCCTCCTTGCCGACCAGCAGGTCCGTCGAGCCGGTGTCCGCCGCCGCCAGCACCGTTTGCTGCGTGTACTCCGACGTGAACGATTGGTGAGCCTGGGTCGCCATCTGGCTTGGGAACTGCACCCAGGGCGAGTCCGGCGTCTGGCGTATGGCGGTGACCTGGTAGATGCTGAACGTCTGCGCCGACTTGCCCTTGAGCTGGACGCCGGGGACGAGGTCGACGGCGATGTAGTCGCGGCACATGTCGTACGTGTGCTGGCCGATCAGGACCTCGAAGGCGGGCGCGTGGGCGCAGAAGCGGGCCGCCGTGTTGACGGTGTCGCCCAGAGCGGTGTACTGCAGGCGGCTGCGCGAGCCCATGTTGCCGACCACCGCCGGGCCGGTGTTGATGCCGATGCCCCAGCGGATGGGCGGCAGTCCCTTGGCCAGCAGCTTCTGCTGCAGCTCAGGCGCGCGG
>VBEK01000162.1 GCA_005889135.1 Chloroflexota bacterium
AACTACCTGATGAGCCTCAACCCGAGCGTGATCCTGTTCGACGTACCGCTCGCGAACCTGACCCAGGACGACCGGGAGGATCCCAGCCACCCGGTCGATACCAACCAGCCACTGCAGGCGGCCCTGAAAGCCGCGGCCCCGAAGATCGTCGTCGTCTGCACGGCAGATCAGCGCGTCGCGGACGACTTTCTGCAGGGCGAGCTCATCGGCGACCGGAGCCTGGGGGTGCCCGACGCCGCGAACGCGGTCCGCGGCGCGAAGCTCAGGACGGCGCCGACCTGCGCCGAGAACGAGAGCCAGGAACCCGCCTTCCTCCAGGCGCTCAGGGTCGCGACGGGTATCACCGACGCCCTGCACACCGAGCGGGGAGTGGCCCAGTTCGGCCCCCATCGCATCCCGCTGTTCGGCGAGCAGATGCTGATCAACTTCACTCGGGGCACCGGGCCCACGTGCACGTACGGCCAGATCTTTCAGGGCGGGTGCAAGCATCCGGAGCTGATCACGAATCACATCGTGGTCGTAGGCTCGAAAGTGATCGACGCCGGTGACGTCTACTCGCAGCCGGTGGCCTTCAGCCACGACCCGAGCTTCTGCCCCGAGAGCCGGGGCGGCTGCATGCTCGACACGCAGAACTACGGCTACCGGATCCAGGCCGACGCGATGAGCACGATCCTCCAGGACCGCTACGTCCGCGTCCAGCCCGACATCTCAATGCGGTTGACGGCGCTGCTGCTGGCGACGGTCGTGGGTCTGCTCGTCTATCTCCTTTCGTTCCGGCTTGCGGTCGTGTTCACGGTCGCGTTGCTCGTCGCCTACTACGCCGCGATCCTGGGTCTCGCGCAGCTCGACTTCCTCGCCGACCCTGTCTATGCGCCGATCGCGATCGTCCTCGGGGCGATGTTCTCGCTCGGCGCGCGCTACGTGCTCGAGGAGCGAGAGCGACGCAAGGTGGAGCGCATCTTCGGCCACTACATCGACCCGCGCGTCGCGCGGCAGCTGGCCGCGACCCGCTCGGTCGAGGAGCTCATCTCCAGGGGCGAGAGGCGCGACCTCACGGTGCTCTTCATGGACATCAGGGGCTTCACGACGATGTCGGAGACCATGCGCGCGGACGACGTGCTGGGCGTTATCCAGGACTACCTCGACGAGATGAGCAAGCTCATCCTCAAGTGGGACGGGCTTATCGACAAGTACGTCGGCGACGAGATCATGGCGCTCTGGAACGCTCCGCTTCCGCAGCCCGACCACGCACTGCTGGCCGTGCGCTGCGCGTACGACCTAATCGCCAACGCCCCCGCGGTCCAGGCCAAGCTCGCAGCGCGGGGGCTACCGCCGATCGGGTGGGGCATCGGCGTCAACACAGGGACCGCGGTGGTCGGGAACATGGGCAGCCAGGACCGCCTTCAGTACACGGCGCTCGGCGACACCGTCAACACGGCGGCGCGCTTCTGCAGCGCGGCGCCCGCCTTCAACCTGCTCGTAGGCTGGCCCACGTATGAGGCGTGCAAGGACTACATCGCCGTCGACGAGATGCCGGGCCTGCAGCTGAAGGGCAAATCCGCGGAGACGTTCCGAATCCTCAAGGTGACCGCGATCCGCGAGGGCGCCGGCTCGCCGTGGGTGCCGATACCCACCGACGCCGCGTCGGAGGCGTTCGCGGCCAAGCGCAAGCTGTACACGACCCAGGAAGTCTTTGCCTGAGGGCATCGAGCGCGCCGCGGCGCTGCTGTCCCGGGCGCGTCATGGACTGGCGCTGACCGGAGCGGGCGTCTCGGCGGAGAGCGGCATCCCGACCTTCCGCGGCGAAGGCGGCCTGTGGACGAAGTACGACCCCGTGAAGGTGTCGTCCATCGACAGCTTTCTCGCCGACCCCGCCGCCTACTGGAAGGTGTCGAAAGAACGCGGAAGCGTGGCGCTGGCCGCCAGGCCCAACCCCGGCCACGTCGCCCTCACCGCGCTCGAGGCGGCCGGCCACCTGGTCGCAGTCGTGACCCAGAACACCGATGGCCTGCATCGGGACGCGGGCAGCAAGCACGTGGTCGAGCTCCACGGGTCGGGCCGCACGGTCGAGTGTCTCGACTGCGGCCGGCGCGAGCCGCGCGCGGACGTGCAGGCCCGCCTCGACGTCGAGATGCCGCCGCGCTGCAAGCACTGCGGAGGGGTGGTGCTCAAGCCGACCGTGGTCCTCTTCGGCGAGCCCATGCCGCAGGCGGCGATCGAGGAGGCGTTCAAGCTCGCGTCGCTCACCGACGTGATGCTTGTCGTGGGGACTTCGCTGGTCGTCTTCCCGGCGGCGGACGTGCCGCTCGTCGCGCTGCGCTCCGGCGCGCGGATGATCGTCGTCAACGCCGAGCCGACGCCCTTCGACCGCCTGGCAGAGGTGGTGATCCACGGCCGCTCGGGCGAGGTTCTGCCCGCGCTTGCCTCTCTTACAGGTGCGTGAGGCTGCCCGCCACGAAGGGGCTGCCGTCGACGATCAGCTCACCGTTGGGGCCCAGGTCCTCGGCCATGCCTTCGGTGCCGTCGATGCGGACGCGCCGCCCGAGGGTCGCCGAGAGCTCGCGCCAGCGGCGCAGGACGAGCTCGCCAGGGGCCGCCGTCCAGCGCGCGACCTGCTTCTGCAGGCGAGCCAGGACCTCTTCCCGCGGCCGCTCCAGCATCGCCGCGCCTTCAGGAGCCCACGTGAGGTTCACACCGATTCCGCAGATCGCTTTGTGAGGCGTCGCCTCGACCAGGATGCCGCCGAGCTTGCGGTCGTCGAGGAGCAGGTCGTTGGGCCACTTCAAGCGCACATCGGGGCCGCACGCCTCCGCCGCGGCGACGCCGGCGGCCAGGCTGAGCAGCCGCGAGGGAGCCAGGACGAACGAGACCAGCAGCGACGTGCCCGGAGGCGCCTCCCACCTCCGCTCCATGCGGCCGCGACCCGCCGTCTGGTGATCGGCGACGACGATCGAACCGATCGGCATGTCGCGCGCCACGTCCTGGGTTGACGTCACCGAGTCGAGGCGCACAACTTGCCTGTAACCCACGCTCGGTAAGCTTCCTCCGATGAAGATTCACCGCGCCGTCGTGCTCGTGGTGATGATGCTGATCGCGCTCGGCGCGTTCGGGCTGCTGACCGCCGCCGGCATCGCAAGCTTCGACGGGCGCAGCCTGATCGCGCTCCTCGTCGTCCTCGTGGCGGCGGCGATCAGCGGCGTGGTGTTCAGCTGGAAGCGCTACAGCCGGCGGTCGTGAAGCCGCCTCTTCGGCTCGGCTACAAGGCTTCCGCCGAGCAGTTCTCGTCCCGCGAGCTCCTCAACTTCGCCGTCGCCGCGGAGAAGAGCGGCTTCGACTCCGTCTTCATCAGCGACCACTTCCAGCCCTGGCGGCACTCGGACGGACACGCTCCGTTCGCGTTCTCGTGGCTGGCCGCGGCCGGCGAGTCCACATCCCGCGTCCTCCTCGGCACCTCCGTCAACACACCGACCTTTCGCTATCACCCCGCGCTCGTCGCCCAGGCGTTTGGCACTCTCGGCGAGATGTTTCCCGAGCGCATGGTCCTCGGTGTCGGTACGGGCGAACACCTCAACGAGGGCGCGCTCGGCATCGCCTGGCCAGACAACAAGGAGCGATTCGCGCGCCTGCGCGAGGCTGTCAGGCTGATCCGGCTTCTCTGGACGGAGCAGTCGGTGACCTTCGATGGCGACTACTACCACACACGGAACGCGACCATCTACGACCGGCCTCAGAAGCCCGTCCCGATCTACGTCGGCGCGGGCGGGCCACAGGTCGCGAAGTACGCCGGCCGTGCCGGCGACGGCCTCATCTGCACCTCGGGCAAGGGAATGGAGCTCTACTCGGAGCAGTTGCTCCCCTCGTTCCGCGATGGTGCGAAGGAGTCAGGGCGCGACGCGGCCGGCCTCGACAAGATGATCGAGGTCAAGGTGTCGTACGACGCCGACCGCACGCGGGCGATGGAGGACACCAAGATCTGGGCCGCGCTGGCGCTGCCCGCAGAGGCTAAGGCCGGCGTCGACGACCCGCGGGAGATGGAGCGTCTGGCCAGGACCGTGGAGGACGTCGCCCACCGGCGCTGGCTGGTCTCCGACAACCCGGATGAGCACATCGAGCAGCTGCGGCCTTATCTCGAGCTGGGCTTCAACCACCTCGTCTTTCACTCACCGGGCGACGGCCAGGCGCGCTTCCTGGAGCTGTACGGCGAGCAGATCCTGCCTCGAATCCGGAAGGAGTTCTCGTGAGGACGTGGGTGGTGGTGCCGATCAAGGACTTCGACTCCGCCAAGGAACGGCTCCGGCCCGCTCTCGGCGCGAAGTCGCGACGGGCGCTGGCGCGCAGCAACGCCCGGCTCGCGGTGCGGGCGGCGGCCGCCGGCGACCACGTGCTGGTCGTCGCCGGGGCGGAGGAGGTGGCGGAGCTTGCCGCCGCCTGGGGCGCGGACGTCCTGCTCGAGCCGCGCGAAGAGGGTCAGAACGTGGCCGCGCGGCGCGGCATCGACCGCGCCATCCAGGGCGGCGCGGAAGCGGTGCTGCTTCTGTCGAGCGACCTGCCCCTCGTCACCGAGGCCGCCGTCCGCAAGCTGCTGCAGACCGCAGGACGACTGCCGGCGCCGGTGGCGGTCGCCGCCGCGGCGACCGGGCGGGGCGGCACCAACGCCCTTTACCTGCGGCCGCTGGACGCCATCGGCCTGCACTTCGGCGACGAGTCGCTGATTCGGTTCCGCGCCGATGCCGAGGAGCGCGGTGTGAAGTTCGTCGTCTTCCACTCCGACGCGATGGCGCTCGACGTCGACGAGCCCGCCGACCTTGCCCGCATCAGATCAGCGGTGTGAGGCGCATCGAGCTGATCGGCGTCGAGGGGCTGCCGGAGGTGCGGCCCCGAGACGACCTCGGGGCGCTGATCGGCGCCCGGGCGGGGGTGCAGGCCGGCGACGTCCTGGTGGTGGCGCAGAAGGTCGTCTCCAAGTCCGAGGGCCGAATGGTCGACCTGGCCACGGTCCATGCCGGCGACGAGGCGGTGCGCCTTGCCCCACGGCTGATCGCCCGTCCAGACCCTCGCGTGGTCCAGGTCGTCCTCGACGAGAGCGTGCGCGTGCTGCGCTCCGAGCGCGTGCTCATCACCGAGACACGCCAGGGCTATGTGTGCGCCAACGCCGGCGTCGACCACTCGAATACCGGCGGGCGCGATGTCGTGACTCTGCTGCCGCTTGACCCCGACGCAAGCGCGCGCTTGATCCGCGACCGCCTGCGCGAGATCACCGGCGTGGACGTGGCCGTGATCGTCTCCGACACCTTCGGCCGGCCGTGGCGTCTGGGCATCGTCAACGTCGCCCTCGGCGTGGCCGGCATGCCGGCCGTGATCGACCTGCGTGGCACGCCCGACGACGACGGGGAAGTGCTGCACGCCACCGTGCTCGCGGTCGCGGACGACATCGCTTCCAGCGCGGGCCTGGTCATGGAGAAGACTTCGCGTACCCCGGCCGTGATCGTCCGTGGGCTGGCGCTAGAAGGCGGCGGCTCCGGACGCGAGCTGATCCGGCCGGCGGTAGAGGACCTGTTCCGCTGAACGTAGTCGTTCTCGCGGGAGGCACCGGTGGCGCCGCCCTCGCGGCCGGAATTCAGGCGGTCGCGCCCGAGCACGAGCTCACGGTGATCGCCAACACCGCCGACGACGACGAGTTCTGGGGACTGCTGGTCTGTCCCGATGTCGACGCGGTGATCTACAGGCTCGCCGGAGTCTTCAACGAGAAGGCGGGGTACGGCGTCAAAGACGACACCTTTCACGTCCTCGACAGCATGGCCCGCATTGGCGAAGAGGTCTGGTTTCGCATCGGGGACAAGGACATCGCGAGTCACCTCGTCCGGGAAGGCTTGCTGGCGCGCGGATGCACGCTGACCGAGGCGACGCGCGAGCTGTGCCGCCGCTTCGAATTGAGAGCGCGCGTGCTCCCAATGACCGACGGCGCCGTGCGCACGCGGTTCGCCACCGACGCGGGCGAGCTTTCGTTCCAGGAGTACTTCGTGCGCGAGCGGCTCCAGCCGGCGCTGCGCGGGGTGACGTTCGCCGGCCTCGAGGCCGCGAGCGCGACCACGGACGTGCTCGAGGCGCTGCGCGAGGCGGACAGGGTGGTCATCGGGCCGTCCAATCCGCTCATCTCCATCGCGCCCATCCTCGCGCTGGTCCGTCGAGAGCTGGCGCGTGAGAGGACCGTGGCGGTGTCCCCGATCGTCGCCGGCCGCGCGCTCAAAGGACCGACCGTCGAGATGATGCGGGCGCTCGGCCCGGACCCGAATCCGGTCGAGGTGGCGCGCTTGTATCGCGACGTCGCGTCCGCGTTCGTCCTGGATGCGCGGGACCGCGAGCTGTCGGGGAAGATCGAGGAGCTGGGCTACCGGGTGATCGTGTGCG
>VBEK01000163.1 GCA_005889135.1 Chloroflexota bacterium
TCGAGCTTCATCGGCAACGTGATCTACAGCAACGTCGGCATCGCCAACAACATCCCGTTCGCCGCCGCCCTGGCGATGGTCCCCATCGCCATCATGGCCGTCTACCTGCTGATCGCCCAGCGGCTGGGCGCATTCGAGGCCCTGTAGTCGGTGGAAGGGTTATGGACGCGTGTGCTGCTCTGGGTGTGGGTGGTGCTGATCCTCCTATTCCTCTTCATCCCGATCGTCCTGATCCTCGTCTACGCCTTCAACACCTCGAACATCCAGAGCTGGCCGATCCCTGGCTTCACGCTGGCCTGGTTCACCAGGACGTGGGAGGACGAAGAGATCAGGCGCGCGCTGACGCTCTCGCTGCAGGCCGGGCTCACCGCCACCGCGCTCGCGCTGGTGCTCGGCTCCTGCGCGGCCTTCGCCATCCAGCGAATGACCTGGTTCGGCAAGGAGGTCGTGAGCCTGCTCTTCGTCCTCCCCCTGGCCCTGCCCGGCATCGTCACCGGTATCGCGCTCAACGCCTTCTTCTCGTTCGGAGGCGTGTCGCTGTCGGTGTGGACCATCGTGGTCGGCCACACGACGTTCTGCATCGTCGTCGTCTACAACAACGTGCTCGCCCGGCTGCGGCGCACCCAGGGCTCACTCATCGAGGCGGCGATGGACCTCGGCGCCAACGGTTACCAGGTCTTCCGCGACATCACCCTGCCGCTCATCTCGACCTCGATCGTCGCCGGCGCGATGCTCGCATTCGCGCTGTCGTTCGACGAGGTCATCGTGACCACCTTCACCGCGGGCGCGCAGAACACCCTTCCCCTGTGGATCTTCGGCGCCATCCGTCTCGGTCAGCGGCTGCCCGAGGTCAACGTCGTCGTCTCGTTCGTGATCCTGGTCACGATCATCCCGGTGCTGATCGCCGCCCGGCTCACGGGCGGTGGCGGGACGTCGAGGGTGCCTGCTGCTCGCTAGATCAGGAGGGACAGCACCCAGAGACCAAGTCCGATCGCGATGAGGTTCAGCTTGCGGTAGCGCCACCCGATCGCGGCGGCGACGAAAGCCAGGAAGGCGACCAGGAGCAGGATGGTGCTGAGGTTCAGGCTGGACAGGCGCCCGATGAGAGATGACAGCGACCACACCGCAAGTCCGACCGCGATGAGGTCGGTCTTTCGCCAGCTGAACCCTATTGCCGCCAGCGCGAACGCGATCAGGGCCACCACGAGAAAAATGGTTGTCAAGCTCATGGGCGCAATTCTCGGCCACCCGACGTCGATTTGAGCCACCTGCAGCTCAACCTCACTGGATACACTTCCGAGCTTTGCCGGTGACTACTGGGGCCGGACCAGATCTCCGAGCAGGTGCACGCCCCAGCCCTTCGGCATCAACCGCTCTGACATCACCGACGCGTTGAAGATCAGGCCGTTCATCGCCAGGTACGTCGGGTCGGGGATGACACGAAGCTCTTCCACGCGCAGACCTGACCCACGTGCGTGGTCGCGGATCTCGCGCTCGGTGTTGGCGCGGTATCGCACCGGGAAGGTGTCCGCCTCGTCGCGGCCGTACATCCTGGGCACCAGCCTGCGCTGCAGCGCTGGGAGGGCCCTCCCGATCCTGTTCATGAGCATCAGCGGGTTGTGCAGGTTGGGCGTGAGGAAGATGAAGTGGCCGCCCGGGCGCAGCACCCGCCGCACCTCGATGAACGTCGCGAGAGGGTCCTCAAGGTGCTCGAGCACCCAGATGGAGACGATCAGGTCGAACGAGTCGCTCACGAAAGGCAAGCGCTCACCGACCCCGCGCACGACCGGCATCCCGGCCGCCCGGTGCTGGGCGAGCGAGGCGGAGTCCGGGTCGATGCCCGCGCCGAGCCGGACGTCGCGCCAGATCAGCTCCGCCACGCCGCCGCGGCCGCAGCCGAGGTCGAGGACGCGGCTGGCGCCGGTGACGTATCCACGCACGATCGTCTCCAGCAGGTCGCCGCTCGGCCGCCATCCCGGGCGAAGAGCCCGGTAGCGCTCGCGGTAGGAGTTCTGGACGTCGAGAGGAAGCAGCGCCACGACGGGCGCATTCTGAACTCAGGCGCCCCGGCCGGCAACCTCCAGGTCCGAGATGAATGAGGCCAGAGCCGCCTCGCGCGACTCCGCGTCCGTGGCGCGAAGGATCGAGGACGGGTGCACCGTGGCCACGACCGGGATCCCGAATGGCGACCTCAGCACCTCGCCGCGCTGCTGGCTGACGCGAAAGGCGGGCCCCATGACCGACTGGGCCGCGGTGGCGCCCAAGAGGACGAGCATGCCCGGGCGGACCACCTCGATCTCCGCCTCCAGCCACGGCCGGCAGGCGCGGACCTGGCCCGCGTTCGGCTTCTCGTGCAGGCGCCGCTTGCCGCGACGCGTCCACCGGAAGTGCTTGACCGCGTTGGTGACGTAGACCCGCGAGCGGTCGATGCCCGCCTCGTCCAGGGCCTTCTCGAGCAGGCGCCCGGCCGGGCCGACGAAAGGCTTGCCCTGGAGGTCCTCCTGGTCGCCCGGCTGCTCGCCGACCAGCATCAGCTTCGAGCCCTCGCGGCCCTCCCCGAAGACAGTCTGGGTGGCGTGCTCCCACAGTTCGCAGCCCCGGCAGGAGGCGGCTGCCTCCTTGAGCTGCTCGACGCTGCGCGCCCCCTCGGGCGGCTGGGCGGTCACGCCTATAGAACGTATGAATCCGGCGCGGCGCGGGAATAACAGATAGGTATGGCAAAGGGAGATTTCGTCGAGGTCCTCGTGGACGCCGGCGGCGGCGCCGCGCGCGAGTACGTCATCGAGGCGACCAGGGCCGGACGCAGCATCGAGGTGCGCAGCTCGCGCACGAGCGTCGAGGTCCGCGAGCTCACGCGCAACGGTGGCGTCGTGCGCACGGCTCGTTTTGTCGCGCCCAGGGTTCTCGCGGTCGTCGAACACCCGAAAGCGGCCTGAGTAGAGTGGAGGTCGATGCAGGACCTCCTCTCCGCGTGGGACGGTGAGTCGGTTTCCATCCACCGCGACCGCGAGAGCGGCGCGTGGATGTTCATCTGCGTGCACTCCACGCGCCTGGGCTCGGCCGCGGGGGGCACGCGCATGAAGCATTACCCGCGCCTGGAGGACGCGCTCGCCGACGGCATGCGCCTGGCCGAGGCGATGAGCCTGAAGTTCGCGAGTGTGGAGTTTCCGCACGGCGGGGGCAAAGCGGTGATCGCACTGCCCACACCCGACATCCCGCAGGGCGAGGCGCGCCGCCGGCTGCTGCACGAGTATGGAGCCTTCGTCAACTCGCTGGGCGGCCTGTACAGCTGCGCGCCGGACATGAACACGTCCGCCGTGGACATGGACGTCATCGCCGAGGTGACGCCCTACGTGTTCTGCAAGACAGAGGCCGCCGGCGGGTCCGGCGACACCGCGCCCGACACCGCCGTCGGCGTTCTCCACGGCATCCGGGCGACCTGCCGGTACGCGTTCGGCTCGGACGACCTGGGCAGGCGCACGGTGCTGGCTTGAAGCGTCTGAGCGCCAACGGCGTCCAGACCGTGGCGCCGGACGACGCGCTCGCCACCGAGTGCGACGTGTTGTCTCCCTGCGCCGTCGGAGGCGTCCTCAACGAACGCTCGATCGCGGGGCTGCGCTGCCGCGTGGTCGCCGGCGGGGCCAACAACCAGCTCGAGACGCCCGAGGACGCGGACCGGCTGCGCAAGCGTGGCATCGCCTACGCGCCCGATTTCGTGATCAACTCAGGCGGCGTGCTCCACGGCGGCGGCCTCGAGGAGCTGCGCTGGTCGCGCGAGACCCTCGACGCCAAGCTCGCCGGCATAGGCGACGCGGTCTACGAGATCCTGACGCAAGCCGACCGCGACGGTGTCAGCACCGACGCCGCCGCGAGGCAAATGGCGCTGGCCCGGATCTTCCCCTCTCCCCTCAGGGGAGAGGGGTGAGGGGTGAGGGGCGCGAAAGAAGATTGCTGACCCTCGGCATCGAAACAAGCTGCGACGAGACCTCGGTCGCGGTTGTCGAGGACGGCCGCAAGGTCCTGGCCAACGTCATCCACTCCCAGGTGGACCTGCACAAGGACTTCGGCGGCGTCGTGCCCGAGCTCGCGGCCCGCGACCACCTCGAGCGATTGCCCGGCCTCCTCGACCTCGCCCTCGAGAAGGCCTCGGTCCAGCCCGCGGACCTCGACCTCGTCGCCGTCAGAGCCGTCAGGCAGCGGGACGTTCTCTATCGACCCCTTCAGGAACGTCGCGTTCTTCAGGCGGGCGCGGTCGCGATTGCGGTTGGCGAGATCCAGCATCTCGTCCGTCATGTCGACGCCATACGCATGACCGCCAGGCAAGACTCGCCGCGCCGACAGAAGCACGTCGAGGCCCGCCCCGGATCCCAGGTCGAGCACGATCTCACCTGGCCTGAGGTCGGCGAGCACAGTCGGGTTCCCGCAGCCGAGGCTGACCGCATCGGTGAGGCCGATCGCGGCCGTCTCCTCCGCCGAGTAGGTACCGGCGCAGCCGCAGTCCGGCCCGTCGACGCAGCAGCACCCGGCTGTCGAGTCTTCGGGGAGCACGGCGATCTGTCTGGCAGCGTCGGCGTAGCGCGACCTGACGGCTTCGTTGATCTGGTCCATGGTTAACTCTCCCTATCCATCGATGTTTATCGATGGATAGCGTAACATGGGATCCGTGGCCGTCAAGCAGCTGCCGGTGATTCGCGAGCGCGGCGTGTGCTGTGCACTCCCGCCGGTGAACCAGTCCTGGGCTGAACGCCGCGCGGAGCTGATGAAGGCGCTCGCCGACCCCGCGCGGCTGACGATGCTCGCTTCGCTCTGGAGGGCGAGCGCCCCGATCTGCGTCTGCGACTTCACCGCGGGCCTCGGGCTGAGCCAGCCCACGATCAGCCACCACATGGCGAAGCTCAAGCAAGCAGGTCTGGTCGAGTCGCACAAGAATGGAATCTGGATCTACTACCGGCTTCGCGAGAGGTTGCCGGCAGAGACGAGAGAGTTGCTAAGCCGGATTCTGGGGTAGTTTCGGCCGCTACTGTTACGCCGTGCGCGCGGGCGCTGCGGCCCTGGTGGCGATGCTGGCGGTGGCCGGATGCGGCGGCTCGACTCCCACCGCCAAGACCACACCCACGACATCGGCGACGACCGCAGCCACGACCACAGCTCTACCTACCGCGGGCGCGACGCCTTCGACGATGGCCTCGGCAGTCCACTGCGACTCGGCCGTACCCGCGGGCGACAACCTCGTGATCGGCACCGTCGTCGGCGACCCGACCGTCGTCGTGCGCGACATCCAGGACCCGGCGCACTCACGCAACCTCTGCACGTTCGACACCACCGCGCTGTCGCCGCAGTTCGTGAGCGGCACGACCATCGCTTACGAGACGCCCTCCAGCCAGATAGTGTCTTCGGACCTGGCCGGTGGCCGCGCCGTCGTCCTGGCCACCTACACAGCCGGCTTCGACTCGGGGCAGTACGCGTTCAGCCCCGACGGCCGGTCGATGACGTATCTCGACACCAACGCCTGGCACCTGGTCACGTCGTCGGGCAACCGCGTCCTCAGCACGCTGCCCGCCGCGCCGGGTCGCGGCATCAGCGTCAACCAGGACGACAGCTTTCTCGGCTTCTCACCTGACGGGCTGTACGTCGGCTACTTCCAGACCTTTCACGTCGGCGGCACAGGTCAAACGGCGCCGGGCCAGATCCGCAAGGTTAGCGACGGCACTCTCGTCTACTCCACCTCGGGGGCGACGATGGCGGTCTGGGCCTCCGTGCCGAGCCGGCTGTTCTTCCGCGACTCGAGCGGCAACGTCAAGCGCTGGGACCCGTCCACCGGAGTCTCTGCGATGACCACCCTGATGTGGGTGCGGCCGAAGGCGTCACCGGACGGCCGCTGGATCGCGTACTCGTTCCCAGCTTCGACCGGGGTCAACGGCATCGGCTTCTACAGCGTGCAGGCCAACAGCGTTTCCAGCACGACGCCGCCGGGGCGATCGGGCGTGCGCTTCCTGAGCAACGACCTCGTCTTTTACGCCGGCGAGAAGGCGTGCTCCACGTGCTTCGGAGCGCAGCCGACACCGACCGGTGTGACCTACATCTACAGCATCACCGGCGCGTCCGAGATCACGTCGCGGCTGGCCGCCGTGTACGACGCCTGGCCGCGAGTGACCGCCCCCGGCCTCTAGGCCATCTCCCGCCGCCGCTGCTCGCGCGCCGCCTTGTCCTCCGGGCCGACCATCCTCTCCATCAGCGTCCGGTAGTGCAGCAGCGCCTGCCGCATGCCCTCCGTGCCGTTGCGCGTCCGCAGCTTGTTCGCGCGATGCATCTCGCGCGGCAGGTCGCGCTGGGTCAGCGGGTGGCCGCGCTCGCGCATCACCGACATGACCAGCGCCTCCGCCTCGCGCACGGCCTGCTCGGGGGCATCGACGAACTTCGTCTCGATCTCGTCCCAGTCGCGGACGTAGCGCTCGCGAGCCTCCACCGGCAGCGGGCTCAGCTTCGGCCGGGCCCGACGAGCCCCGCTTGCGGCCCGGACGAGGAGAAGGAGAACGACGACGACCAGGGCGACGACGAGGACCGTGACCAGCGTTCCATTGTCCATTTGAGTCGGCACCTCCACAGGTAGGAACGCGAGGGGAAGGACTTCGACCCGGGCGGCCGGCGGCTCAGATCCTCGCCGGTCTGCACTCTCACCTTATTTATGTGGCCGGCTCGCGACTCGCCGATGAACGGAGTCGACGCGTTTTAGCTTCGTGGAGATCCGGCAGGCTGTGGTCTGGAGCGGCCTGCTGCTGGGAAGTCAGGCGACCGACACCCTGACCACGGCGATCGATCGGGCTCGCGGAGCGGTCGAGATGATGCCGATCAGCAGCCGCCTGCTCGAAGTGGGGGGAGTCGCCCTGTTCTGGACCTTCAAGGTGATGATCGTGGCCTCCGCCGCGGCCGCCCTGGTCGCGGCGGCGCGCAAGGTCCGCGAGAACGAGCGACTTTCGGTGGTCACGTTCCGGGTGTCGCTGGTCGCGGTGCAGGCGATCACGATCGCACTCGCGGCCGTGTCGCTGAGCAACCTCGCGCTGCTGACTTCGATCTAGCCGCGTTCTCGCCCCCGACGCCGGGCCAGGATCAGTACAGGCGTAGACGCAGGCGCCTGCGAGTGTCACGGGGAGCGGCGACCTTCGCCGGCCGGTGGCGGTCCCAGGCTTGCACACAGCTTTCGCAGGTGCAGCCGGGACCGTCCGATAGCGACCCCGCTCTGTGCGTGAGGCCGGCCAGTTTCAAGAGCGTTGCAACGATATTTCTGCGACGTAGTGGTGTCATGGATCCTCCGGGGTTATTGCGACGTTGATCAATCTAACGACGAAACGCCAAAATTCCTGCGCCGCGGACTTTGGTTAGTCCCTCAGAGCCCAGCGTTATTGCTTCTCACCGAGGGGTCGGGGATTTCGAAGTCAGCTCCTGGAAGGAGGGATTCATGCTCAAGTTTCGTCTGGCGATCCTCGGAGCGAGCGCCGCGCTTGCGCTCGGCACGGCCGGTGTTCTGGCCATGACCGAGTCGAGCGTCAGCGGCGACCGCGACAATCACGGCGACGCCGTCGCGTCCGCGGCTCGCAACTGTCCGCACGGTGCCAGCGGCGTGCACGGCGCCTGCGTGAGTGCGATCGCGTCGGCCAACGGTCAGTCGCACCGCGACGGCCAGCAGTCACAGCGTGTGCACGCGTGCCAGGCCGCGAACCCGGGCCACGACCGCGCAGCGCATGACGCGTTCAAGACCTGCGTGAAGGGCACGACCAAGATCAACACGAGCGCCGCCACCGAGACCGAGACCGAAACCGAAACCGCCACGGAAAGTTGAAAGCGATGATCTGGTGAAACTACGACCCACGAAGTGAGGGGTGTTCGGGGAGCGGGGCGCGAGCTCCGCTCCTTCTTTTTACGCGCTGCCGGAGCTAGACGGTCCTCGTCTCTACGACGGCAGCGGTGCGGGCGGCGGAGGAGGCGGAGACTGCGGCGGCGCTGTCGCCGGGCCTGCGGTTGCGGGTCCAGACGTGATGTGCTCGTACCAGGTGACGATGCCGGCGACGATGGCGGCGCTGTAGGGGAGCGTGAAGATCAGGCCGACGCAGCAGATCACGATTCCCAACCCCCCGATCAGGCTCGCCACCCAGATCAGAAGGCCGGCGATGATCGTGTTGGTCATGTTGGCCGTCGCCATCTGCCAGATGCCCGGCACGTCGAAGCCGCCGCTGAAACCCGAGCGATAGGTGTGCAGGATGATCGACGGCGCAAGGAAGGCGAGCAGCACGCTCAGGACGAAGCCGACGAGGTTGCCGAGCGCCTGGAGGCCGCCGCTGTCGCTGTTCACGCCGGCACTCTCGATGATGCCGCCGGGGATGCCGAAGACGATCACGTAGACCACGTAGACGACGAACAGCACGATCCCGCGCTCTAGGTGGAATCCATACGGCGGGAGCTCCCGCCGGCCGGTCCGGTAGTTGTCGATGGTCAGGACCAACCAGCCCGTGGTCGCGATCCAGCCGACGATCGGGATCAGCGTGATCAGGCCCTGGACGAGGATCTTGGATGCCCACTGGGGGTCCTGAAACGGCCAGGAAAAGCCGTCGCCGGCGCTCGTCATCGGCGGGAAGTGTAGCGCCTACCCGAAAAGCTCCGCGGCGTGACCCGCGAGTGCCGGCAGATGCGGGTTGTCGCGTCGCCTGAAGACCGCGAGTGCCGGTAGATGCGGGCTTCCCGACCGAGCGCGGCAATTCGACAGTGGGAATGCCAGACCTGAGGATGCGTGTTATGTGGAATGAGCGCGGTACCGCGATCGATCTTCGCGCGGACGGGGTCCGCCAAGCTGAAGGAGGTCAACGATGAGCCATTTCACCGAGAAGGAGATCGAGTACTTGCGGGGACAGCGGTTGGGCCGCCTCGCAACGGTCGGGAGCGATGGCTCGCCCCACGTCGTCCCGGTGGGCTTTCGCCTCGACGCCGAGGGGCAGGCGATCGAGGTAGGAGGTCACGGCCTGAGCGGCTCGAAGAAATGGCGCGATCTGCAGGCCAACCCGCGGACGGCGCTCGTGATCGACGATCTGGCGAGCGTGACCCCCTGGACCCCACGCGGAATCGAGGTCCGAGGGCGGGCGGAACTGCACTCCGCCGGTGGTGAAAAGTTCGGCCCGGGCTGGGACTCCGCGTGGATTCGAATCGTTCCGGAGCGGATTATTAGCTGGGGGATCGACGGGGCGGCGTTCTCGCCCGCCGGACGACATGCACGTTCTATTACGTGAAAACACGTCCGCATAGAGGGGGCCGCAAATGAACACACCGATGACGTTTCGTAATCATTTGCAGGTACCAACGTTCAAGCAGCATGCCTCGCCTTCACGCCGGAGCGCCGATGGTCATCCTTGCCTTGGTCCTCCTCAGCGCATGCGGCAGCAGTAGCAACAGTGCGCAAACTTCACCAAGTCCGGTGACTCTGAGTTGCACTTCATCCGGAATGGCGTCGCCCTCGTGGCCCGCACCCTCAGCGAGAACGGATTCTGCTCCGCCCATAGTCTCCGCGACCGCGGCTCAGGACACATTCAAGCTCACGTTCGAAGCGGGAACTCCGGATTTTGAGCTCGCCCCACAAGCGAGTGCGCGCTTCAGCGCCGATTCCGGTCTGGGTCAACCAATAGATCTCGCCGGATCCGCTGGAGTCAGGATTGTGTTGAAGGGCTTTCGAGGCGACATGGATAACTACGCAGGACCAGCCTCGTTTATGTCCCAGGGACCGTTACTGGTTCAGGTTCGCAGCCTCGGGGGCTCTGAAGGCCAGGTTTCCTGGGGCGCTGGCTTGAGCCGGCCGGGCTGCGCCAGCGTCACAGCATCGGGCTCGACCTTGACGTTCCACTTCATTCCGTTGCCCTGACGCCTCTGCGCGGGTCCATAACGCCACCGCGACAGGTAGCGTTTAACGACCGGGCATGTCAAGAACGGTCGCCGTACTACTAGTCCTCGTGGCGGCGACCGCTTGCGGCTCGGTGGCATCAGGAGGTCCGGCCTCTTCAGCTCGAACATCCTCGACCGTTTCATCCCCTAGCGACCGGCCACAGGCGAATACTGGCCAAATCGCCGGAACGGTGTCCTATCCCGCAGGCATTCTGCCGGCCCAAACGGTGTATGCAATCGCCACCGATGGCAGCCGTTTCTTCACGGTCGAGACCGTGTTCGGCCAGCGCATCTACACCATGCTTGGAGTGGCGCCAGGCGACTATTTCGTGCTCACCATAGCCCCAGGCTTCCTTCCCTACGACCAGGTGATCCCAAGCCTGCGTCCCTCACCAGGACACGATCCTTTCCCAGCCGGCTACACAAAGGCGGTCCCGTGCGGTGGTTCGACCACATGCATGGACCACACTTTGATTTCGGTCCACGTAATGGCCGGCACAACAACAACGGGTGTCGATCCCGCCGAGCGAGCCGCTCCCAGCGTTCCAGGATCGCAACCAGGCGGCCGCACACATCGCCTCAGCCGAGACGGCAGGCCGATTCGTGGCATCACCCGCTGCCTGTCCAGTGAATGTGGCTTGCGTCTGGAAGACTGGGGAGCACGACGGCCAGTCCGCCGCCTATTTCACGGTCAAGGCGGGGTCAAACGGAACGACCCAGACCTGCGCCATATATCTTTTCAATAACTCGTTAGGCTGGCAGGGACTTGGTGGCGCAGTCTCGAGCGGCACCGTCTGTAGCCTCACCGGAGCGCCCTTTCCAAGCGTAGGTGAGGGCGGTCAGATCCAGATGGGTCTTGGAGAAACAGGCTGCGTAAATGTTCATTCAAATCCGGACCTCTCAGCGAAGGTGGTGGGGTGCCTCCCGAAGGGAACACCCATCACAATCGACGACGGACCCGCGTATGTCCCGGCAACGCCTCCTCCGCCGCAGATTGACTTGCCCTGGGCGCTCGATTACTGGTGGCATGTAGCAGGCAGAGGTTGGGTGGTGCACGCGTACCTGTTGACCAGGCACTACGGTTAGCGATGCATTGCCGCGTGATGTCCTTCTTGGACCGACTCGGAAATGTAGCTGATCCGTGCGCGGACTTCATGAGCGTCTGACGGCACACAATTTCGCATCGTCTCGCTATTCAGCCGCGCGAAGGACAAAAGGAAAGCTCTGCGGCTACTGGGCGCCCGTTCGGACGCGACACAGGTTTTCGCACCCTGCGGCGTTCGCAAGCATCGCCAGCGCCCGAGCGATGACGGTGCCGCAGGCAGTGTCCTGGCCTGCTCTACTCTCGATCACGAGGAATCCGAGTTCGTTTCGGCTGACGGGGCCTGCAGTCTGCATGAGCGCCTCGATCGGAGATTCGGACTGGCTGACCTCGATGTGGAGACCGCCGGCAGAAGTCCGAATCGCCTGAACGAAAGCTCTTGTCTCAGGTAACTGGAAAACCGCAAATTGACCCTCGCTCTGGAGGCTTTCTAGAAACACACATGCTTCTTCTGCAGACATTGCCGTCACTGGCCGCGATGTGTTGCGTCGCGCCCGCAGCAATCGAAGGAATATACCCATCGAATCAATCTCCACGCATCATTCGCTGGAGAGAACCCATCGACACGTGGCCAGCATGAGGCAAGCTGATCACCGTTGGCATCGGCCTGTCGAACTCCTGGTAGTTGCCCTCTCTATTGCGATTGCCGCGGCAGCGCACACGGCCATCGATACGCCACGACCAGGCTACAGGTGTAGTCGGACCAGCTCTACTTAGAAGTGTCCGGCGGGCGTCAGGCGTTCGTTCCGGTTAGCCGATCTGCTCGCTCAGTCCGACGATGATGCCTTCGGGCCCGCGGATGTAGGCGAGCCGATTCGTTTTCTCGTACTGCACCACTTCCCCAATCAGTTCGGCCCCATGGGCGAGCAAGCGCGCGACGACAGCGTCGATGTCTTCGACGGCGAACATGATGCGACGGATGCCCAGCGCGTTGACCGGCGCATCCACAGGCCCAAACCTGATCGCGGTGGGCGTGTGGAACTTGTCGAGCTCGATGCGACCGTGGCCGTCGGGGATCCGCATCAACGCGAGGGTGGCGCGAACATCCTTCAGCCCGATCAGGCTGTCGACCGAAGGTCCCTCGACCTGCGTCTCGCCTTCGAGTTCGAGGCCGAGTTCGATGAAGAAAGACTTGGCCGCCTCGAGGTCGTCGACAACGATGAGAACGTTGTCCATGCGCTGAATCGTCATGTGCTCACCCACTGGTCGCTGGACCAGCCATCAGCGTCTGCGGGCGCGTCGATAAGCGTGAGCGCGATGGTCGATCGTGACGATCTCGACCACGTGCCTTTCATCGTCGATCCGATAAAGATCGCGGTACTGGCCGCGCCTCGCAGTCCATGGGCCGTCGAGTTCGAGTCGGAGGGGTAAGCCATCCGTTCGGATGCGTCCGCAATGTGATCGATCGTTGCGGCGGGACTGATGCTAGGTGGCCACAGCTTCGCGGACGACGCGCTCAAGGGTCCGTGACGCGAAGCGACGGTGCATGACCACTAGAACCCGAGGCCAGACCAGGCCAAAAAATGCAAGCAGGCTGATGAGTACAGGCCATCCCCACCCGCCATAACTTGCGACCTCGGCTCGGGCCCCAGGTATGAGCAGCACTGCGATCAGGACGGCACTCACGATGCCGAGTCCCTGGATCGCCGCATAAGCGGCCCAGCGAGTGAAGGATCCGTGGTAGGCGATGTGGCCCCCGTCCGCGCGGCGGAGCTCCACGTCATTCAGGCCGACGTTGTACACAGTCCAGAAGTCGTCCGCCGCGAAAGAGACGAAATCGGCCGATTTCGACCGGACAACGTAATTGGCCCGACGTCGGCTGCCAGGCATGAGCAGACCGGTCTCGACGCGCCGGCCAACCCGCTCAGTCCAGTCGGCCGGGAGCGTTCCGACCTCGATCGATCCGTCGTACGCCGGTGAAAGCAAACTCAACACAACGGAGTCTATAGTCCGAGCCCCAGACCGTTCCAAGTGCACCGCGACTGCCAGCAATCGCAGAAAGTCTGCACCCCCAAAGCCGCGATGCCGGCAGCGGCACGTATTCATGAGCTGTGGTGGGCCATAGTTTCCGTAACGCGAACCTGCGGCCGAGTTGACCGGCCAGCCCATCACCCTTGTTGGCGTCAGATCTGAAGGCGTCTGAGCGCTTGCCACTGATTGATGGCGCCATTGTCCTCGCGCTCACCGCCATTGAAGTAGCTCTGCGCTTTAGCCCACGCCACCCGAGCGACATGCCGCCCGGCTCGCCGGGCGTCCAGGTCTCCCTGCTCGAAGTGGATTCCACCGTAGCGACGTGAGATCCCCGCCTGATCGGCGGCGTCCGTGAATGTCTCCCAGGTCAGGGTGAGGTCACGCGCCGGAACAACTCCGGGCTCCGTCCTGGAGCTTCCGGCCGGGAAGGTGATCGAGCCCCCGAACCTGTCACTTCCCGTGAACAGCCTGAGGATCTCGGCGCCCGCGGCGCTGAAGGTGCTGTGCCCGGAGCTGTACTCAGGAAAAGGCGGCGTTGGGAACGTCTCGGGCTGGTAGGGGAACCAGTCTGCACCGTCGATCAGCTGCGTACCTCGATATGGGCCAGCCCAGGCGAGCACCTGTTGTCCTCTGAAGAGGTAACGCAGGGCGGTGATGGGCCGGACCGACGCGAACGCACGCTTGTTGTCCCAACAGCAGATGCTGGCGTCGAGGATCGCGTTGGTAAGGGCGAAGAAGAGCTTGACGTCTCGGTCAAAGCCACGCTCGCCGGCACTGTGATGGTCTCTCCGGGAGACGAACTGCGCGAACAGATCCCAGTGCCCAGGAGGCAGCTCGGAGCGAGGCCCGTCGGCCCAGTACTCGGCGATCATCTTCTGCTCATCGGTGAGGCCGGCGCTTAGCTCGAGCAGTGCTCTGGCCTGGGCGAGGTACTCGGAAGAGCCATACCTCGCCGGGCCGGTCGGCGAGCGCAGCGCCGCCGCCGACGAGAGCGCGAATGGCGCCACATGCGGCCATTGGGCACCGACGAAGTTCGGAGTCACCACGTTTCCGAACGCGTCGACATAGCGCAGCTGCTGCCACGCGTTGGGATCGCGAACAGCGGCAGGGTCGAAGGGGAGCCGGATGTCCAGCGGGTCATTGGGTGAGTGGTAGCCCGTGTAATCGGAGTAGGGGACCGCGGCCGCCCCGCCAGGTTCGTCACCCAGCTGGTTGGCGCCGTCCCGGTGCCTGAACTGAATGACTGCCGAAGCGGCCACGTTTCCAACACCGACCGGGGTCGCAATGTCGGTGGTCATGT
>VBEK01000164.1 GCA_005889135.1 Chloroflexota bacterium
GCGATGATGTCGTCCGAGCCGACCTTGCCGTAGAGGTACTGGTCCGAGCCCAGGACTTCGAGCACCTCGACCTGGAGGTCGATCGCTGCGTCGTCGCCAGAGACGTTGGGAAGAAAATGTTCGGGCCGGATGCCCATGACGCCGCGATCCACGCCGGGCGCCTTGGGCAGCTTGAGCTCGAAACCCGACGCCTTGGCCTGGTGGTTGGAGATGGTGACGGGCAGAAAGTTCATGCGCGGGCTGCCGATGAAACCGGCGACGTACATGTTCACGGGTTGGTTGTAGATCTCCCGCGGGGGCGCCACCTGCTGCAGAACGCCATCTTTCATGACCGCGATCCGGTCGCCCATGGTCATCGCCTCGACCTGGTCGTGCGTGACATATATAAAGGTGGTGCCCAGCCGCTGGTGCATCTTCTGCAGCTCGATCCGGGTCTGCACGCGAAGCATGGCGTCCAGGTTGGACAGCGGCTCGTCGAGCAGGAAGACCCGAGGCTGACGGACGATGGCGCGGCCGACCGCGACGCGCTGCCGTTGGCCGCCCGAGAGCTGACGTGGCTTGCGGGCGAGCAGCTGGTCCAGCCGGAGGATGCGGCCCGCCTCCTTGACCCGCGACCCGATCTCGCTCCTTGTGCTCCCCCTCATCTTGAGGCCGAAGCCCATGTTGTCGAAGACGCTCATGTGCGGATAGAGCGCGTACGACTGGAAGACCATGGCCACGTCCCGGTCGCGGGGCGGCATCTCGTTGACGACCTGGTCGTCGATCTTGATCTGGCCGGCGGTGATGTCTTCGAGGCCCGCCAGCATGCGCAGGGCGGTCGACTTGCCGCACCCGGAGGGCCCGACCAGAACCATGAACTCGGTGTCTCGGATCTCCAGGCTCAGGTCATCGACGGCCGTGGTCTCGGCCGAGAACCTCTTGGTGACGTGTTCGTAGGTGACGGACGCCACAGGAAAATCCTAATCGAGCCCGCCGAGGGGCCAGGCGAGTCGCTGCCTTAGCCCTTGACGGCCCCCGCGGTCATGCCCGCGACGAAGTAGTCGACGAAGAACGAATACAGCACCGCGACCGGGACGGAGCCAAGCAGCGCCGCGGCCATCAGCTCGCCCCAGAAGAACTCGTCACCGTGGATCAGCTCCTGGGTCACGCCGACCGGGATCGTCTTGACCAGGCTGTCGTTCATGAAGATCAGCGCGTAGAGAAACTCGTTCCAGGAGAGGGTGAAGGCGAAGAGCCCGGCCGCCAGGATGCCCGGAAGCGCCAGCGGGATGGCGATCCGCAACATCGCCTGCATGCGCGTGGCGCCATCCACCAGCGCCGCCTCCTCCAGCTCGCGCGGGATGCCCTTGAAGAAGCCCATCAGCATCCACGTGCAGAACGGAATGAGGAACGTGGGATAGGTGAGGATCAGGGCCCACAGGTTGTTGAAGAGATGGAGCTCTCGGATGACGAAGGTCAGCGGCAGGAACAGCAGCGTGGGAGGCACCAGGTAGGTGACGAAGATTCCCCAGCCGATGGTGTCGGCGCCGCGGTAGCGCAAGCGGGCAAGCGAGTAGCCGGCCAGGATGCTGCAGAACAGCGAGATGAGGGTCGACACGGTCGCCACCACCGCCGTGTTGAACGCCCAGCGCGGGAAGTTGGTCTCGGTGAAAAGGTGCCTGTACCAGTCCAGCGTGGGCTCACGCACCCATAGCGGGCTGACCGAGAAATCGAACAGCTCGGAAGCCGATTTGAAGGACGTGACCGCCATCCAGTAGAACGGAAACAACGTCACGACCAGCAGGACGAGCAAAGGAATGTAGATGCGGATGGTGCGGCCGAGAAGGCTGTCGCCGATGACGCGGCCGCTGCGGGGCTTGGCGAACTTGAGCTTGAGAGCCGGGGCAGCCACCTACTCGGGCCTCCGGAGCAGGAAGAGGACGCCGGCGACCACGATGGTGAGCAGCGGGAAGAGCACCAGCGAGATGGCGGCACCCAGTCCGATCGCGCCTCCAGGGATGCCCCACTGGTAGGCCCATATCGATAGCAGCTGGGTGCTGTTGTATGGAGCCCCGTTGGTGAGCACGAACGGGCCCTGGAAGTCGGCAAAGGTGAGGATCGTGGAGAGGAGCAGGACGACCAGCAGCACCGGCCTCAGCATCGGGAGCGTGATGTTGGTGAACTGCTGCCAGCGGGTCGCGCCATCCACGCGCGCCGCTTCATATAGGTCGACGGGGATGACCTGCATGCCGGCCAGAAAGGCGATCGCGTAAAAAGGTGTGCCGCGCCAGACGTTCACGATCATCAGCGCCGCCATGGCATTGGCGGGCACGCCGAGCCAGTTGGGTCCTGGGTATGCCGCCAGGTGCGTGTGCACCAGGAGCCAGTTGACGACGCTGAAAGTCGGGTCGAACATCCACCTCCACGCCTCATAGCTGAGCACGGTGGGGATGATGTAAGGAAGCAACAACGCTGCCCGGACAAAGCGCCGGAACGGGATGACCTGGTTGAGCAAAAGCGCCATGGCCAGACCGAGGCTGAACTTGAATATCGTCGTGACGCCCGTGTAGAGGAACGTGTTGACGAGCGCTGTGTAGAAGACGCCGTCGGTGTTCCGCCACTCGAAGCGGTAGTTGCCCAGGCCTATAAAGTTCCCCAGCGCACCGAGCTCGGAGTCTGTGATCGAGAGCCAGATCCCGAAAAGGAAGGGATACAGGAGGAAGACGCCCAGGACGACAAGGGTCGGTACGAGCAGGACATACCCGAGGGGCGCCTCGCGGTCAAAGATCCGGACGCGCCGTCGCTTCAAGACCGCGGGCGTGTCAGGCCGGGCCCGGACCCCCATCCGCTACCCGCCCAGGCCGACTGCCGTCAGGGCCGTTCGAAGATCGCCTTCAACGAGGTCTCGGCCGCCTTGATCGCGGCCTCCACGTCACCGGTGCCGCCGTTGGCCAGCGCCTTGGCGAACATGTCGGCCACGATGTACTGGGTCTGCGCCTGGGCCGTCTTCTTGCTCGGCGAAGCCGGCCAGCCCGGCCACTTGCCCGGCGCCACGACCTCCTGAAAGGCCTTCAGCTTGGAGTCGGCGGTGAAGACGGGGTCGTTGTGGAAGGCGTCGAATGGGCCGGCGTTGTAACCGGCCGCAATCGTCGTCCACTTCATGTACTGGTCCTTCTCCATCAGGGCGAGAAGCATCGCCTTGGCGGTCTCGGCGTCCGGCGACCACTTCATCACTGCGTGGTTGAAGATCAGGTTCATCGCGAAGGTCCCCTTTGGACCGCTGGGCATGGGGGCGTTGTTGGTCACGTCCGTGTACTTGTGAAACTCGATCTTCTCGCGGATGTAGATGCTGGCCCCGTTGAGCGTCCCGCTGATGCGGTCGGCGTGGTAGGCCTGGTTGTTGTCGGGGTCGAGCCACTCGGGGTGCACGACCAGCCCAGCCTGGACCGCGCCCTGCGCCCACTTGATGGCGTCGCGGGTCTCCTTGGAATTGATGGCGACCGTCTTGCCGTCGGCATTCACCTCTTTGCCGCCGAAGCCCCACAGCACCGGGTTCCACATCGTGAGCGAGTCGCCGTAGGCGTGGCCGTCGGTCTGCGAGATCGGCTTGCCGGTGGCCTTCAGCTTGGCGGCAGCGGTTGTCAGCTCGTCCCAGGTCTTGGGGAAGTTGCTCACACCCGCCTGCTGGAAGTAATCGGTCCGATAGGTCCAGGCGTTCGGCACGATCGTGTACGGGATCGCCCGCCAAACGCCGTTGACCTTGCAGAAAGCCTCGTTGACGGGGTCCGGCTTGCCCAGCTTGCCGATCAGGATGTTGACCTCGTTGGACACATCCAGACAGGATTCCGTGTAGAGCTGCGGCCATCCGTACTGCATCTGGATGATGTCGGGACCAGAGCCGGCTTCCACCGCGGCGGCGGTCTTGGGCTGCAGCTGGTCGCCAGTGACGGTCTCGATCGCCACCGTCACGCCGTTCGCGTCACCCCACTCTGCAGCCTGGCGCTTGAACTCGGCGTCGGCCGGTTTGACGAAGCTGGTCCACTGGAGCAGCCGGATGGATGCGCCCTTGCGCGGCTTCGGGATAGTGGCCGTTGGGCCCCCACCGACCTGAGGGCCGCAAGAGATGATGATCTCGGGGAAGGCCAGGGTGGCCGCGGCTACCCCCGCTGTCTTCAGGAAGTCTCGACGCGACCAGCCGGACTTGGGCCTGTTTCCTTGCGTCATTGCAGGAACCCCCCTGTGCGATTCAATGTGGGACCCCCGGAAAACCCAATCTTACGCCCGTTCGGTTTGATCACTATGTACCTGGCCGAGTTACACCGGCGCACCCAGCCGATCGCTGGGAATGCCGTACGGCTCAGGCGAACCACTGCCCCCCGTTGATGTCGATGGTTTGGCCGGTGACGTATGAGGCCAGCGGCGAAACCAGGTAGAGAACCGCGCCCGCGCACTCTTCGGGAGTGCCGAGGCGACCGAGCGGAATGCCCTTCCTGAAGGTCTCGAGCATCTCCGGGGTGCTGAAGCGATCGTGGAAGGGCGTCTCGATCACGCCGGGTGCGATCGCATTGACCCGAATGTTCCGCGGAGCCAGCTCCTTGGCCAACCCCCGCGTCATCGTCATCACGCCTCCTTTGGCCGTCGCGTACGCAACAGCGCCTGGTCCGCCACCATGGCGCGCGGCGACCGAGGAGACGTTCACTATCCGCGCGTTGCGGCCGAAGTGTGGAAGGGCGGCTTTGGTGGCGAAGAAGACGGCGGACAGGTTGAGGTCGATCACCTCCTTCCACAGCTCCGCGTCCATCTCCTCGATCGGGCTCCGGGCGATCAGAGAACCGGCGTTGTTGACGAGGATGTCGACAGGGGCCCCAAGCCCGTGGACCGCCGCGTCTACCGCCTTGCCCGCATCCGTTGGGTCGCGAAAGTCTCCCTGCACCAGTACCGCGCGTCGGCCACGCGCTTCGACGGCTGCGGCGGTCTCCTCAGCTTCCTTCTGGCTGCTGCCGTAGTGGATCGCGACGTCGGCACCGGCGCCGGCCAGGGCGACTGCGGTCGCACGCCCGATCCCGGTGCTGGCGCCGGTGACGATCGCCCGCTGGCCTGTCAGGTCGATTAGCACTACTGACGAGCAGTCTTGCGGGCGGCGGCAACCACTCGCTCCACGGACGGAAGGTACCACGCCTCCAGAGGTGCGGCGGGATAGGGCACGTCGTATGCGGCCACGCGCGCGATGGGTGCGTCAAGGTCGTAGAACGCTTCGCTCGCCAGCGTCGCAGCGATCTCGGCGCCAAAGCCGCCGCTCAGCGGGGCTTCATGCACCACCACGCAGCGGCCGGTCCTGGCGACCGCGCTGACGACAGTCTCGACGTCGAAGGGAACCAGGGTTCTGAGGTCGACGACTGTGACCGAGATCCCATCGTCTGCCAGGCGTCCCGCAGCCAACAGACACAGCTCGACTGCGGCACTCCAGGCCACAAGGGTGACGTCGGCTCCCTCGCGGATGACGGCCGCCTTGCCAAAGGGAATGGTGTAGGCACCGTCCGGCACCTCCATCCGGGCGAGCCGGTAGATCCGATCGGGCTCGCAGTAAAGAACGGGGTCGGGGTCCCGAATGGCTTCGATCAGCAGACCCTTTGCGTCATATGGATTGGACGGCATCACCACTTTGATTCCTGGTGACTGCACGAACTGAGCCTCCACGGCGTCTGAGTGGAACTCGGGGCTGCTGATCCCACCACCGAACGGGGCCCGAATTGTCACCTGGCAGTGGAATCGGCCCCGCGAGC
This sequence comes from Chloroflexota bacterium, assembly GCA_005889135.1. Taxonomy (GTDB): domain Bacteria; phylum Chloroflexota; class Dormibacteria; order Dormibacterales; family Dormibacteraceae; genus 40CM-4-65-16. Next base: position 5,763 of record VBEK01000164.1, read on the forward strand.
GCGTGCGGTACCGCGCCAGCTGGGGGCCGATCTGATGGAAGGCCTGCGCCGTGAAGCCGAGGAACTGAATCTCTGCGACCGGCACCATCCCAGAGATCGCCAGACCTAGCGAAGCGCCGATGATGCTTGCCTCGGCGAGGGGCGTATCGACAACACGTTGTGCGCCATGTTTTTCCAGCAGACCGGACGTGGCGCGGAAGACGCCTCCCAGCTTTCCAACGTCGAGCCCGAGGACCATGACGTTCGGATCCCTCGACATCTCCTCATCGAGGGCGTTGTTGATGGCTTCGAGGACATTGCGTTGGGTCATTCCTTGCTCCCCTCGCCGAGGAGCTCTTCGCGCTGCCGGCGCAACCGCTCGGGTAGCTCCGCGTAGATGTCGTCGAAAAGCTGGCCGGGTGTGACGGCCGGGAACGAGGCCGCCTTGTCGAGCGCGGCGTCGATCTCCGCACGGATGCTCATACGGGTCTGTTCGTCGCGCTCGTCGTTCCACAAACCGCGTCGGGTCAGGTGCTTGATGACCCGATCGATGGGATCGCGGCGACTCGCCTCATCCCTCTGTTTGGGATCTTCGTACAACGATGGGTTGTCAGTCGTGTTGTGGAAGCTCATCCGGTAGGTGACATAGCCGGCCGCGCGCAGCGCAAAACTCGAGGTGGCCGACTGCATGCGCCGCGGAGTCGAGATCGCCCACTGGTTGTTCTGAAGCACGAAGACCACCGGGGCCTGGCGCACGCCGGCAAGATTGAGCGCTTCATGGAAGTCACCCTCTGAAGACCCACCATCGCCGACGTATGCCATCACGACCGAATCCTTCTTCTGGAGCTTGAGTCCCCAGGCGAGACCGACCGCATGTGGAAGCTGGGCAGCAAGCGCGACCTGGGTCGGGAGCACGTTCACGCCTTCTGGAATTCGCGTGGCGTGCGTGATTCGCCCCATTCCCATGGCCGCGAGGCGCTCCAATGGGTAGCCGTGCCGCACGAGGGCGATGAGCTCGCGATATTGGGGCACGATCCAGTCGCGCGCCGGATCGAGAGCCATGGCTGAGCCGACGACCGACGCCTCTTGGCCCGCCGCCGGCGAGAAGACGCCATACAGGCCTTGCCGCTGCAGTGCGGTGGCGCGCTCGTCGTAGATCCGCGACATGAGCATCCAGCGCACGGCCTCCATCAGGGCCGCGTCGGTCATGCTCGACTTCGCTCCGTTGAGCAATCTGCCATCGGGCTTGAGGATCGACTGCCTGGCAGTCATGGCCTTCATCGGCCCAGCATGATTAGCGGAGTACCAACTATCAACTATTGAAACCGAGCGTCCTCGTTCTCATGGGTGTTTCGGGCTGCGGCAAAACCACGGTCGCAGCCATTCTTGCCGGCCGGCTAGGGTGGCCGTTCGAGGAGGGCGATGCACTCCACCCGCAGGCGAACATCGAGAAGATGGCTGCCGGACATCCACTTACGGACGCCGACCGCTGGCCCTGGCTCACGAAGGTCTCCGATTGGATTGACGAACGCTTTGACGCCGGCGAAAACGGGCTCATCACCTGCTCGGCCCTCAAGCGTTCGTATCGAGACCTGATCAATCGCCGAGGTTCGGGCCTGATTTTCGTTTACCTGGCCGGGTCAAGGGAGACGATCGAGGCGCGGCTGACCTTACGCCATGGCCACTTCATGCGCGCCAGCCTGCTTGCCAGCCAGTTCGCCGACCTCGAGGAACCCGCTGTGGATGAGCCCGCAATCCGCGTGGACATCGGGCCGCCGGCTGAGAAGGTCGCGGAGGAGATCATCGCGGCCTTGGGACTGGCTGAGCCCACGACATCCTGACGACAGCGTGCGCCCTGAGCGTCAGGAGATCTGCAGACCCAGCCGGATGGCGAGCATGACCGCGTGAGTGCGATTGGTTGCCCTGAGCTTGTCGTAGACGCTCACGAGATGGTTGCGTACCGTCTTCTCGCTGATGCCCAGCCGCCGGGCGATCTGCTTGTTCGACAACCCTTCCGCGAGCTCCTTCAAGACATGCATCTCGCGATTCGAGAGCAGGGGCTTCGGCCTCTCCGCCAGGGCGAGCGCGCCGCGGGATGCCCCCGCTTCTTCCCCAGTCGCTGGAAC
>VBEK01000165.1 GCA_005889135.1 Chloroflexota bacterium
CACCCCTGCCACCCTCTTCACAGTCCTCGTCCCAGGCGACTGCGTGGCCACCCAAGCCCTCCCCTGTCACCCCCTTCACCGTCCCCCTCCCGGGTCTCGGATCTACGCCTTCCCCGACGCCTGCTCCTTCACCGCCTTCGCCCGCCGCGCGACCTCCTCCGGGTCCCCCAGGTACCGCCACGACCGCGGCTTGAGGTCCCCGTCCAGCTCGTACACCCGAGGCACCCCCGTGGGGATGTTCAGCTCCACGACCTCCTCGTCGCTGAGCCCGTCGAGGTGCATGACCAGCGCCCGCAGGCTGTTGCCGTGCGCCGACACGAGGACGCAGGGGTGCAGGAGCAGGTCGGGCACGATCGCGTCGAACCAGTACGGCAGCATCCGCTCGACCACGTCCCTGAGGCACTCGGCGCTGGGCAGCAGCTCCGGGGGAAGGGCGGCGTAGCGCGCGTCGTGCGAGGGGTGGCGCGGGTCGCCCTCGTCCAGGTCCGGCGGCCGCACGTCGTAGCTCCGCCGCCACAGCTTGACCTTGTCCTCACCGTACTTTTCCGCGGTCTGCTGCTTGTTCAGGCCCTGCAGCGCCCCGTAGTGGCGCTCGTTCAGGCGCCAGGTGCGCTTCACCGGCACCCACGCCATCTCCATCTCGGCCAACGCGCGCTGCGTGGTCTGGATCGCGCGGAGCAGGAGGGACTCGTGCACCACCGCCGGCCGCAGGCCCGCCTCGCGCATGAGCCGGCCCGCCTCGATCGCCTCCTGGACGCCCCGCTCGCTGAGCGGCACGTCCGTCCACCCCGTGAACAGGTTCTCGAGGTTCCAGGTGCTCTCGCCGTGGCGCAGCAGGACCAGCGTGCCGGGTCTCTTAGCGATGGCCATAGACCTCCGCCGTCACCTTGACGATGTGCGCGAACTCCTCGGCGTCGAGGCTCGCCCCACCGACGAGGACGCCATCGCACAGCGGCAGCTCCACGTACGACTGCACGTTGTCGGCCTTGACGCTCCCTCCGTAGAGGATGCGCACCTTGCGCGCGGCGCCGGCGCCGATCATCTCGCCCACGATCTTGCGGATCAGGCGCATGGTCTTGTAGGCGTGCTCCGGGTCGGCGTTGCGACCGCTGCCGATGGCCCACACCGGCTCGTACGCGATGACCAGCCTGGCGGAGTCGTCGGCGGAGCAGCTGGCGAGCCCGGCCCGGACCTGGGCGGACACGATCACGTCCGACTTGCCTTCGTCGTAGTGGTCGAGCAGCTCGCCCACGCACATGATCACGCCCAGCTCAGACGAGAGCCCCGCCGCCGTCTTCTTCGCCACCATCTCGTCGGTCTCGCCGAGGTAGAGGCGCCGCTCCGAGTGGCCGACGATGACCCACTGGCAGAGCGTCCTGAGCATGGGCGGCGACACTTCGCCTGTATACGCGCCCGACATCTCCCAGAACACGTTCTGCGCACCGAGCTTGACTCCCGATTCGACCAGCAGATCGGACACGCTGGTCAGCCACGGGAACGGGGGAAAGATCGCCACCTCCACCCGGTCGGCGTGGCCTCGTGCCACCGACATCACGCCGCGCACGAGGTCGAGCGCGTCGTCCAGGTTGTTCGGGTTCATCTTCCAGTTGGCCGCAACCAGCGGCATTCCTGGCGGACGGGCCGACATTCCTCAAGAATCCTTGAGGATCGCGATGCCCGGCAGTTCCTTGCCTTCCAGGTACTCCAGTGTCGCCCCGCCCCCGGTCGAGACGTGGGAGTAGCGCGCGGCGATGCCGAGCGCCTCGATCGCGGCCACGGTGTCGCCGCCGCCGACCAGCGTGTATGCGCCCGACGACGCGATCGCCTCACCGACCGCCGTGGTGCCGTCGGCGAAGTCTGGGATCTCGGCCACGCCCACGGGACCGTTCCAGATCACGGTTCCGGCCCCGCGCAGCCTGTCGCGGAAGAGGGCGACCGATCGCGGACCGATGTCATAAGCGGCCCAATCATCCTCGACCTTGTCGGCATCCATGACGCGCAGCGCCTCGCCCTCTCGCATCTTGCGCGCGGTGACGACGTCGACCGGGAGCACGAGCTTGCCGCCGGCCTCCTTCTCGACCGCGCGGGCCTCGTCCAGGGCCGTGTCCTCGACCAGGCCGGTCCCGGTCGGCCAGCCGTGGGCCCTGAAGAAGGTGTTCGCCATCGCGCCGCCGATCAGGAGCGCGTCGACCTTGGTCAGCAGGTTGCGGAGCACACCGACCTTGGTCGAGACCTTGGCGCCGCCCACCACCGCGACCAGGGGCCGCTTCGGGTCGTCGAGCGCGCGGTGGAGCGCGGCCAGCTCCGCCTGCATCAGCTCGCCCGCATAGGCGGGCAGGTAGGCGGCGACGCCGACGACGGAGGCGTGGGCGCGGTGCGAGGCGGCGAACGCGTCGTTGACGAACACGTCGCCAAGCGATGCTAGGCGGCGGGCGAAGGCCGCGTCGTTCGCCTCGTCCTCCTTGTGGTAGCGCACGTTCTCGAGCAGCAGCAGCTGGCCTGACTGCAGCCGGTCGACGGCGGAGATCGCCTTCTCCCCCACGCAGTCCTCGACAAACTGCACCTCGCGCCCGAGCCGCTTGCCCAGGTCGGCCGCCACCGGCTTGAGCGAGAGGTCGGGCTCGCGGTCCTTCGGACGGCCCAGGTGCGACATCACGATCACGCGCGCGCCGCGCTGGGCGAGGTGCCGAAGAGTCGGCGCAGCAGCGCGTACGCGTGAGTCGTCGGCGACGTCGCCGTTCTTCATCGGAACGTTGAGGTCCTCGCGCACGAGGACACGCTTGCCGGAGACGTCGACCGAAGTGATCGACGCCTTCAGAGCCGCTCCGCCATGTAGGTGATCAGGTCGACCATGCGGCAGCTGAAGCCCCACTCGTTGTCATACCAGCTCACCACCTTGGCCCAGTCGCCGCCAAGCACCGCGGTCGAAGGGGCGTCCACGATCGAAGAGTGCGGATCGCTCTTGAAGTCCGAGGAGACGAGCTCCTCGTGGCTGACCGCCAGGATGCCGCGCAGCTCGCCGCTCGCCGCCTCCTCGAAGGCGGCGTTGATGTCTTCCGCCGTCGTCGACTTGCCGAGCTGCGCGGTCAGGTCGACCACCGACACGTCAAGGATCGGCACGCGGAACGAGATGCCGGCGAACTTCCCGGCCAGCTCGGGGATCACCTCCGCCACCGCCCGGTTGGCGCCTGTCGAGGTCGGGATGATGTTGTCCGCCGCCGCGCGCGCCCGGCGCAGGTCCTTGTGAGGAAGGTCCTGCAGCTTCTGGTCGGCGGTGTAGGCGTGGATCGTCGTCATCATCCCGCGCTCGATGCCGAACGAGTCGTGCAGGACCTTCGCCAGAGGGACGAAGCAGTTGGTCGTGCAGCTCGCGTTCGAGATCACGTGGTGCTTGGCCGGGTCGTAACCCTTGTGGTTGACGCCCATCACGACGGTGTAGTCCTGATTGGTCGCGGGGGCGGAGATGATCACCTTCCTGGCGCCGCCCTTGTCGATGTGGACGCGGGCCTTGCCGGCGTCGGTGAAAAGGCCGGTGGACTCGACCACCAGGTCGACGCCCAGGTCCTTCCAGGGCAGCTCCGCGGGGTCCTTGTGGCTGAGGAACCTGACGGTGTGGCCGTCGACGTTGATGCTGTCGCCGTCCGCCTTTACCGCGGGCCCGAACGTACCGAGCGCGGTGTCGTGCTTGAGCAGGTGGGCGAAGGTCTTGGCGTCGCCGATGTCGTTGACGGCGACGATCTCGAACTCAGGCTTCAGTTCCCATGCGGCGCGGTAGATGTTGCGGCCGATGCGGCCGAACCCATTGATTCCAACTTTCATCGCCATGCGGCAAATAGTACCCAGCGCCAATAGAGCGACTGGACTTCGCCTCGCCTTGGCAGCCGGGCTACGCCCGGCTGCGACTATGCCTTCCCGCTACCCATAAGTTCTTAAGCGGAGCGGCGTTGGTCCTCGGAGTGCGACCGGCTGCCGTTGGAGCCTGCCAGCTGCTGAAGTCTGCGCAGCCGGTGATTGACCGCGGACTTGGAGAGGTTCATCCGCCCCGCGAGCTCGCCGAGGTTCAGCTCCGGGTTCTCCCGCCGCCAGCGCGCCATCTCCCTCAGCGCCGGCGAGAGCGTCGCCAGCCTCCCCTCCGCGTCGAGCGCCGCGATCGCCGCCGCCTGGCGCAGACCCGACCCGATGGTCTTGCCGATGTTCGCCGTCTCGAAGTTGAGACGCCGGTTGACCTGGCCGCTGACCGAGCGCACGACGCGGACGTTCTCGAACTCCATCACCGCCCGGTTGGCGCCCATCATCGAGAGCAGCCTGACGATGCCGTCCCCGTCCTTGACGTAGACGACCGGTTGCCCGCTCCGCTCGCTGACACCGACCTTGACGCCCGACGCCTCGATCAGGCGCGCGATCGCCGCCGCCCACGAACGCGTCGGCGGCACGAACTCGAGGTGGTAGCGGGTGTTCGGGGCGTTGACCGACCCACAGCCCAGGAACAGCCCGCGCAGCAACGCCTTGCGGTCGCATGCCGCCTCCGGGACCGCATGGACCGGAGGCTTGGTGAACGCCGGCACCAGCTCGTTCGGCAGCGAGAGCTCGATGAAGAACGACATGCGCTTGCGCGTCCTGACCGCCTGGTACTTCGCCTCCATCCGCGCGACCGCTCGCCCAAGACGAACGACCTTGCGCGCCACGGCGTTGCGGAGCAGCGAGAAGTACGCAGACCGCCCTCGCTGGCTGCCGAGCAGGCGGCCGCGCGAACCGTAGTAGATGCCGAGCAGCTCGCTCAGCTGACAGCAGGGGCGGGCCGGTACGAGCCCCGCCATCTCGTTCTTGACGTCGGCCGAGAACGAAATCGCGTGTACCTCCAGGAAGGTGATTTACCTCCCCCTTTCCATCCGAGTCTAACGCGCGACCGCCGCCCAACGGTCTCCCTTCTTATTTCTTGATAGCGCGAGAATGTTTGTGTTGGGCGAGATGCGCATGATCGAGGCGGTCCGCGCCGCGATCACCGAGGAGATGGAGCGAGACGAGCGGGTGCTCGTGATGGGCGAGGACGTCGGCCGCAAGGGCGGGGTCTTCGGAGCGACGGACGGCCTCTACGCCAGGTTTGGCGAGTCGCGGGTGCTGGACACGCCGCTGGCCGAGTCGGCGATCGTCGGCGTCGCCATCGGCGCCGCCCTGAACGGATTGAGACCGATCGCCGAGATCCAGTTCGCGGACTTCATCCACCCCGCCTTCGATCAGATCGTGAGCGAGGCGGCGCGAACGCGTTACCGATCCAACGGCGACTGGTCGGTGCCGATTGTCATCCGGGCGCCCTTCGGCGGCGGCGTTCACGGCGGCCTCTACCACTCGCAGTCGATCGAGGCTTTCTACGCCCACGTGCCGGGTGTGAAAGTGGTGGTGCCGAGCATGCCCGCCGACGCCCACGGCCTGCTCAAGTCGGCGGTCCGCGATCCGGACCCCGTCCTCTTCCTCGAGCACAAGAAGGTCTACCGCCTCGTCACCGAGGAGGTGCCCGACGGCGACCACCTGGTCGCGATCGGGCCGGCGGCCGTGCGCCGCGAGGGCACCAACCTCAGCTGCTTCGCGTGGGGGCTGATGACCCACTACTGCCTGGAGGCGGCAACACAGTTGGAGCAGGAAGGCGTGAGCGTCGAGGTGATCGACCTCCGCACGCTGGCGCCGCTCGACCGGGACACGATCCTCGCGTCGGTGCGCAAGACCGGCAAGGCGATGGTCGTGCACGAGGACAACCTCACCGGCGGATTCGGGGCCGAGGTGTCGGCGATCATCTCCGAGCACGCATTCGAAGACCTGGACGGCCCGGTGGTGCGCGTCGCCGCGCCCGACATCCCGGCCATGCCCTTCAACACCCCGCAGGAAGAGTTCTTCATGCCAAGCCCCGCCAAGATCGCCGACGCGATGCGCAGACTTGCCGCGTACTAAGCGGGCGGCGCCGCCGCACGCGCGCGTCGTGCCCGAGATCACGCAGGCCGAGTACCAGGCGCGCCGCCAGTCCGTGACCGCGGGTATGGAGGCCGCCGGCCTCGACGCGATGTGCGTCTTCTACCCTGCCCGCGTCGCCTACCTCACCGGCTTCCACCACATCCCCACCGAGCGTCCGATCGCGCTCCTCATCGGCTCGAGCGGCCAGTCGTCCCTGGTCGTGCCCGCGGTGGAAAAGGAGCACGCCGAGTCCGCCACCACCGTCGATCAGGTCCGGGTCTACTTCGAGTACCCGGGCTCGGTGCATCCGATGGAGACCGTGACCGGCGTGCTCACGGAGATGAGCGCCCGGCCCGAGCGCACTGGCGCCGACCACGACGGCTACGTCCCCTACTG
>VBEK01000156.1 GCA_005889135.1 Chloroflexota bacterium
GCGTCTACCGGACGTATGACCCGCGGGCCAAGATCCTTCGCGAGATGGCGAAAACCGCCGCTCCGGAGCTGCACCGCACCGCCGCACGCACGGAGGAGGTTGCGCTCAAGATCCTGCACGACGCGCATCCCGACCGCCCGAACGCGACCAACGTCGACTTCTGGGCCTCGGTGGTGCTCACCGGCGCAGGTATCCCGAAGGAGCTCTTCACCACCATCTTCGCCACCTCGCGCGTCGCCGGCTGGACGGCGCACGTCCTCGAGTCGCTGTCCGACCTGAGGCTCATCCGGCCAGCGTCGAGGTGGATCGGTCCAGAGCCGGGGCGTAAGCCCCTGCAGCTCGCGAAGCGGTGAGCTCCAACAACACGCCCGTCTACGTCCCCGGCCTCGAGGGCATAATCGGCGCCCAGACCGCGATCTCCCACGTCGACGGCGCCAACGGACGCCTCATCTACCAGGGCTACGTGATCGCGGACCTTGCCCAGGAGATGTCGTTCGAGGAGGTCGCGTTCCTCCTGTGGAAGGGCCACCTCCCCAACCGCGACGAGCTCGACGCCCTGACGATGGAGCTCGCAGCCAACCGCGAGCTGACCGGGGCGGCCACCATCGCCCTCGACGCCCTGCCGAAGGACACCGACCCGATGGACGTCCTGCGCAGCGTCGTCTCGGTGCAGGGCGTCGAACACCGCCTGGCCGGGCCCACGCCGCCGCTCGCCATCCACGCGACGGCGTCGTTCCCGACGATCCTCGCCATGTTCCACCGCCACCAGCTCGGCCTCAACCGGGTACAGCCGCGGCGCGAGCTTGGCCACGCGGCCAACTACCTCTACATGATGAATGGCAAGGAGTCGAGCCCGGAGATGGTGCGGGCGCTCAACACTTACCTCGTTCTCCTCGCCGACCACGGCATGAACGCGTCGACCTTCACCGCGCGGGTCATCGCCTCGACCGAGTCGGACCTGACCTCGGCGCTGGTCGGCGCGATCGGGGCTCTGAAAGGGCCGGCCCACGGCGGCGCCCCGTCAGCCGTCCTCGAGCAGCACGAGCAGATCCGCGAGGCCGGCGACGCGGAGGCGTACATGCGCGACATGCGCAAGCGCAAAGAGAGGTTCATGGGCTTCGGCCACCGCGTGTACCGCGTCTACGACCCGCGGGCCAGGATCCTGAAAGAGATGTGCCAGAAGATGAACCCGAAGTTCTACGAGCTGGCCGTGCGCATCGAAGAGATCGCGCTCCGCATACTCCACGAGGAGCACCCGGAGCGGCCCCAGTCGGTCAACGTTGAGTTCTACTCGGCCGGCGTGCTGGAGGCGATCGGCCTGCCCAAGGAGTACTTCACGCCTACGTTCGCCAGCGCCCGCGTCGCCGGTTGGAGCGCTCACGTGCTCGAACAGGCCGCCCACAACCGCATAATCCGGCCGCAATCGGAATACATCGGACCGGAGCCGCGGAAGCCAGTGCCCCTAGCCGAACGCGGCTGATCGGGGCGCGGCCGCGGGATCCCGCCTTCTGGCGGAATCTCGGCGGCGCCGGCCTCGCCTGGTTCCTGCTCATCGCGATCGCCCTCACCGGCTACCTCGTCGTGGTCGTGCCACTCCGCGCCGAGATCCTCAACACCGACTTCACCCAGGCGTACGTCGCGGCGACCATCGGGCGGACGCATGGTTGGAGCCACATCTATTCGCTCGACCTGCAGCGGCAGCTTCTGAGCGAGCTCAGGCCTCAACTCGTCTTCAACGACGGGGCTTGGTTCACGCCGGCGCCCCCCTACGCATGGCTCGTCCTCCCGTTGACGGCGCTCAGCCCGGCGGCAGGCGTCTACATCTGGCTCGCGCTGTCGGCCGCCGGCCTGGTCGCCGCATGGTGGCTCGCTGCCCCGGGGGCCGGACGTTTCCGGCTCCTGTGGCTGCTCGGCGCCTTGGCCTGGTATCCGGTGCTCTACGGCCTGAGCCTTGCCCAGCCGGCCCTGATCGTGCTGGTCGTGGTGGCCGCGGCTTGGCGGCTGTCAGAAGCCGGACGGCCATATCTCGCGGGGGTTGTCCTCGGCCTCACCGTGATCAAGCCCCAGCTAATCCTCGCGCTGCCGCTCGTTCTCCTCGCCTCCGGGAAATGGCGCGCTCTCGCCCCCTGGGCCGCGATCGGCGTGGTGCTGGCACTGCTTTCGCTGCTCGCCATCGGACCTGGCGGCCTGTCCGACTACCGGGCCATCCTCGCCCACGAGAGCGAGATGCCGAACAACCGTTACTTCACGCTCGCCTACCTGCTCGGTCCCGGACCGCTGAGCTACGTCGGTCCAGCGTTGGTCGTGGCGCTGGCTGCGGCCGGCGCTTACTTCAACCGCGAAGCTGGGTACGCGCGCCTCTACGCGCTTGGCATCGTGGCGAGCGCGCTGGCGGCCACGTACTGGCACTTGCAGGACTTCACAATCCTCGTCCTGGCGGCGTGGCTCTTCTGGCGGGAACAGCCACCTCTGTGGCAGCGGCTGTGGCTTCTCGTCGTCATCGTCGGCGGCGAGTTCGCGTGGGGCATCACGCCCCTGCCAATGCTGATCGGCCTCGGCGTGTGGTTTTCGTTTCTGATCGCCAGGCCGGCGCCAAACCGCAGAGCGGTCCCGGTTCGAGCCTGACCCGAGTGGCGGCCGCGGACGTCCGGGTGCCGCATGCGCGGTGGGCGATTGCACTCGCCGCCCTGATCGTATGCGCCGCGCTCCTCTACCTGACACGCACCTACACCTTCTATTTCGACGAGTGGACGTTCATCACGTCCGCTCCGGACTGGGCGCTGCGCACCTACTTCGAACCGCACAACGAGCACCCTGTGATGCTCCTCAGGCTCGTGTACTCGATCCTCCTCGAGACGGCCGGCCTGCGCACCTACCTGCCGTACATGGCCGCCCTGCTCCTCGCCCACGCCGCCAACGTCCTCCTGCTCTTCGAGCTTGTTCGCCGGCGCGCGGGCGACCTCGTAGCCATGGCCGCCGCCCTGGTCATGCTGGTGCTCGGAGCGGGCTGGGAGGACCTGCTGTGGGCGTTCCAGGTCGGCTGGCTCTCGTCGATGGCCTTCGGCCTCGGCGCCGTGCTCGCGCTGGAGCGCCGGCCGGCGCTCGCGGCGGCCCTGATGACGGTCTCGCTGTCCTTCGCCGGCACCGGCGTCGTCTTCGCGGTCGCGATCGCGGTCCAGCTGCTGCTCACGCCCGGCCGGCGCCGCGACCTGCTCTGGTTCGCCGCGCCCGCCCTCGCGCTCGGGGCCTGGTACCTGGCTTTCGGCCGGTTTGGCGAGCACCCGAACCCGCAGCCCACGGCCGCCAACATCCTCATCGATCCCCTGTACGCGTTGTGGGGCCTGAGCCAGGGCGTGGCTGGGATCGTCGGCGCCGCCGGCTGGATCGGCTACCCGCTCCTGGCGGTGGCGGCGGTGGTCGTGACCTGGCACTGGCGGCGGGGTGGCCTCGACCCTTTCAGCGCCGGCATCGCGGCCGGCCTGCTCGGCTTCTTCCTGGTCGCCGGCCTCACCCGCGCCCAGCTGGGCTGGCAGCAGTCGGGAGCATCGCGCTACGTGTACGTGGCCGCGTTGATGTGGCTCGTCCTGCTCGGGGACGCCGCCCGCCTGCTGCCCTGGCGCGGCACCTGGCGCCCCGCCATCGCCGCCTGCATCTTCCTGGTCTGCTTCAACGGGGCCGTGCTCCTCTTCGTGTATGCGAGCGCCAAGACTCTCCAGATGCAGCGCGCCACCGCCGACCTCCAGGCCCTGGCCGCGATGCGGGACGACCCCTGCCTCGACCCGGCCGGCCATGCAGACGTCCTGATCATGCCCGGGATCACGCCCCCGGCCTACTACCGGGCGGTCGACCGCTACGGCGACCCGGTCGCCGGCAAGCCGGTCCGCGACCAGGCCGACTTCGAGGCGGCGAGGAGCCGTTTGCGGAGGACGAACTGCTAACGAGACGCGCCCCGAACCCTCGACGGATCTTCGGCGCCGATGCGGCCCATCTCCGGCCTCAGCTCCTGTGCTGCTCGTTCACGCTCGTCAGATGCGCTCACTGCGCTGCTCGCAGCTTTGGCCGGATCTGGGCCACCTGGATCGCCGAATCTCTCGCCGAGTGTTCGGGCGCGTCTCGAGCTATCCCTACACTTGAATCCAGTGCCCGAGCTCGATTTCGACGTCGCGATCCTGGGCGGTGGGATGGGCGGTTACCCGGCGGCGATCCGCGCCTCCCAGCTCGGTCTGAGGGTCGCCCTGGTCGAGGGTGGCAAGCTCGGCGGGACATGCCTCCACATCGGCTGCATCCCCACCAAGGCGCTGCTCGAGTCGTCTGAGCTCTACCACCGCGTCGCGGCCCGGGGCGCCGAGTTCGGCCTCAAGGCGGAGGTCGTCGGCTACGACTACCCGGCCATCGCCGCCCGGCGTGACGCCGTCGTCGGCCAGCTCTACAAGGGCGTCCAGTACCTGATGAAGAAGAACAAGATCGAGGTCGTCCAGGCCAGGGGCCGGATCCGCGACCGCAACACGATCGAGGCCGACGGCAAGCTCGTGAAGGCGAAAAACCTCATCGTCGCCACCGGCTCGACCGTCAAGACGCTTCCGGGGATCGCGCTCGATGGCGAGTACATCGTCTCGTCCGACAACGCCGTCCTCGCCACGAGCGTGCCCGAGTCCATCTGCATCATCGGCGCAGGCGCGGTGGGCGTCGAATTCGCCACCTTTTACAACCAGCTGGGCGTCAAGGTGACGCTGCTCGAGGCCCTGGACCGGGTGGTCCCACTCGAGGACGAGGACGTCTCCAAGGAGCTCCTGGCCGCCTTCAAGAAGGCGGGCATCGACTGCCGCCTCGGCGTCAAGGTCAGCGGCGCGAAGAAGGCGCGCGACGGCGTCAGCGTCGAGACCGACCAGGGCGAGGTCTGGGCGAAGCAGCTTCTGGTCGCGGTGGGCCGCGCGGCGGTCTCCGAGGACCTCGGCCTCGAGCAGGCCGGCGTGCAGACACACCCCAACGGCTTCATCAAGGTCGACGAGTGGATGCGCACCTCGGCCGATGGCATCCACGCCATCGGCGACGTCATCGGCGGCTTTCTCCTCGCCCACGCCGCCTCACACGAAGGCATAGTCGCCGCGGAGGACATCGCCGGCCAGCGTCTGGCCCCGATGGACCAGAACCTCATCACTCGCTGCACCTACTCGCACCCGCAGATCGCGTCGGTCGGGTTGACCGAGAAGCAGGCGCGCGAGAAGGGGCTCGAGGTGAAGGTCGGCAAGTTCCCCTTCTCGGCCATCGGCCGGGCGCAGATCCACGGCGAGACCGGCGGCTTCGTCAAGATCGTCGCCGACGCCAAGACCGGGCAGCTGCTGGGCACGCACATCATCGGCGACAGCGCGACCGAGCTCATCGCTGAGCCCGCGCTGACGCAGCTCTTCCAGGGCGACGCCTGGGAGCTCGGCCGCAACATCCACCCGCACCCGACGCTCAGCGAGGCGGTGATGGAGGCGGCGATGGCCGTGGACGGCCACGCCATCCACTTCTAGGCCGATGGCGCAGACCACAAAGACGCGCGAGCCGTCCTTCACGCCCGAGTGGCGGTTCCAGCAGCCCGTCGCGTGGCGTGACACCGACCTGGACGAGAACATCCTGACCGAGTGGTTCCACTACATCCTCCTCGGCCGCCAGATCGACTACCGCTTCCAGGTCCTCAACCGTCAGGGCCGCGCGCCTTTCATCATCTCGTGCGCCGGGCACGAGGCCGCGCAGATCGGGGTCGCTTGGCCCCTGAAGCCCAAGTACGACTGGCTCGCCCCGTACTACCGCGACGTCGTGCTCTGCATGCGCGTGGGGATGACGCCGCTCGACCTGATGCTCTCCGTGCTCGCCAAGGCAACCGACCCGGCGTCGGGCGGCAAGCAGACGCCCGGCCACTTCTCCGACTCGCGGCTGAACATCACCTCGGGTGGCTCACCGGTCGCGACTCAGATGGTCCGCGGCGCGGGTATCGCCTACACGCTGAAGATGAGCAAGACCGACAAGGTCCTGCTCACCTGCTACGGCGAGGGCGCCGGCGCCGAAGGCGACGCGCACGAAGCGTTCAACTTCGCCGCCATCTACAAGCTGCCCGAGGTCTTCGTCTGTGAGAACAACGGCTTCGCCATCTCGACGCCGTTCCGCAAGGAGTACGCGATCGAGCACGTCGCCCAGCGGGCCGCGGGCTACGGCTTCCCGGGCGTCACGGTCGACGGCCGCGACCCGGTCACCTGCTACGTCGTCTCCAAGGAGGCCGTGGCCCGGGCGCGCGCGGGCGACGGCCCGACGCTGATCGAGTGCCTGGTCGACCGTCTCGGCGCGCACTCCTCGGAGGACGACCAGCGCCGCTACCGGACGCAGGAGGAGATCGAGCTTCTCAGCCAGAGCGACTGCCTCGAGCGCTTCAAGAAGCAGCTCATCGAGGAGGGAGTGCTCAGCGCCAAGCAGGTCGCCGAGTTCGAGGAGCAGGTCAAGGAAGAGGTCACGGCCGCGACCAAGAAGGGCATGGAGGCGGACGACCCGCTGCCCGAGGACGCGCTGAAAAACGTCTACGCGGTCGAGTTTCCCAAAGCGATCGAGCCGGCGGCGGGTGTCGAGACCGAGGGGATGAACATGGTCGCGGCGCTGCGCTCCGCGCTCACCGAAGAGATGGAGCGGGACGAGCGCGTGATGGTGATGGGCGAGGACGTCGGCATGAAGGGCGGCGTGTTTCTCGTCACCGACGGCCTGCGCGCAAAGTACGGCGAGGAGCGCGTCATCGACACGCCGCTGGCCGAGTCGTCGATCGTCGGCGTCGCCCTGGGACTGGCGATCGCGGGCAAGCGACCGGTGGCGGAGATCCAGTTCACCGACTTCGTCCACATGGCGTTCAACTCCATCGTCAACGAGGCGGCGAAGTACCGCTACCGCAGCGATGGTGACTGGAGCGTGCCCATGGTCGTGCGCGCGCCGATGGGCGGGCACGCGCACGGCGCCCTGTACCACTCGCAGTCCATCGAGGCGCGATTCGCCACTCCCGGGCTCAAGATCGTCATTCCGTCTACGCCCTACGAGGCCAAGGGCCTGCTCCTCGCCGCGATTCGCGACCCGGACCCGGTGCTCTTCTTCGAGCACAAGCGGCTCTACCGCATGTTCAAGGAGCCCGTTCCCAAGGGCGAGTACCTGATCCCACTGCAGACCGCGCGCACCGCGCGCGAGGGCAGCGACATCTCGGTGTTCTGCTACGGGCTGATGGTCCACTACGCGATCGAGGCGGCGAAGAACCTCGAGGCCGACGGGGTCAGCGTCGAGATCGTCGACCTGCGCACCGTCTACCCGCTGGACCGGGAGGCGATCATCGCCTCGGCGAAGAAGACGGGCAAGTGCCTGGTCCTCTACGAGGACAACTTCAGCGTCTCCATCGGCTCGGAGGTCGCAGCTCTGATCGCCGACGAAGCGTGGCGCTGGCTCGACGCGCCCGTCAGGCGGTTCGGCGGGCTGGACGTTCCCTCGATGCCCTACGCGGTGCCGATGGAGGAGTACTTCATGCCGACGCCGGACAAGATCACGAAGGTCTTGAAGGACCTGGCCGCGTACTGATGGCGGGCAAGACCACGCGCGTCGTGATGCCGCAGCTGGGCGAGTCGGTGCACGAGGGCACGATCTCGCGCTGGCTGGTCAAGCCGGGGGACAAGATCGTCGAGTTCGAGCCCATGCTCGAGGTCGACACCGACAAGGTCAACGCCGAGGTGCCGGCGCCCGTGTCCGGGATCCTGCGCGAGATCCTGGCCAAGGAGGGTGAGACGGTGCAGGCCGGGGCCGAGATCGCGGTGGTCGAGACGGGAGACGGCCAAACTCCCCCTCCCGCGCCAGCGGACGCTGCTCCCTCTCCCGCGCCAGCCAGAGAGGGTCGGGGTGAGGGGCGTCAAACTCCCTCTCCCGCGCCAGCGGCCGCTGCCCCCTCTCCCGCGCCAGCCAAAGAGGGTCGGGGTGAGGGGCGTCAAACTCCCTCTCCCGCGCCTGCGGCCGCAACTCCCTCTCCCGCGCCAGCGGGAGAGGGTCGGGGTGAGGGGCGTGGGCCAGAGCAGCCTGCCGAGCCTCATCGGTACTCGCCCGGCGTGCAGATGGCCGCCTCCGAGCTCAAAGTCGACCTCTCCAGAGTCACCGGCACCGGGATCGGCGGGCGGGTGACGAAGAAAGACGTCCAGGACTTCGCCGCCAAGGCCAAGGCCGCCCCCTCACCCCCAGCACCCGCCACCGCCCCGCCCGCGGCCGTGACCCGCGGCGATGCCGACGAGGTGGTTCAGCTCACGCGCGTCCGCCGCCTGATCGCCGAGAACATGACGCGCGCCAAGCAGACGATCCCGCACGCGTGGCAGACCCAGGAGGCGGACATGTCCGGGGTCGTGGCCAACCGCAACGCCAGCAAGGCCGCGTTCCAGAAGCAGGAGGGCTTCTCCCTCACCTATCTCCCCTACGTGATGGCGGCGGCGCTCTCCGCACTGCGTGAGAACCCGCACGTCAACGCGACCTTCAACGAGACCGAGCTGATCGTCCACCGCGACATCAACCTCGGCATCTCGGTCGGCATGGAGGACACGCTGCTGGTGCCCGTGATCCGGAGGGCCGACGGCCTCTCCATCGCTGGCCTCGCCCGGGCGGTCAACGACCTCGCCACCCGCGCTCGCAGCAAGCAGCTGAAGGCCGATGAGCTTGCGGGCGCGACGTTCACCGTCAACAACTCGGGCACCTTCGGCACCCTGTTCAGCTACTCGGTCATCAACCCCGGCCAGGCCGGCATCCTGACCATGGAGGCGATCGTCGAGCGGCCAGTCGCCGTCAACGGCCTGATCGGGATCAAGCCGATGATGTACCTGTGCTTCTCGTTCGACCACAGGGTGCTCGACGGCCTGCAGGCCGCCCGCTTCCTGACCGCCTGCCGGAAGTGGCTCGAGGCGGTCTCCCTTGAGACACCGGTCTACTAAACGGGGAAGAATCGGCGGAGGCCGGCGTTAAGGTTGTCGCCACCGCCTATGTCCGCGCCCCACAAACGGCTCGCCATCGCCCACAAGTTGCCCCCGATCGTGCTCAAGGAGATCTACGACCTCCGCTTCGACGAGAAGGACCGTGCGGCCAAGGACGCGATCTGGAGGGAGCTGGGGCGATTCTTCCAGCGCTACATCAAGCCGGACGCAAGGGTCATCGACATCGCCTGCGACGCCGGCTACTTCATCCGCAACATCAAGGCGCGAGAGCGATGGGCGACCGACATCCGCTCGGTCGAGGACCATCTGCCGAGGGACGTGCGATTCGTCCACGCGAGCGGCCTCGAGCTGGCAAACGTGCTCACCCACGACTACTTCGACCTGGCCTTCTTCAGCAACTACCTGGAGCACCTGCCCTCGACCGAGGCCGTCCTCGAGCAGCTGCGCGTGGCCCACACGCTCCTCAGGCCAGGCGGTCAGGTCCTGATCCTGCAGCCCAACATCCGCCTGGTCGGCGGCGCGTACTGGGACTTCATCGACCACCAGACCGCCCTGACCGAGAAAAGCCTCGCCGAGGCCGCTCACATGGCGGGCTTCCGGACGAAGCAGATCATCGCCCGCTTCCTTCCGTACACCACCAAGAGCCGCCTGCCGCAGGGCCCGGCGTTTGTGCGCGCGTACCTCGCTTTTCCGCCGGCGTGGCTCCTGTTCGGCAAGCAGACGCTCTACGTTGGCGAGAAACCCAGCGTCGAGTAGACCCACCGCTCCCGCTGGCCGCCGCCCTCCACGTGGTCTGGCTAGCGATCCTCGGACTCGAGACCCAGGATGCTCAGGAAAAAGCTCGCGAACACGGTCTGCACGCCGAGAGTCAGCAGCACCGCAGCCGGTATGACCTCGCGCATGGTCAGGCGAGGGTCTAGGGACCCGAAGTCGACCGCGCTCCACGACACCACCGCCGCGACCAGTCCCACAAGTCCGGCCAGCACCGTCAGCGCGCCGAGCAGCAGACCGGTCTCGAGCTTGACGTAGCGAAACATCGCGCGGTAAGCCGGGTTGGGCGGATGGAATCCCTGCTCCATCGCGAAAACCTTCGTGAAGACCGCGAAGACTATCAACTGGTAGCCGATGAGGCAGGCGAAGCTCGCGAGAAGCAAGGTGTGGATGTCGAGCTGCACGGCGCCAACCTGCTTCGGCCCGGTCTCGAGGATCGCGCCGACCACGAGCCCGAGCCCGAACAACGCAATGCCGGGGTAGAGGAAAAGCCAGCGTGGGCTGAACAGGAGCATGAAGCGGAGATGCCGCCAGCCGTCGCGCCATGTACGCAGGTGCGGGGGTCGCGACCGCCCGTCCGGGTGGAGGGTGATCGGCACCTCGGCGATCTTCATGCGCTGCAAGGAGGCCTTGACGACCATCTCACTCGCGAACTCCATGCCGCTCGCGCGCAGACGCAGCCGCTCATATGCGTCCTTGCGAAATCCGCGCAGCCCGCAGTGCATGTCGCCGACCGGTGTGTGGAAGAAGACGCGGCTGATGAAGGTGAGAGCCGGATTGCCGACCCACCGATGCGACCAGACCATCGCGCCCGACTCGATGCCACCCGCAAACCTGTTGCCCATGACGAGGTCGAAACCCTCGCGGAGCTTGCCGACCAGCGGACCGATGGCGGTGAAGTCGTAGCTGTCGTCGGCGTCGCCCATGATCACGTAGCGGCCACGTGCCTGGGCGATACCGCCGATCAGGGCGCTTCCGTAGCCCTTGCGCGCCACGGGGACGACGCGGGCGCCGAGCTCCCGCGCTATGGCCTGCGATCCGTCGGTGCTTCCGTTGTCGGCGACGATGATCTCCGCCGCGACATCGAGCTGCTTGGTCGCTCGCTGCGCCTTGTGAATGCACGTCGCGAGCGTCTCGGCCTCGTTGAGGCAGGGCATCACGATGGAGAGCTCGACCGGCGTCGCGGTCGCGGCCGATGCCTGCTTGCGAGGGCGCTGGGCGACGCTCATGGCCGGTCAGCGTAACGCGAGGGCAGGAATTCCTTGCCCAGAAAAAGAAGTGACCCCGACGGATCGCCTCTCGGGAGCCGGTACACGGCCTTGCGGCCCTGTTCCCGCCCCCTCGAACGTTTCCCTCGGGGCCGTCGAGAAAGGTAAGGTACCGCCGGTCGAAAGCGCAAGGCCAAAAGTCAGTTCGCCGCCAACTTATGACAAGTAGCCACCGCGGGTCCGAAACTTCGCTTGCCGTGGAGCTCCAGGCCGCGCAGGAAATCGTTGGCCGCGCCCACACCAGGGCGCGCGAGCTGGGCATCAAAGTCACCGTGGCGGTGGTCGACTCCGGGGGCTTGCTCGTGGCCCTCGCCCGCATGGACGGCGCCCCGCCCCTCTCGCCGCAGATCGCCGAGGCGAAGGCAGTCGGGGCGGCGATGCTGTTTCGCGACGGAGCAAGCCTTGCCGAGCTGGCGAAGGACCGGCCCGGCTTCTTCAGCGTTGTCGACAGGCTGGTGCGCGTGCCGATCGTCCCCGGACTCGGCTCGGTGCTGATCCGGCGCGACGACCAGGTCATCGGAGCGGTCGGCGTGAGCGGGGGCAAGCCCGAGCAGGACCTGGATTGCGCGCAGGCCGGGGTCAGCTCAGGCTGAGCCGGCGGAGGGGCTCGTAGACCGACCCTGACCGGCCGAGGCGGCTCTGGTACAGGATCAGCTCGCTCGCCCGCCACGGCTCCAGGTCGGGCGGCCCGGGCAGAGACGGCAGCGCGGCCCCGTCGCGCGGCCGTGCGCGTGCCAGGGTGAGGTGGCCATGGAAGGGGCGGCTCTCGCCCTCCAGCCCGGCCCGGACGCACTCGGCCTCGACGATGGTGGCGAGCTCGCCCAGCTCGCGCTCGCCCGCGGCCAGGCCCAGCCACACCACCCGCGCGAGCCTGCCCCGCTTGAACGAGCCGGGGTTGCCAAGCCGCAGGTCGAGAGCGCCAGGGTTCGTGGCCGCCACACGCTCCGCGATGCCCTCCGCGAGCGCTAGCTCGACGTGACCGAGGAAGCGCACCGTCAGGTGCAGGTTGTCGGCCGGGGTCCAGCGAAAGTCCGGGCCGATGCGCTCGCAGTCCGCCAGGTAATCGGCGAGGGCGGCGCGATGCCGCTCCGGCAGCGGCACGCCGAAGAACGCTCTGACCTTCAGCGGCCGAGGCCCGCCCTTATCCCCTGCCTCTTGGCCCAGTTGTTCGGTGCCCACGAGCTTGGCGCGGTGGGGCGCCAGCCGAACTGCGAGCTGACGGAGTCGATTCCGGCGGCGAGGTTGTCGCTCTGGAGCATGCTCACCTCATCCGGGGTGATGGGCGGATTCGTCATCACCGCCTCCATCGCGATCGCCGGGATGGACACCAGGGGGGCCGGGAGCTTCAGCTTCGCCTTCTTGATGCCTCGGGCCTGCAAGAACCAGTCGAAGATCGACTCGTAGGTCACCACCTCCGGCCCGCCGAGCTCGATGATGTGGCCGAGGAGCTCCGGGCGCGAGACCGTCTCGACGATGCAGCGCGCCGCATCCTCGCGCAGGATCGGCTGGATCTTGGACTGGCCGCTGCCGGGGATGATCGCGAACGGCCCCCGAAGCGCGCGCTGGAAGTCGTCGAGGATCCCGCCCTCCTCGGCAAGGATGAAGGAGAACCGGAGGATGGTGCCCGACACGCCGGTCTTGGCGAGCTCCTGCTCGCCCATCCAGCGCGAGGTCCAGTACTTGTAGTGGGGGTCGAGCTTGGCGCCGATCGCGCTCACCAGGACGACCGAGCGCACGCCGGCGGCCATCGCCGCCTGGCCCATGATCCGCGGCCCGTCGACGTTGACCGCGAGGTAGGACTGGGGCCTGTTCCGCCGCACCGCGACCAGGCTGATGATGTGCTCCGTTCCCTGGGCCGCCTGCACGACCGTCTCGGGGTTGAGGGCGTCGCCGACCACGACCTGCGCGCCGCGGACCTTGAACGCGGCCGCCTTCATCGGGTCGCGGACGAGCACCCGGAGCTGGTGGCCGAGGTCGAGGATCTTGTGGGCCACGCCGCGCCCGACGAAGCCGGTGGAGCCGAGAAGAAGGATTCGTGCCACGGCAGAGAATCGTAGTGTCCGGGCTCCCGGGCCCGCTGCGGATTCGCCCCCAAAGACGCGAAGACGCAGGGGCTCCCGGCAGAACCGGACACGCATACTGGAGACCAATGGCAGGGGCGACATCGAGCGGGTTTCTCCTGGGGGTATTCGCCTTTCTGCTCGGAATCGCCGGCATCGCCGCCGCCATTCGGCGCCGCCGCGGCCGCGAACGCTACGCGGAGACCTACGCCGCCAGCGGGGGAATCATGTACACGGTCGCGTCGGCGGGCTGTGGCGTCGTCCTGCTGCTGGGCGGCCTGGGCCTCATGATCCTGGCCCTGGCGTTCAAGAGGTAGGTCTTCGCCTCAGGCGGCCGAGACGCCGGATAGTCGCGACTAACCCCGGTGTTGGCCCGCGAAAAGCGCGGATAGTCGCGACTAACGCCGGTGTTGGCCCGCGACAGGCGCGGATAGTCGCGACTATCGAGGGTTTCGAACGTAGGCGAGGACTCTGTCAGCGCTTTCCACGCAACTCCGAGAGGTGTGCTTCGCGCGAGGCCTTCACCATCCCCCAGACCTCGAAGATGAGCTTGAGCGCCGCGAGGGTCGTGATGTCGCCGTTGTCATAGGGGGGCGAGACCTCCACGACGTCGAAACCGACCAGACGCGCCTGGGCAGTCGCGCCGCGCAGCAGCTCCAGGGCCTGCCGGGTGCTCAGCCCACCGCCCGAGGGTATCTCCGTGCCTGGAGCGAACGCGGGGTCGAGCACGTCGATGTCGAACGAGACGTGGACCTTCTGGCCCGCCAGCCGCTCGGAGATCTTCCGCGCCGCGGCCGGCAGGTCGCGAGCGATCTCGGCGGAGGAAACGAGCAGGATGCCGTTCTTGGCGATGTACTCGAGCTCTTCCGGGTCGTAGTCGCGGCCGCCGGCGATCACCACCCGCGACGCCTCGATCCCCGAGGCTTCCAGCGCCCTTCGCAGCGCACAGCCGCAGGTCCAACTGCCTCCGCGCGAGAAGTCGCACAGGTCCGGGTGGGCGTCTACCCACAGCACCGACAGACCGGGATGCCTGCGGACCTGGGCAGACAGCGTCGAGATCGCCGTGCAGTGGTCGCCGCCGAGCACGGTCACGAACGCCTCGGACGGAACCTGCGCGAGGCGTTGCATCGGTCCCATCCACCCCGTCTCGATCTCATCGCCAGGGTCGAGGTCGCCCAGATCCTGAACATGGAGGCCGGTGAGCAGGTGCCCCTCCTCGGTGACCGGAGGCATGACGGCAGACAGCTGGCGGATGCGCTGCGGCGCCTTGGCCGCGCCCTTGCGATAGACCGCGGACCCGTCGTACACGATGCCGGCGACGACGACGTCGGGCGGGTCGCCTCCGACCAGCCCGGCCCATGGGCGCAGACCTTCGAGGTTCACCTCACGACCCTCCGTTCCGGCACCTTGAGGATGCTAAGCGACCCAACCACGAACCACACCACGAAGATGCCGAAGACGACAGGGAACCCGCCAGGCAGGCCAAGGATGGCCGGCCCGCGGTTGAAGATGTCGAGGAGCGGGCCGCCGAAGGCCACGGCCATGATCCCCGCACCGGCGGTGGCGATGTTCGAGAAGCCCATGTAAAGCCCGCCCTCGCGCGCCGGGATGACGTCCTGGATGAATGCCCAGTCGACCGAGAAGAACACGCCGAGGCCGACCCCGATGACCAGGCCAGCGAGCGTCGCCTGCGCGGCCAGCTCCGGCACGTGCAGCGCCGCCGCCAGCGGCGTCACGAGCGCGGCGGGGACCCACGCGTAGTGGCTGAACACGAGAACGAGGCTGCCCGCCGCGCCGCAGAGCCCGCCCGCGATGATCAGCGGCCGGCGGCCGATGCGGTCGGACAGCCACGAGGCGGGCCAGCTCACCAGGGCCGCCACCGCGATGGCGATGCCAAGCAGGGTCGAGGCGGCGATCGCCGTCGCCTTTCGGTCGTGGTGGAAGAAGACGTTGTCGAAGTAGAAGAACGCGTAGTTCTGGAGCCCCCCGAAGCCCATGAAGATGAGCAGGCGCGAGACCATCAGCCAGACGAACGGCACGTTGCGGAGCGGCACGCCGAACGTCTTGCGCAGCATCTCGCGGAGGTCCTGAAAGTGCCCCTCCACGGGCCGGACCCGGTCGGGCACGAGCAGCACCGTCGCCAGCATCGTCGCCACGAGCAGCGCGCCGATGGAGAAGATCGCGGCCTCGCGACCGAAGTGCGCCAGCAGCAGGCCGGCGGCGACCGTGCCCCCGGCGATGCCGACGAGGTTGGCCACCCCGTAGTAGCCGGA
Source organism: Chloroflexota bacterium (assembly GCA_005889135.1). Lineage (GTDB taxonomy): Bacteria > Chloroflexota > Dormibacteria > Dormibacterales > Dormibacteraceae > 40CM-4-65-16. Next base: position 15,342 of record VBEK01000156.1, read on the forward strand.
GGCTTCGCCGCGCTGCGTCTCGGGCACCACGTCCGGCAGCAGTCCCTGGTACGGCGCCTGCGCAGTGTTCGACGCGAACTGGAGCAGGAAGTAGAAGAGGACGATCCACCAGTAGCTGCCGGCGAGCGCGATGCCGGTCAGAAAGAGCAGGTCGCCGGCGGTGCCCGCGGCGATGTAGGGGCGGCGGCGTCCCCACGGCGTGACCGTCCGGTCGGAGATGCCGCCGACGATCGGCTGCCAGACGATGGCGACCACCGTGCCGATCGACTTGAGCACGCTGGACGCCGTGCCTTCGTTGGCGCGGCCGACGAACTGGATGATCATGTCGGGCAGGATCAGCGCGGTGAGGCTGTTCCACATGAAGCCGATCGCGATCCAGTACAGCGAGAGGACGACGAAATCGAGCGTGCGCAGGCGCCCGGACGCCGCCGCCTGATCTAGTCGGGCTGGTACGGAGGCAGCGATCTCTTGACCGGCCGGTCCTCGCGGTAGCCGAGCGCGTACTCGCCCTGGAGGATCGTGTGCACCTCGCGCGTGCCTTCGTAGATGATCGGCGCGCGCGCGTTGCGGAGGAAACGCTCGACCGGGTACTCGGCGGAGTAGCCGTATGCCCCGTGCACCTCGACCGCGTCGTGGGCGGCGTTGAAGGCCGCGTCCGTCGCGTACTGCTTGGCCATCGAGACCTGGCGCGTGTGCCGCTTGCCCGTGTTCTTCATCCAGCCGACCTTGAAGTAAAGGAGGCGGCAGATCTCGTAGTCCCGCGACATGCGCGCGATCATCTGCTGCACCAGCTGGTAGCGGCCGATCTCCTGGCCGAACGTCTTGCGGTCGCGCGCGTACTTGACCGAGGCGTCCAGGCATGCCCGCACCGTCCCCGTCGCGCCGGCGGCGACGGTGTAGCGGCCGTTGTCGAGGCAGCTCATCGCGATCTTGAAACCGTCGCCCTCGTCGCCGATGCGGTTGGCCTCGGGGACCTCGACGTCGCTCATGAAGATCGAGCCGACGTCGCCGGCGCGGATGCCGAGGCGGTCTTCGATCGGCTCGGTGCGCAGCGCCTTGCCGCACGCCTCGCGATCGAGCATGAAGGCGGAGACGCCGCGGTGTCCGGCTTTGGGGTCGGTCTTGGCGAACACGAGCAGGAAGTCGGCGGTGTCCGCGTCGGAGACCCAGACCTTCTGGCCGTTCAGCAGGTAGGCGTCGCCGCGGCGCCGCGCCGTCGACTGCATCGAGGCCACATCGGAGCCGGCGTTCGGCTCGGTCAGGCCGTAGCACGCAAGCTTCTTCCCCGCGGCCATCGGCACGAGCCACTGCTGCTTCTGCTCCTCGGTCGCCCACGTGTAGAGGCCCATGCCCACGAGTCCGACGTGGACCGAGAGCACCGTGCGGTAGACGGTGTCGACGTACTCGAGCTCCTCGCACACGAGTCCCAGCGCGAGGTAGTCCATCCCGTGCCCGCCGTAGCGCTGCGGAAAGCAGACGCCGGGAAGGCCGAGGGACGCGAGCTTGGCGAAGATCTCGGGGTCGTGGCGGCCGGCGCGATCGTTGGCCGCGATGTGCGGCGCGAACTCCTTCGCGCAGAAGTCGCGGACGGCGTCGACCAGCTGCTCCTGGTCAGGAGTGAGCCCCAACTCCAACACGCGACTAGGTTAGTTCGTTTAGTCGCGACTCACGGTGGTTCGGGAGGTCGCGAAGGGCTGATAGTCGCGACTATCCACCCATTCCGCGCTCGAGAATGCGCGATAGTCGCGACTAACGTCGGATCTTGGGGACCCAAGGGGCTGATAGTCGCGACTAACGTCGCTTCTTCGGGACCCAAGGGGCTGATAGTCGCGACTATCCACCCATTCCGCGCTCGAGAATGCGCGATAGTCGCGACTAACGGCGGTTGCGGAGGTCGCGAAGCGCGGATAAGTCGCGACTATCGGGATTTAGGTTGCTACTTCGTCGGGCTCGGGGTCGGGCATGCCGCCGGCGTGGGCGACGTCTTGGGCGAAGCAGTCGGCTTTGGCGACGGCGAGGCGGTGGGCTTGGGCGTGGCCGTGGGGCACGCCGTCGGGGTCGGCACGGGCTTCAGGTCGTTCGGGCCGACGTGGCCGATGAAAGGCAGGCGGCTGCCGAAGCTCAGGATGAACGGCACGGCGCGCGAGCCGTGCAGCTGGGGCTGCAAGAAGTCCGTGTAGATCTGCTCCAGCTGGTGGAGGCCGCCGACGGAATCGAGATGGGCGGCGTTGTTCTTGGCCGCGTTGGCCTTGAGTGTGTCGAGGTCCGACTTGGAAACGAGCACGGCGGTGATCGGGTTGGAGAGCATCTGGCTCTGGAGCTGGTTCACCTGGGCCAGCGTGAGGTTGGCGCTCGCTACCACGGGTTTGAAGGCGTTGTCCAGCGTCACCAGGGCGGATACCGCCAGGTAGACGACGACCAAAGTTACGAGCCCGTGGACGAAGACCCCGAGGAGGCCGTCGATGCCGCGGATCGCCTCCAGGCGGTGGAACATCCCGCCGATGGCCCCGCCGATGGCGCCGAGAACCACGGCGAGGATGAGCGCCACGAACACGGCCAGCACAGGCGTGAGGTGGAGCAGCTTCTGCATCTGGGTGGTGTATTGATCGTGGAAGCGGAAGACCAGCAACAGCGTGCCGAAGAAGAAGATCTCGGCCATCAAGGGCTGAATCACCCCGCGCTGGAAACCCGTGATGAGCGCGATCACCAGCACGATGACAACCACGATGTCGATGATCAAAGCGGGCGCCATTCTAGTGGTTAGACCCCAGGATCCAAGTCAGAACGGCCGTGTTCAGTTAGACTCGCATCGACTTTTGGCCCGAACGATCGCCGTCGCGATGCAGAAGGGCGGGGTTGGCAAGACCACCACCGCCGTCAACCTGGGCGCCGCTCTCGCCGAGATAGGTCAGCGCGTGCTTTTGATCGACCTCGACGCCCAGGGCCACCTCACGCTCTATATGAAGCCGGCGCACGAGCTGGACAAGACCATCTACCACCTCCTCGTCGACCCGGAGACCACCGTCACCGACATCGTCCAGGAGGCGCCGCAGATGGGCGTCCACTACATCCCCGCGGACATCGAGCTGGCGGGCGCGGAGAACCAGCTGATCAACGAGATCGGCCGGGAAAGCATCCTGCGCGACAAGCTCGAGCCGGCCCAGCGCCGCTACGACTTCATCATCATCGACTGCCCACCATCGCTGGACCTGATCGTCATCAACGCCCTCGTCGCCGCCGACGAGGTGCTGGTCCCTCTGCAGGCGGAGTTCCTCGCGCTGAAAGGAATGCAGGAGCTGCTGGTCACCATGGAGCGCGTGAAGCGCCGGCTCAATCCACGTCTCGAGCTCATCGGCATCCTGCCCACCCTGTACAAGCACCGCGCGCTGCACTCGCAGGAGGTGCTGTCTGCGGTGCGCGAGAAGTACGGCGACAAGGTCTACGACTTCTGGATCACCGACTCGATCCGGTTCGCGGAGACGCCCCTCGCCGGTCAATCCATCCTCACGTACGCGCGCGACTCCGACGGCGCGAAGTCTTATCGCGCGCTCGCCGCCAAGGTCATCGAGAATCACCGGGTGCAGGACTGAGGGGTTTGTGATTCATGCCTAACTTCAAGCGCGTGCAACTCGTCGGGTCGGAGGAGCTGTTCCGGCAGACGCGGCCCCAGGCCGTCGAGGACACGGACGACGTGATCAAGGAGACGGTCGACCGTCCCGGCCGGGCAACCAAGGAGGTCGTCTACAAGACGATGAACTTCACGTCCGAGGAGCTCGAACTGCTGCTCGAGGCGGTGCAGGTCGCGAAGTACCCGGACCGCGTGCGCGCCAAGCCGGCGCTGGACAAGTTCGACTCGCTGGACGCGCTGCGACTGAAGCTCCAGGCCGCCGCCGAGAGCTAGTAGCGCTTGCGCGACCTGCGCCTGATGTAGCCGTACGTCCAGAAAAGGCAGATAAGCAGAAGCACCACCGCGAACCCCACCGCCGCTATCTGCTCCATTGCGGTAAAAGTGTGAGGCAGTGGGCAAGCTCGCCATCGTCAAGCTGAAGCTCGACCGCGAGGTGAACTGCTACCTCGTGTCCGACGCCGGCTCAAAAGAGGCCGTCGTCATCGACCCGGGCATGCCCGCGGAGAAGATCGTGGAGCAGGCGGCGGGCGTGACGGTCAAGCACATCCTTGCCACCCACGGCCACCCCGGCCACGTCGGCGGCAAAGACGACGTCAAGGAGGCCACCGGCGGCCAGACCGGCATCCACTCCCTCGACGCCAAGCAGTTCCTCCGCTCCGCCGACCACTACCTCCTCGACGGCGACGAGCTCGAGTTCGGCGAGTTCAAGATCCAGGTGCTGCACACGCCCGGGCACACGCCGGGCAGCGTCTGCTACGTGATCGCCAACCACGCGTTCGTCGGCGACACGATCCTGGCGGGCGGCATCGGCCGGCAGATGCCAGAGACCGACCTGCGCCGGCAGATGATGAGCATCAGCACCAAGCTGCTGCGCCTGCCACCGAGCACAGCCCTGTATCCAGGCCACGGTCCGGCCACCAGCCTGGAGCGGGAGCTCATGCAGAACCCGATCTTTCGCGGAGCCGGCACCAGGGCCTGAGCCCGCGGACGCTCAGGCCGACGGGCTTACCAGGCTCATCAGGATCTTGGTCACGCCGGACGCGGAGTTCGACTCCAGCGTCCCCCCGACGCGGTTGTCGCTCCTGCGCATGAACTTCGCCGTGAACCGCTCGGGGGTGTTGCTCGTGAAGTTGATCGTCCAGTCGGTCTTGTTCATCTGGTCGGCGTAGTAGGCCTGGACCTTGCTCACGGAGTCGAGCGTCTGCCACTCCATGCCCCAGGCGGTGGGAGCATTGTTCGGGAAGGCGGCGGCCGCGGTGAGGCGCGCCTTGGGGTAGATCGGGACGTCGGTCGGGAACCCCGGGGGCATCGCCACCTGGGCGCCCAGCTGCCCCGACGGTCCGGCCAGCCTCGGCGAGGACGCTGCCGGCGACGGCGACTCTGCACCGCCGATCGAGCAGGCGACCAGCATCAGGGCGGCCGCCACCGGGACGGCGATCGACCTCATCCGAACACGAGGGCCGGGCGCACCATCCGACCATGGGTCGCGCCGACCAGCTCGCCACGTAGGAACACTTCCCTGATCGCGAAGTCGAACCGCCTTCCCGCCATCACGCTGTGCCGCTGCCGCGAGCGCATCTCGTGTGCGGCGACGGTCGTGGTGCCCTTCGGGTCGACCAGCGCGATGTCGGCGTCATAGCCGGGGGCGATCGCGCCCTTGCTCTGCTCGAGGCCGACGAGGCGCGCCGGCGCCTCGCTCACCCACCGCGGCGCGAGCCACACGTCGCCCATGTCCTTGGCCAGCTGCAGGCAGCTCAGGTAAAGGGTCTGCACGCCCGGGCTGCCCGCCGGGGCTTCCGCGAATGAGCGGGACTTCTCCTCGTCGGTGTGCGGCGCGTGGTCGGTGCTGACGATGGAGATGACGCCGCGCCTGAGCCCGTCGACCAACGCCGCGCGATCGGCCGCCGTACGAATCGGCGGCAGCATCTTCATCGCCGAGCCGACGCGGTCGAAGTCGTCGGCGCTGAGCAGCAGGAACTGCGGACAGGTCTCCAGCGTGAGCTCGGTGCCGACGCGCATCGCATCCTCCGCGGTTTGAAGGCCGAGCGCGCTGGAGAGGTGCGCGACGTGGAGGTGCACGCCCGCTTCCCTCGCCACCGCCGCCGCGGCGGAAAGCGCGACCGCCTCCGCCTCCGGCGGGCGCGACTCGAGCAGGTCGCCGTACGTCAGCAGCGGTCGCTGGAACGCGGCGAGCACGGTCGGGTCCTCGGCGTGGATCGCCAGCGGCAGTCCAAGTCGCGCCACCGCCGGCGCGAGTCGAGCCAGCGTGCCGTAGTCGGCAGGCGCCTCGAGGTCGGGATCGTCTACGCCCGGCGAGTACAGGACCTGCTTCCGGCTCAGGCTGAACGAGTAGGCGAGGTAGGCCTTGAACCCCACCGCTCCGGCCGCGGCCATCTCCTCGAGGTCTTGTGCCGTGCTGCTGGAGCGGATCAGGCCCCACAGGCCGAAGTCGACGCGCGCCTTGCTCCGGGCCAGGGCCGCCTTGGCCTCGAGCACGCCGGCGCTGTCCACGGCCGGAACCGTGTTCGGCATGTCCACGACGACGGTCACACCGCCGGCTGCGGCAGCCTCGGTCAAGGAGGCGAAGTCCTCCTTCTCGGGGAACCCCGGGTCGCGGCTGTGGACGTGGACGTCGACGCCGCCCGGCAGCACGTAGAGACCACGAGCGTCGACGACACGCCCACTCGGTTCCAGCCCGGGCTCCACGCGCGTGATCACCCCGTCGGCGACGAGCACGTCGGCGTGCCGTGCGCCCTCGGGCGTATACACGGTGCCCCCCTTGAACAGCACCTCAGTCAAGGGGCAGGTCTTGGATCCTGAACAACGGCGAGTAAGGAATCCGCGCCTCGCGGATGTTCTCCTCGCCACCTTCGCCCCGGTCGAGCACGACGACGAGATGGATGACGTCAAGCTCGGCCGCCCTCAGCGCCTCGATCGATCGCAGAGAGTCACCGCCCGTCGTGACCACGTCCTCGATCACGGTGACGCGCTCGCCGGCATGGAACCGTCCTTCGAGCTGCTTGGCGGTGCCGTAGCCCTTCGGCTCCTTGCGCACGAGCACGAGCGGCAGGCCAGTCTCGAGCGACACCGCGCCGCCGAGGAGCACGGCGCCGAGCTCGGGCGCCGCGAGCCGCTGCGTCTCCGCGGGCACGAGCCTGGCCAGCTCCGCGCCGATCCGCTTCAGGAGCGCGGGATCGGTCTCGAAGAGGAACTTGTCGAAGTATCGGTTCGAGCGCCGGCCCGAACGGAGGACGAAGTCGCCCTTCAGGTACGAGGCCGCGCGCGGGCAGCGCGTCCGAAACCGGCACCCCGATGGGGGGTTCACGGGCGACGCCACGTCGCCCTGGAGGATCAGCCGCTTCCGCTGCAGCTCCACCTTGGGGTCGGGGATCGGGATCGCCGAGAGCAGCGAGCCCGTGTACGGGTGCCGTGGCCGCCGGTACAGCTGCTGCCCCGGCGCCACCTCCATGATCTTGCCCAGGTACATCACCGCCACGCGGTTGGAGATGTGCTTCACGACCGAGAGGTCGTGGGCGATGAAGAGGTAGGTCAGCTTGAACTTGGACTGCAGGTTCTCGAGCAGGTTGATGATCTGCGCCTGGATCGAGACGTCGAGGGCGGAGATGGGCTCGTCGCAGACGATGAACGTCGGCTCGACCGCGAGCGCGCGCGCGATGCCGATGCGCTGGCGCTGGCCGCCGGAGAACTCGTGTGGGTAGCGGTCCGCGAATCGCGGGTTCATGCCCACCACGCGCAGCAGCTCGCGGATGCGGTCCTGCCGCTCCTTGCCCTTGGCCAGCCCGTGCACGTCGATGGGCTCGCCGATGATGTCGCCGACCGTCTGCCTGGGGTCGAGGGACGCGTACGGGTCCTGGAAGATCATCGCCATCTCCCGCCGCAGCGCGCGCAGGTGCTCGCCCCGGATGCTGGTGATGTCCTCGCCCTTGAAATGGACCGTCCCGCCCGTCGGCTTGAGCAATCTGATGGCGGCCCGCCCCAACGTCGACTTGCCGCAGCCCGACTCGCCGACGAGCCCGAGGGTCTCCCCGGCCCGGATCTCGAGGTCGACGCCGTCGACCGCGTGGACGTGGCCGACCGTCCGCTGCATCACCCCCGACGCCACCGGGAACCAGACCTTTAGGTCGCTGACCGTGAGGAGCGGGTCGTTTGCCGTCCAGGCCATGGTCAGGTGTTTGGCGGTCGCCGCCTCAGGCACCCTTGAGCTCCGTCCCCGACTGCGTCACCCAGCACGCGGACCGCTGCGTGTCCCCGACCTGGAGGAGCGCGGGCGTGTCGCGGGAGCATCGGTCCACCTTGAACACGCACCGCGGGTGGAATGAGCAGCCTGCGGGCAGATCGACGAGGTTCGGGGGCAGCCCCTCGATCGGCTTCAACGGCTCGTGGCGCTCGGCGTCGAGTCGCGGGATGGAGCGCAGCAGTGACCATGTGTACGGGTGCTTGGGGTTGGCGAAGACGTCGGTCGTCGGGCCGGCCTCGACGATCTTGCCTGCGTACATCACGATCAGCCGCTGGCACATGCCTGCGACCACGCCGAGGTTGTGCGTGATCAGGATCGTCGCGGTGCCGAACTCGCGATTGACGTCACGCAGCAGGTCCAGGATCTGCGCCTGGATCGTGACGTCGAGCGCGGTGGTCGGCTCGTCCGCGATCAAGACCTCGGGCGTCGTGGTCAGGCCCATGGCGATCATGGCGCGCTGGCGCATGCCGCCTGAGAACTGGTGCGGATAGTCTTTCGCCCGCGCGGCCGCGGACGGGATGCCGACGCGGGCCAGCATGGTGACGGCGCTGGACAGCGCCTTCTTCGCATCCCAGCCGCCGTGCAGGCGCGTCGGCTCGCCGACCTGCCACCCTACCCGGTAGACCGGGTTCAGCGAAGTCATCGGGTCCTGGAAGATCATCGCGATCTCCTTGCCCCGGACCTCGCGCATCTCGTACTCGCTGACGCGCGTGAGGTCCTGGCCTTTGAACATCACCTTGCCCCCGACGATGCGGCCCGGTCGCTGCAGCCGCATGATGCTCAGCGCCGTCACCGACTTGCCGCAGCCGGACTCGCCGACGATGCCCAGCGTCTCCCCGGCATGGAGCTCGAACGACACGCCGTCGACGGCCTTGACCATCCCTTCCTTGGTCGAGAAGACCGTGTGCAGGTCACTGACCTCGAGCAGCGGCTGGGTCAACGCAGAAGGCCTAGGACTTCAGTCTCGGGTCGAAGGCGTCGCGGACTGCGTTGCCGAAGATGTTCGAGGCGAGCACCGTGATGAAGATCGTGATGCCGGGGAACGCGACCAGGGATCCGGAGCGGAAGAAGTAGCTCTGAGCGTTGGTCAGCATGTTGCCCCAGCTCGGCGTCGGCGGCTGGATGCCGAGGCCCAGGAAGTCCAGTGCGGCCTCCACGAGGATGATCTGCCCGACTCCGAGGCTGGCGGCGACGATGAGCACCGGCAGCACGTTGGGCAGCAGGTGGCGGAGCATCAGTCGCGAGTCCCGCGCGCCGATCGACCTGGTGGCGAGGATGAAGTCCCGCTGCTTCACCGACAACACCTCGCCGCGCACCAGACGGGCGACGCTGCCCCACCCCACCGAGGCCACGATCGCGGCCAGGGTGATGGCGTTGGGCCGGATCAGGATCGACATCAGGATGAACAGGAAGATCGCGGGGATGGCGAGCACCATGTCGACAAAGCGCATCAGCACGTCGTCGAGCCAGCCGCCGTAGTAGCCCGCCATCATGCCGACCGCGGTGCCGACGGTCAGCGACATGGCCACGGTGAGGAACGCGACGCCCAGCGACACCCGCGCGCCCCAGATCAGCCGGGTCAGGGTGTCGCGGCCGAGCTCGTCCGCGCCCAGCAGATGCCCGCCGGCCCCGGGGCGCGCGAACGTCGAGTCGAGGTCGATCGTCTGCGGCTGGGCGTGGGTGAGCACCGCGGAGAGGAGCGGCGCCATGACGGCGACGAGGGCGAGGACCACGATCAGAAGGCCCGCAGCGACGCCGAGCCGGTTGCCGCGCAGCCGCTCCCAGGACTCGTTCCAGTAGCTCTGAGCGGGACGCGCGGCGCCGGTCTCGATCCCGGCGGCCGGCATCTCCAGCTCGGCGACGCGGCTCGGCCCGATCATCCGTACCTGATCCGTGGGTCGAGCACCCCATACAGGAGGTCGGCGAGGAGGTTGCCGGCGATGACGAGCAAGGTGGCGAAGAAGGTGACCCCCATGACCGTCGTGTAGTCGTACTGCAGCGCCCGTTCGAAGGCGAGCTTGCCGATGCCCGGCCAGCCGAACACGACCTCGACGACCAGGCCGCCGCTGACCAGGCCGGGCAACTCGAGACCGATCAGTGTGATCAGCGGGATGAGGGCGTTGCGCAGGCCGTGGAGATAGACGACGCGGCGCTCGCTCATACCCTTGGCGCGCGCCGTGCGTATGTAATCCTGGGACAGGACCTCGAGCATGCTCGAGCGGATGAACCTCGACCAGGTCGACGTGTAGAAGAAGGAGAGCACGGTCGCGGGCAGGATGAGGTGCTGGACGCGGTCGAGGAGGTCGCCGCCCTGGAAGGCGCTGAAGGCGCCGCTCGAGGGCAGCCATGGCAATCCGTGCTGCTCGAGCGTGACCGAGAAGATGAGGATGAGCATCAGGCCCATCCAGAACTGGGGCACAGCAAACCCAGCGACCGAGACCACGGTCAGCCCGTGGTCGGCCTTGCTGCCGCGCCGCAGGGCGCCGATCACGCCCAGCGGGACGGCCACGAGCACGCCGATCACGATCGCCGTGGCGGTGAGCTCGAGGGTGTTTGGAAGGCGCTCGAAGATGTGGTCCGTGACCCGGCTGCCGTCGATCATGGAGCGGCCGAAGTCGCCGTGGATGACGTTCCAGAGCCATGTCGCGTACCAGACCTGCGGCGGCTCATCCAGGCCGAGCTGGGTCCTCAGCCGGGCGATGTCCTCAGGCCGCAGCGCCGGATTGAGGTCGATGCCCGGCACGTAGCTGCCGCTGGTGGTCTTCATGAGGGCGAGCGTGATCGCGGTCACGCCCAGGACCACGATCAGAGAGGCCAGGAACCGCCGGGCGACGTACTTGGCGAGCATCTGCCCTTACGTATTTAAACCCGGCGGTCCTTGGTATTCCTCTCCGTCTTCAAATCACTTGCCGTCGGTGACCCAGACAGTGTGGGCCCAGGGGCGGTTGCCGAACTGGTTGAACGATCCGAAGTCGGTGCCCTGGACGCGCTTGTTCCAGCCGTAGATGCCGGTGTTGAACAGCACGACCGGCGACGGCACCTCCTCGGACATGATGTCCTGGAACTGCTCATACAGCTGCTTGCGCTTGGCCTTGTCGAGCGTGCCCAGAGCCTGGTCGAGGATGGAGTCGACCTGGTCGTTCTTGAAGTCGGCGCCGTTGAAGCCGCCAGGCACGGCGTTCCGCGAGTGGTAGAGCGGGGCCTCGTCGGGGTCGTTGGACCAGTTGAAGCCCACCAGGAACACGTCGAACGTGCGGATGTTGACGATCTGGCTCACGAGCTGCGGGAACTGGATCAGGGACGGCGTCGCTTCGACGCCGATGTCCTTCCACGACTGCTGCATGACCTGGAGCATCGACTCGCGCTGCTTGTTGCCCGCGTTGGTGATCATGTCGAACTTGAGCTTGAGGCCGCCCTTGGCCCGGATCCCGTCCGCTCCCTTGGCCCAGCCGGCGCCGTCGAGCAGCGACTCGGCCTTCGCCTTGTCGAAGGTGTAGAGGATCTTCGGCTTGTCCTTGTACGCCCACGAGGTCGGCGGCTCGACAGAGTTGGCGACCTTGCCGTGACCGAAGAACACAGCGTCGACGATCTGCTTGCGGTTCAACGCGAACAGCAGCGCCTGGCGCACGGCTTTGTCGCCGAACAGCTTGCCCGCCTTGGTGTCGGGGTTCAGGTTGTACGCGTAGAAGGTGAACGTAGGCACCGGGAACTCGGTCGTCGTCACCGACTCGGTGGTCTTCAGGTTGTCGAACTGCCCTGGGTCGACGGGACCGATGTCCAGTTCGCCGGTCTTGAGCTGGTTGGTGAGGGCGACCGAGTCTGGCAGCACCTTCACGATCCACTGGTCGAGATAGGGCGCTCCGCCCCAGTAGCTGTCGTTGCGCTCCAGCGTGACCTGCTGCCCCTTGTCCCAGCTCTTGAACTTGAAGGGGCCGTTGACCACCGTCGGGCCGCTGTTGAATTCGGCCGAGTTCAAGGCTTTGCCGTCGAGGTTGCCGAGTACGTGCTTGGGCAGGATGCCGTACAGACCGTGGCTCGCCAGGAACGGAGCGTAGACCTGCGTCGTTTTGACGACCACGGTCTTCGGGTCGGGGGTATCGATGCTGGCGATGTACTTGGAGAGGTCGCCGCGCCGCGGCGAGGCGAAGTCCTTGTACTGAGGGTCATAGGCCAACGCGTAGGTGAACTTGACGTCGTCGGCGGTGATCGCCTGACCGTCCGACCACTTCAGGTTGTCGCGCAGCTTGAACGTGTATGTCAGGCCGTCGCTCGAAGGCTTGGGCACATCCTGGGCAATGGCGCCGATCAGGTCGCCGTTCTTCTTCTGGTTCAAGAGGCCATCGAACATGAGCCCGATGACCTGGTTAGACGCGGTGTCGCTGCTTAACATCGAGTTGAGGGTTCGGATGTCCGTGATGTTGCCTTCGACCACGTGGCCGCCCTTCTTCGGGGTGGCGCTCTGGGTCCCTCCACCGCCAGCGCAAGCCTCGAGGAACTCGACGCCGCCGGCCAGGAAGGCCACGTAGGCGGCCGCCCCACCGGTTCGCTTCAGGAAGTCGCGGCGGGACCACTGCTCCAGGAAATGTTCGAAACGTTCGAACCCCGAGTCACCGGCATCCTCGTCTCGGCTCATCTTTGACCTCCAAAGGCGCGCCCTTGTGCAGCCGGGCGCCGCAAATCCCCAGGATGATTATGAAGAGTTGTGTCAATTGGTCAAAAATGAACTCGTTTTTGGCAGCGAAAGTTGTGATAGGCGTCGCCCGCATCGTCCTTCACGTCCCTGAGTCCGGATCGCTGAAATCCAAGCGCCAGGTGGTCAGCGGGCTGCTCCGCAGGCTTCGCCAGGAGCTCAAGGTCGCGGCGGCCGAGGTCGGGGAGCTCGACCGGTGGCAGCTGGCCGAGATCGCGATCGTGACCGTCAGCGGCGACGGCCGGCAGGCGGACCGCGTCCTGGCGGCGGCCCTGGCGTTCGTCGAGGCGCACGCGGACGGCGCCCAGGTCACCGACGTGTCCACTGAGCTGCTACCCCTGTGAAGACGGCCGAAACCCTCCTGGATGAGTTTCAAGCCACTCTGCCCTTCCCGCTTGACGCCTTTCAGCGCGAGGCGATCGAGAAGCTCGACCACGGACGCGGCGGCGTGCTGGTCAGCGCGCCCACGTCGAGCGGCAAGACTGTCGTCGCCGAGTACGCCATCTTCCGTGCCCTGCGCGAGGGCGCGAAGGTCCTCTACACCACGCCGCTCAAGGCCCTGAGCAACCAGAAGTACCACGACTTCGTCCGCGAGCACGGCGAGCGCGCGGTCGGGCTCGTCACGGGGGAGAACACCATCAACGACGGCGCCCCCATCGTGGTCATGACGACCGAGATCCTGCGCAACCTCATCTACGAGGACCCGGGCCGGCTCGACCTGGTGCGCTACGTCGTCCTGGACGAGGTGCACTACATCGACGACTTCCCCCGCGGCTCGGTCTGGGAGGAGATCGTCATCCAGGCGCCGTCGACCATCAAGCTGGTCGGCCTCTCCGCCACCATCGGCAACTACCGCGAGATCGCGGACTGGATGGCGGAGAACCGCGGCGGCATGGAGACCGTCTTCCACGACGTCCGCCCGGTCGAGCTGAAGATGTGGCTCGCCGTCAACAACCGCCTCTACCCGCTGTTCAAGGACGACGGCGGCATCGACCAGCGCACCTGGGCACGGGCGGCGCAGGAGGAGGAGGCCTCGTACCGCATCGGCGGCTACCGCGGCCTGCCGTCGAACGACCTCCTGCACGTGATCGAGCAGCTGCGCGCGCTGGAGATGCTGCCCGCGATCTACTTCATCTTCTCCCGCCGCGGCTGTCGCGAGGCGCTGCAGCGGTGCGCGTACCACGAGATCGACCTGACCACCTCCACCGAGAAGCAGGAGATCGATCGGGTCGCCGCCGAAAGGCTCCAGGGTCTGAAGGACCAGGACGAGGAGGCCCTGTTCCGGCGCATGGTCGACTCGCGCCTGCTGCGCCGCGGCCTGGCCGAGCACCACGCCGGCCTGCTGCCCTACCACAAGGAGATGGTCGAGGAGCTGTTCCAGCGCGGCCTCATCAAGGTCGTGTTTGCGACCGAGACCCTGTCCCTGGGCATCAACATGCCCGCGCGTGGCGTGGTGGTCTCCTCCTTCACCAAGTTCGACGGCGTCAACTTCTCGACCCTGACCACCGGCGAGCTGACGCAGCTGATGGGTCGCGCCGGCAGGCGCGGCATCGACGTCATCGGTCATGGGGTGATCCTCAAGGAGGCCGACGTCGAGGTCGGGACGATCTACGAGGTGGCGATGGGGCCGACGCTCGTCGTCGAGTCGAAGTTCCTGCCCAGCTACAACATGGCCCTCAACCTGCTGCGCGTCTACACGCCGGCGGAGGCTGAGGCCCTGATGCAGCGCTCGTTCGGGCAGTTCCAGAAGCGGCTCGCGGCGGGCGAGGTGGAGACGCGCTTTGCCAACGTCCGCGACCAGCTGGACGACCGACGCCGGATGTGGGATGGCGGCGAGGTCGCGATGGAGGACGTGGCCCAGTACTTCAAGCTCGAGGAGCGGCGGCGAGCGATCCGGATCGAGCTCAAGCGCCTGCGCCGCGAGGCCGGGGCCGAGAGGAGACATCGGAGAGGCCGGCAGTCGCGGGCGATGGGACACGCGGGCCGCCTCGCGCAGCGCCTGGAGGTGGAGGCCAAGGGCTTGCTCGAGCGCCAGCGCAAGCTCAAGGTCGTGCGCTCGCCGCGCTTCGGCGAGCTGCTGCAGAAGTACGGCGAGATCCGCGGCCTGCAGCAGGAGCTCGACCGCGGCCGGCACGAGGCCACGGGGCAGATGGACGAGTACCCGCGCAAGCTCCGGCGCCTGGAGAAGATCCTGGAGGAGACCGGCTTCCTCAAGAGCGACAAGCCGACCGACAAAGGCCTGTTCGCCGCGCGCGTGTACGGGGAGAACACGATCCTGGTCGCCGAGGCCGTCTCCCTGGGCTGGCTCGAGGGCCTGACCCCCGAGGAGCTCTGCGCCGTGATTGTGATGCTCGCCGCCGAGGACCGCGAGCGGCGCGGTGACCGGGGCCAGCCGCGGACCGCGAGGCGCTACCCGACGCCCGCCATCGCGCAGACGGCGCGTCTTGTCCGCTCGCTCTACTTCCGGTTCGCCGACATGGAGCGGGATCTCGACGAGCCAAACCTGCGCACGCCTTCGCACGACTTCATCGACTTCGCCTACCGATGGTCGTCGGGCGAGCCGCTCGACAAGATCCCGCTGCCGCCGAACGTCGACATCGGCGACGCGATCAAGGCCATGAAGGCGCTGTACTCGCTGCTGCGCCAGCTGGAGTTCGCGCTGCGCCAGGCCAGGCTGCCGCTGCTCGAGGTGGTTTCGCGCGCGGTCGCGCTCGTGGAGCGGGACGTCATCAAGCGCACCTACTAGGCCACAGGCGCCGATAGTCGCGACTAACGGCGCTTCTCAGGCACCAAACGCGTGGATAGTCGCGACTAACGGCCGTTCTCAGGCGCCAAACGCGCGGATAGTCGCGACTATCGAAGGTCGTGAGGGCCTCTTAGACTGGGTCTTCGTGGCCCGCAAACGACGAATCCTCGTCACGGGTGTGGCGCGCTGGTGGGGCGCGCTGCTGGTGCAGCGCCTGGTCGAGGACCCCGACGTCGCCGACGTCATCGGCATCGACATCCGCGAGCCTCGCTACGACCTCGGCCGCGCCGACTACCTGAAGCTGGACATCCGCCACTCCCTGATCGGCAAGCTCGTGCGGGCGGTGGGCATCGACACGGTGGTGCACACGCTGACGCGAATCGACTCCTTCGACATGGACCCGGCGCGGGCGCACGAGATGAACGTCATCGGCACGCTCAATCTTCTGGCCGGATGCGCGGGCGAGGGCAGCCCCGTGCGCAGGTTCGTCCTCAAGTCCTCGGGGCACGTCTACGGGTCGCGCTTCGACGCATCACGATCCTCACCCTGCGCTTCAGCAACAGCCTCAACCCGCAGGAGCCGCAGCCCCTCGCGCGCTACCTCGACCTCGAGGTCGTGCCGACGGTCATCGGCTACGACCCGCCGATCCAGCTGATCCACGTCGAGGACTGCATCGAGGCCATGGTGCTGGCGACGCGCCGAGGTGCGGGCGGCGCCTACAACATCGCCGCGCCCGGCAACGAGCCGCTCTCAACGCTGCTCGACTCGGCCGGCAAGCTGCACGCGCCGCTCCTGCCGCCGCTCGGGCTGGGCCTGGCGGCGTTCGCGATCCGCCGGGCGGGGATCGCCTTCCTCTCCCCGCAGCTCCTCGACCTCCTGCGGTGGGGCCGCACGCTGACCACGACCAAAGCGGCGCGCGAGCTCGGGTTCCGGGCCGCGCGCGACACCCGCGCCGCGTTCGAGGACTTCATTCAGCAGCGGCGAGTTCTCCGCTACGAGCCCGACCGGCACGCCTACCAGTACGAGAAGGAGCTCGAGGACTTCATCCACAGCCGCCAGGTCGCGTCCGAGAACGGCGAGGCAGCGGAGCAGGTTGAGGAGGTTACGGCTCCCCCCCGCCGCCCCCGTCGACAACCAGCACTTCGCCGTTCACGTAGCTAGCGGCGTCGGAGGCCAGGAACAGGACCGCGGCCGCGATCTCGTCCGGGACGCCGATCCGGCCCATCGGATTCTGCGCCAGGACCCGGTCCAGGATCTCCTGGTTGCCCCACAGCGCCTCCGCGAAGCGGGTCTTGACAAGCCCGGGGGCGACGGCGTTGACGCGCACCTTGCCGCCGATCTCGCGCGCGAGCTGGCGGGTGAGCATGATCACCCCGGCCTTGGTGATGTTGTAGACGCCCAGGCCTATGCCGGGCCGCAGCCCGCCGATGCTCGAGATGTTCACGATCGCGCCGCCGTGAGCCTCCATCCAGGCCTCGTAGACGAGCTTGGTGAGGATGAAGTACCCCCGGAGGTTGACCTCGAAGGTCTTGTCCCACGCGGACAGCTCAGCCCCCAGCACCGGGCCGAAGTAGGGGTTGGTGCCGGCGTTGTTGACGAGGATGTCGATGCGCGAGAAGCGGGACATGACGTCCTGGACCAGGCGCTCCATGTCCTCCTGGCGCCCGGCGTGAGCGGCGATCGGCGTCGCCTTCTCCGCGTGCCGGGCGTTGATGCGCTCGGCCTCGGCGTCCAGGTCAGCCTGCTTGCGGCTGCTCAGGACGACGTTGGCGCCGTGCTCGGCGAGGGTCTCGGCGATGGCGCTTCCGATGCCGCGGCTGGCCCCGGTGACCAGCGCGACCCTTCCGGACAGGTCGAAAAGGGAGGTCGCGGGCACGACTGTTACGATAACCGCCGCTTAAATCGGAATCGGGTGGAAGGGGTAGCAGGGCGCAGTAGATGGCGATCACCGGCAAGGCGGCCGAGGACATCCTCGAGCGGATCTTCGCGCCAACCACCAAACCGAGTGCCCGCGACCAGGCCGAGGAGACCCTCCGTCACCCCAAAAAGATCGTGTACGTCGCCATGTCGAACAAATCTTTCTACTGGCGCGCTCACATCCAGAAGTTCGTCCTCGACTCCGGAATGGTGCCGGTCAGCCCCTTCATGCTCTTCGACTACTACCTCATGCACACCGTGGACAAGGACGTCGTGCGTGAGGCCATGAACAACCTGCTCTCCCGCTCGGACGAGGTGTGGGTTTTCGGGCGGCTGTCGCTCGGCGTGAAGGTCCAGGTGGGGATCGCGAAGCGGCTCAGCAAGCCGGTCCGCTACTTCGACATCGCCGACCTGCCGGTGGCGGTGATGCCGATCAGCGAAGAAACCGCGCAAGAAGAGCTTCGGGACTAAGACCGCGCGGTCGCCTAGCGCGCACCGCCACTGCGCCTCAGGGCCGGCCCCGCGCTCACGCGCCGGTGCCACTGCACGGGGTTGCCCAGCTCCCGCAGCGTGGGCATTGACCCCGGGCCGTCCCAGACGCGGTTCAGCACCGCCATCCCGTAGGCGTCGTAGACCGCCCTGCAGAACGCCTCGCCGCGCTGGTACTGCTGCAGCTTGAGGTCAAGCCCCGTCAGCTTCCAGATCAGCACCTCGAGCGCGCTCTTGCCGGAGGTGCGCTCCCGGTACGCCTTCTCCAGCAGGTCAAAACCAGGCAGGAGCTTGGAGCCGAGCTGGTTCATCACCAGGTTGCT